>NZ_JBFRCK010000002.1:0-509824 GCF_040965775.1 Paraburkholderia sp. BR10954
ACCCATCCAGACCTCGACAGAATTTGCAGGAAACTACCCATAATCTGCCAGGTTCCTGCAAATGCATCAACAACTTTCCGCTTCAAACCCTTGCTGCAAAAGGCTCTCCGGATTGTTCAGGTTCGACTCAGTAAGCCTGAGTGCTAATCACTCACTGGGTCAACTCCGCTGCATCCCCGTCGTGACAAAAAAAGCGGGGGACACCAATCATGCGTCCCCCGCCCTCCGGTTGTGTCACCGACAAACGCTACATCAATCGCGCAACATCACCGCCGTCATCCGCGGCATCAACAGATGAATGATGCCCAGTGCAACCAGATACGCCGATGCGCCGACCGTAAACAGCGCCCAATAATTCCCAGTGCGCTGCAAGGTCTCGCCGATCACGCCGGAGAAGAAGAACGAACCGACCATCCCCGCCACGCCGCCGATACCGACCACCGTGCCGACCACCCGCTTCGGAAACACGTCGCCGACCGTCGTGACGAGATTCGCCGACCAGCCCTGGTGCGCCGCTGCCGCGAGACCAACGGCGAGCACCGCCCACCACAGGCTCTGGAATGCCGACAACGTTGCGATCGGCACCACGCACAATGCACAGATGAGCATCGTGAGCTTGCGCGCGAAATTCGGCCGGTTGGTGCGCGCCATCAAACGCGACGACAGCCAGCCACCCGCCACGCTGCCGATCGATGACATCGTGTAGATTGCGATCAGCGGCAGACCCATGTGGGCGATGTCGATATGGCGCGACTCATTGAGCCACTTGGGCAGCCAGAACAGATAGAACCACCACACCGGATCGGTCAGCAGCTTGCCGAAGACGAACGCCCACGTTTCGCGGTACTTGAGCACCGACAACCAGCTGACTTTCTGCTCGACGACTTCTTCGCGGTCCGCATTGATGTAGGCGAGTTCTTCCTTCGACACCGACGGATGCTCCGAAGGCTGCCGATAAACCAGCCACCACACCGCCAGCCAGACGAACCCGGTCGCACCGCCCGCGATGAACGTCGCGCGCCAGCCCCACATCACCGCGGCGATCGGCACGAAGGCCGGCGCCACGATGCCTCCGATCGTCGCGCCCATGTTCCAGAAGCCCGTCGCAAGCGCGCGTTCCTTCTTGGGAAACCACGTGGCGGTAGTGCGGATCGCAACCGGAAAATTGGCCGCTTCGCCGAAGCCGAGCAGACCGCGTACGGCCGCGAAACCCGGCACGGTCGATGCAACCGCGTGCAGCATCGCCGCGAGACTCCACAGCGCCATCGCGCTGCCGTAGACCTTCTTCGTGCTGACGCGATCGGCGATGCGGCCGAAGATCGCGAGACCCACCGCATAGGCGACCGTAAACACCATCACGGTCTGCGCATACTGCACCTGGTTCCAACCGATATCTTTTTGCAGCAGCGGCGCGAGCAGCCCGAGCATCTGACGATCCATGTAGTTGATCGTCGTCGCCGCGAAGATCATCGCGCAGATGGTCCATCGGTATCGTCCGACGGCCGTCCGTGCGGCGGCCGTCGTAGCTTCTAGTGTTTTCATCGAGTCTCCTGAAGGTTTCTGAAAATGTGTCTATATGGTGGTTCGATACGGTCAATGCGCTGAGGCCGGCAATCCTTCGCGCGGGCTCATGCGCGAGAAGAACACGACCCCGGCGGCAATCACCGACATCACCGCGAGTCCAGTGAGGCCGCCCTCGATCGAGCCGGTCTTCTGTTCGAGGAAGCCGAAGGTCGCCGGCGCCACGAAGCCGCCGAGATTGCCGATCGAGTTGATCAGCGCAAGCACCGCGGCGGAAATCCGCGCGTCGAGATAGCCCTGCGGGATCACCCAGAACAGCGACGAGGCCGCCTTGAAGCCGATCGCAGCAAAGCAGATCGCGACGAACGAGAACACCGGGCCGCCCTGGCCAGCCGCATACATGCCGAGCGCGGCGATCAGCAGCACACACGCGACCCACGCCTGCTGGAACTTGAAGCGCGCCGCGAGCATCGCGAACAGATACATCGCCGCGATCGAGATCAGCCACGGAATCGAGTTGAACAGGCCGACCTGGAAGTCGTTGAAATGGCCCATCTTGTGGATGATGCTGGGCAGCCAGAAAGTCGCACCGTAGATGGTCAGCGATACCGCGAAGTAGATCAGGCAAAAGATCAGGATTTGCGGATCGCGCAGCAGGGTTCCGAGCGACGGCTTGACCGGGTGCGCGGCGGCGCGCTGGCGTTGCTCTTCGTCGATCGCATCCAGCACCGCGTCCTGCTCGGCGCGGGTGAGCCAAGCGGCGTCGCGCGGCTTCGAGTCGAGCCACAGCAGGATGAAGCCCGCGAGCACGACCGAGAACATGCCTTCGATGATGAACATCCACTGCCAGCCACGCAGCCCCGCGCCTTCGATCAGCATCAGCCCGCCGGAGATCGGCCCGGACAGCACCGACGCGAGCGCCGAGCCGCTCAGGAAGATCGCCATCGCCTTGCCGCGCTCGTTGCTCGGCAGCCATTGCGTGAAGTAGTAGATGACGCCGGGAAAGAAGCCCGCTTCGGCCGCGCCGAGCAGCAGCCGCATCGCGTAGAACGACGTTTCGCCGCGCACGAATGCCATGCCGGCCGCGGCCAGCCCCCACGTGAGCATGATGCGCGCGAGCCACAGCTTCGCGCCGTAGCGCTGCAGCAGGATGTTCGACGGCACTTCGAAGATTGCGTAGCTGATGAAGAAGAGCCCCGCGCCGAGCCCGTAGGCCGCCGCGCCGATGCCCAGATCGGCGCTCAGATGCTGGCGCACGAAGCCGATGTTCACGCGGTCGATGTAGTTGACGATGAACATCACGACGAACAGCGGCAGCACGCGCCACTTGATCTTGTGCACCGCGCTCGCCAGCGCGCCGGCGCGCTCGGGCCGCGACGTGTCGGCAATCGGGCTACTCATGGGGTTGTCTCCTTCGATGGCGACGCGCATTGCGCGTCGCGGGCCTCGTAGGCGCGGATTTGGAAGCGAGAATTAAAAGCGCGGATTCTTGCCGGTGAAGCCCGGTTCGTACTTGCGCATCTGCGAGAGGTCATCGCGATTGCGCACGCCGCACGACAGATACTGCGCATGCAGTTCGGCGAGCCGCTCGCGGTCGAGCTCGACGCCGAGGCCCGGCGTGGTGGGCACACGCACCGCGCCGTTGTCGAACGTGACACGGCCGCCCTTGATGACTTCTTCCTCCTGCCACGGGTAGTGCGTGTCGCACGCATAGGTCAGGTTGGGGATGCTGGCCGCGACGTGCGTCATCGCCATCAAGCTGATGCCGAGGTGCGAGTTCGAGTGCATCGACATGCCGAGATCCCACAGCTTGCACATGCGCGCGAGCGTCTGGGTCGCGCGCAGGCCGCCCCAGTAATGGTGATCCGACAGCAGGACCTTGACCGAACCCATCTCGGCGCCGCGGCGGAAATCTTCCATCGTCGTGATGACCATGTTGGTCGCGAGCGGCAGGCGCGTGTGCTTCGCCAGTTCGGCCATGCCTTCGAGACTCGGGCACGGGTCTTCGTAGTACTCGAGCAGTTCGTCGAGTTCAGGGGCGGCGGCGATGCTCGTTTCCAGCGTCCAGTTCGCGTTCGGGTCGAGGCGCAGCGGCACGCCGGGGAACGCCTGATGCAGCGCGCGCATGCACGCGATTTCGTGTGCCGGCTCGAACACGCCGCCCTTCAGCTTGATGCTCTGGAAACCATACAGCTCGATCATCCGACGCGCCTGCGCGACGATCTGCTCGGGGCTCAGGCCTTCGCCCCAGGCATCGGGCGCATAGGGCTTGTCGATGTGCTCCGCGTACTTGAAGAACAGATAGGCGCTGTACGGCACGGCGTCGCGCACCTTGCCGCCAAGCAGATCGACGATCGGCGCGCCGACGATTTGCCCTTGCAGGTCGAGCATCGCGACTTCGAGCGTGCTGATGACTTTCGGCGCGTTCTTCGCCGCGTGCGAGCCGGGCGCAAGTTCGAATTCGACCGCGCCCGGGGTCGCCTTGATCGTGCCCCGCACGCGTTCTTCCATGCGATTGAGGTCGAACGGCGACAGCCCGATCACCAGCGACTTCGCCTGTTCCAGCACACGCAGCATCGGTTCGTCGCCATAGGTCTCGGAGATGCCGACGCGGCCGTCGCTCGTCTCCAGTTCGACGATGGCGCGCAGCGCCCAGGGTTCGTGGATTCCGGCGGCGTTGAGTAGCGGGCCGTCGCGGAAGGCGATCGGGGTGATGCGCACCTGGGTGATGGTGATGTCGCGAGTCATGATGTCAATCGGCATAAGTTGAGCTTGATGGGCCGGATAGTAAAGCACTAATATATTAGTGCGTTAGTGGGGTAAACTCTCATGCCTACTGCGCGGCGAATTCCGCTTGCAAGCCCGCTCGAAGCGGCGAGCGTCGGCTATAGTACTAGTGCCTCAGCGGAGCGCCCCGTCGGTCCGCCTGCTTCCAAGCTTCAATTTCAACCATGAAAAACCACGCTCACTCGTCGACGGTCACCCGGCTCGACCGCTCCCGCCACGCCGCGCCGCAAGTCTTCGAACGACTGCGCGAAATGATCCTTTCTCTCGAATTGACGCCGGGCACGGTGCTGTCGCGCACCGAGCTCGCGAACCGCTACGGGCTCAGCCAGACGCCGGTGCGCGACGCGCTGATGAAGCTCGGCGAGGAAGGACTCGTCGATATCTATCCGCAGCACGCGACGGTCGTTAGTCAGATCAAAGTGACCTCCGCGCTGCAGGCGCATTTCCTGCGCCGCTCGATCGAACTCGAAGTAGTGCGCACGCTCGCGGAGCAGCGCAACGCCACGCTGATCGCGGAACTGCGCGTCACGATCGCCCGGCAAACAGAATTGCTCGACCTGAAGAACTACGAGGAGTTCTCGCTGCTCGATCAGGCGTTTCATCGGCAGATGTACGAGGCGGCGGGCGTGCCGCAGCTGTGGGACCTGGTGCGCAGGCTGAGCGGGCATATCGACCGGCTGCGGCGCCTGAATCTGCCGGCGGAGGGCAAGACGATGGCGGTCGTGCGCGATCATACGGAGATCGTCGACGCGATCGACAAAGGCGATGTCGAGGCCGCGCAGGCTGCGCTACGCAAGCATCTGTCGGGGACGCTGAGTCAGATCGATCAGATTCGCACGAGTCATCCGAACTTTTTGGCGGACGAGTGAGCGTTCGCTGAATCGCTGGCTACGGCTGGATCACGGTCATTCTGAATGGACCGCCGTTTGCGGCCGCGTGGGACACCGCTTCATTGGCGCGATCGAGCGGGAATGTCTTGACGTCGAAATGGCGGAGATCGAGCAGCCCCGAGCGAATCAGGCCCGTCATCAGCGTCACGGCTTCCGTCGGATACATCCATTTGCCGCGCACGGTGATGTCGTGGCGCATGAGCCACGGATATGGCAGATCGAGCCCAGCATCGTCCAGCATGCCCACGCCACCCATCAAAATGACGCGGCCGTACGGCCCCACGGCCCTCATCGCGGCACGCACGGCTGTGACGGGCGCCGAGGGTGGCAGTAGATCGATGACACAATCGATCGGACAAGGAGCCGCCTGTTGCATCCGTTCGCGATCCGCCTGTTCATCGCCTGAAAGTCTGACCGGGCGCACACGCGCGCCGAAGCGCTGTTTCAGATCGTCGAGTGCTTCCGCATTGCGTCCCGGCGCGACCACGCAGCGCGCTCCCATCGCGAGGGCGACAGCCACGCAGGCGCTGCCGAAGTTGCCGGTGGCCCCGCTGACGAGCAGCGTTTCGCCAGCCCGCAGCGCGGCCGCAAGCAGCCCGCCATAAGGCACGAGCATCACGTTGAGCGCACACCAGCGCGCCGCCTCGTCAGGATCGATGTCGCCGATACGAACCGCGTTCTCGGTCGGCACACGCACCTGTTCGGCGAACGGGCCGTCGTGAAAGTACCGTTGCAGTCGCAAGCCCCCGTCTCCACGCGAACTCCAGCCCTGCAGCGCTACATCGGGCATCAACGCGTCGTCGCGCGAGCGTACGGTCGGATCGCAGAACACCCAGTCGCCCACCTTCAGACGAGTCGCATCGGGACCGCTCGCTCTTACACGACCGATCGCGCCGCAACCGGGCACGATCGGCAGCTCGAGCGGATAGCGGCGCTGCCCGTTGAACACTTCATTCGTGTATGACAGCACCGGCGCGGCGGCGACATCCACGATCACCTCGCCCGTGCCGATTTCCGGATCGGGCATTTGCGTAATCGCGAGCGGTCGCTCAAGCGAATTCAGGATTGCAGCTTTCATCGTCGTTCTCCGTCAAGGGTGGTCTGACGAGGTCATTCTGGCGAACCTAGAATAGGCAACAAGGCCTGGTACTATCCCAGGATTCATCGATACCTCCTTGCGAGGACGAACATGCCGGCATCGAGACGGAGTGAGTTTGGCGATTTTCTGCGTTCGCGCCGGGAGAAGCTGAGCCCGGCATCGGGGCGGCTCGGGAGCGGCCGGCGCCGTCGTACGCCGGGTCTGCGGCGGGAAGAAGTTGCCGAACTGGCCGGCATCGGTGTGGACTGGTATGTGCGGCTGGAGCAGGGGCGAACGGTCAGCCCCTCCGATGCCACCCTCGACGCGCTTGCTCGCGCCCTGCGGCTTGGCAAAGCAGAAGCCGCGCATCTGCGGGCGCTCGCGCGCAGCAACGATCAGCGGACGTTTGCTGCCGAGAAAGTGCCGCCGGCAATCGCGCGCATCGTTTCAGACCTCGGCCTGCCGGCATACGTGACCGGCAGGCGGTGGGACATCCTGGCGTGGAACCGGGCGGCCGCCGAACTACTCGGATTCGATCGGCTGACCGAGGCGGACCGCAATATCCTCGTTTTCATGTTCATCGACCCGGAAGCGCGACGGCTATTCGGACCCGCGTGGGAAGACGAAGCGCGCCGCATGATCGCGCTCTTTCGCGCAACGCATGATCTCTTCGCCACCGATCCATCGTTCGTCCAGCTAGTGGAGCGCCTGCGTTCGTCGAGTGCGGAGTTCGCTAGCTGGTGGATCGCGCATGACGTCCGTGGCGGCGCGTCCGGCGAGAAAGTACTCGCGCATCCTCAGCGTGGTATCCAACGTTACCAATACGCTACGTTTCAGGCGAACGACGACCCGTCGCTGAAACTCTCGATCTACACACCCGTTTGAGCTTCGCCCGCCTGACAAAGCCATCGCGACGGCCCTAGGACCTTGGTCCGATTGACGCGACTCCCACGCGTGGCACCCTTGTACAAAGCCGGAATACTCACATGCAACCTGTCAGGGAGGCCGCCATGTTTTCATGGAGCCGGCAGTTCGCGCTCGCGGTCATCGCCGTGTCCGCGATGGCTTGCGCGGGAAGCGCCTGGGCAACTGAACAGGCTCAGCAACGTCGTGCTGGACGCGACGTGCGCCAGGAGACACGCCAGGGTGCCCGTCATACGAAGCAGGAGTGCAGAGCCGCGGATCAGAAGAGCAATTCGCAATGCCGGCAGGACAAGCGGCAAACCAAGCAGGGCGGCCGTCAGGCGGCCAGGAATATCAAGTATTGAGCGTTTGAGTTCGCGTGCGCCGGCTGGGCACTGAACCAGCGACAGCATGGGAAGGCAGACACCACGTCCACCACATCAAGCGGGGGAGCCGATGCGAGCCTGGCGATATGTAGCGCTTTGCACCTTGCCGTTCATGATCGTCGGCTGTAACACGCCTCCGATCGCACCGGGCAAGCCGGTCGATATCCCGACTGCCCTCGAGCAGGTTCTCCAGGGCCTGTGCAATTTCCGCAAAGATCAGGCTGGCCGCAAGCAGGACTTGGGCGCCGCAATCGACTCGATCACCGTGGAGCTCGACCTGACCGTCGACGGTGCGAGAAATCCGCCAGTGGCGGTCGCGCCGGATATCCAGTTCATTCCGACCGTTAGCTACGGTCAGATCATGACGGCAAACCGGGGCAGCAGACTCGTGCTGACGCTGAAAAACACTGGCAGCGGCACCCATGGCGGCGATTGCGATGTGACTGCGCCAGTCAAGTAGAGGTCAGACAGCTGGGGCACTTCGCCGCATTGACCCGCACAGCTCGCCCCAGCATTGCACTTCAACCTTGGGCGATGCTCTCCCACGCGCCCGACTGAGCCGAGCGGAACACGGCATCGATCACCCGCATATTTGCGCGCGCATCTTCCAGCGGAATAGCTTGCGGGCCTCCACTCAGGATCGCCTCCGCGAACGTGGTGGCGGCTACGCCGTATTGATCGCACACCGGAACTTCCAGCCAGCGCTCAGTCGCGACACCGTCGCTATTGTGCTCACTGATTAGCAGACGCGTCGGTCGATCGTGTGGCGCATTGAACGGAATTTCGACTTCGATTCTCCCCTTGGTGCCGTGAAATTGCATCCGCTGGTACGGATAGGTCTGAGTCGAGTAAAAGAAACTCGCCTGCACGCCATCGAAGTCCATCAGCACGGAGCCGAGCCGGTCTACCTTGAAGGCAGGATCCTGTTCCACCAGCGCTACTACGCGCCGTGGCTCGCGCCCGATCGTGAAGCGCGACGTCGTGATCGGATAGCAACCAATATCGAGCAGACCGCCGCCGCCTAGCTCGCTCTTATTGCGGATATTGTCTTCGTTCGTGTTGTGATAGGTGAAACCGCCGGTCACTGCCCGCAATTCGCCGATCGCGCCTTCGTCGATCAGGGTCCGCACCTTCAACCATTGCGGATGCGTGCGAACCATGAAGGCTTCCTGGATGTATCGGCCGCTCTTGTCGCGCGCGGCGATCAGCCGTTCGACCTGTTGCGCGTCCAGGCTGATCGGCTTCTCACACAGCACGTGCTTGCCCGCCTCGACCGCTTTGATCGTCCATTCCACGTGGAGATGATTGGGCAATGGAATATAGACCGCGTCGATTTCCGGGTCCGCGAGCAGCGCCTCGTAACCGTCGTATGCGACAGCCAGACCATATTTGGCCGCGGCTTCCCGCGCCTTCTCCAGAGAGCGCGACGCGATGCCTTTCACCCGGCACTTCGGCGCGTTGTGCATGGGCACGACCACTTTGTCGTTGATCTTTGCGGCGCCCAAAATTCCCCAGACTACTTGATCCTTTGCCATGACATCCCTTTTCCGATTGCGTATCCGATGAGTCGAGCAGGCTGAGCATTCGCGTGAGTCGCGTCAAGTCGCGTGAGTCCGCGAACGACCAGGAGCATGCGATCGTATCAGTTTAACCGTGGCTCGTCGTCGCTAGACCTCGGTCCGCTTGAGCAGATAGTCGAGGCCGCCCACCCGATACCATCGGTATCCGAACGGCTCGAGCATCACCGTGTGACGGCCGTCATCGTCAGCGCCGCTGTGGTCGTCGGACAGTAGATTGATCAGCGAATCCCGCCCGGGTTCGTTGGAGCTGAGGCGGAATTCGACGGTGCACGCCTCGGCGCGGAAGTTATGCAGAAACAGCACCGAGTTGTTGCGCCAGTGATAACCGAGCGCGAGCACATCGTTTCGCGAGGTGGGCAGCACTTCGAAGTCCCCCCAGCTGACTTCCGGCACTTCCCGGCGCATGCGAATCATCCGCTCGGTCCAGTTGAGAAACGAATCGGGATCGCGCCGCTGCTTTGCCACGTTGACCCGCTCGAACCCATAAGCCCCGCCGGAGATCGCCGGCACAGGCGGGTTCGAATGGCTCGTGAAGCCGCCTTGCGGCTCGCCCGACCATTGCATCGGCGTGCGCGCACATTGGCGTTCGGGCCGATGCAGATCGTCGCCCATGCCGATTTCATCGCCATACCGGAACACGGGCGTGCCCGGCAAACTCAGCATCAGGCTGTAGGCGAGCTCGAGACGGCGTCTGTCGCCGGACAGCATCGGCGCAAGTCTGCGGCGGATGCCGCGTCCATACAGCTGCATGTCGGGGTCCGGGGCGAAGGCGGCGAACACTGCCTCGCGCTGAGCGGGCGTCAGCCGGCCGAGATCGAGTTCGTCGTGATTGCGCAGAAACACCCCCCATTGCGCAGTCGGCGGCCGTGGTTTCGTCGCAAGCAGCGCGTCCTTCAACGGCTTCGTGTTGCCCGTCGCGAGCGTGTAGAAGGTGTTTTGATTGACGCGAAAGTTGAACATCATCGGCAAGCGCTCGCCCTCGTCGCCGAAATACTGGAGATCCGATTTGGGCAGAACGTTGGCTTCGGCCAGGATGATCGCGTCGCCTTCGCGCCACTGCAGAAACTCGCGAAACGTTCGCAACAAGTCGTACTGCTCGACGGGGCGGCGCACCTTCGGGCCCTTCGTCGCGATGACGAAGGGCACCGCGTCCATGCGGAATCCGGACACGCCGAGCTGAATCCAGAAGCCCATGATCTTCAGTAACTCGGCCTGCACATGCGGATTGGAAGTATTCAGGTCCGGTTGAAAATCGTAGAAGCGATGGAAGTACCAGCGTTTTGCACGCTTGTCGAAACTCCAGGTCGACTTCTGCACGCCCGGAAACGCCACGCCGCGTTGCGCATCGGGCGGTTTGTCGTCCGACCAGACATACCAGTCGCGATATTTCGACTTGGGATCGCTGCGTGCTTCCAGGAACCACGGATGCTGGTCGGACGTGTGATTGACGACGAGATCGATGATCACTCGCAAGCCCCGCTGGGCGCACGCATGCGTGAACTCGGCGAAATCGCCGAGCGTGCCGTACTTCGGATCGACGTTGTAATAGTCGCAAACGTCGTAACCGTTATCGCGTCCTGGCGACGGGTGGAAGGGCATCAGCCAGATCGTCGTCATGCCGAGCCCTTGCAGGTAATCGAGCCTGCGCATCAGCCCCTCGAAGTCGCCGACGCCGTCGCCATTCGCGTCCATGAAGGTGCCTACCGAAAGGCAGTAAATGATCGTGTTCTTGTACCAGAGGTCATTAAGCATAGGTTCCGCGCGGGGGCGCCTAAACTATCGATCGTGAAGAGGAATTGCAATGTCGGAGCTGGCGTGGTGGCAACGCGGTGTGATCTATCAGATCTATCCGCGCTCGTTTCAGGACAGTAACGGCGATGGCATCGGCGATCTGTCCGGCATCAGCGCGCGCCTTGAATACGTCGCGGCGCTAGGCGTCGATGCGGTGTGGATCTCCCCAATCTACCCGTCGCCGATGGCCGACTTTGGCTATGACGTCGCGGACTACTGCAACATCGATCCGATGTTCGGCACTCTGGACGGGTTCAAGCAATTGATGGGCCACGCGCATCGGCTCGGGCTCAAGGTGCTGCTCGATTTCGTGCCGAATCATTCGTCGAACCGGCATCCGTGGTTCGAGCAAAGCCGCTCGTCGCGAGACAATCCGAAACGGGACTGGTATCTGTGGCGCGATCCCGCGCCCGATGGCGGACCGCCGAACAACTGGTTGAGCCGCATGGGCGGCTCGGCGTGGGAGTGGGACGAGGTGACGGGGCAGTACTACTATCACGCGTTTCTGCGCGAGCAGCCTGACCTGAACTGGCGCAACCCCGAAGTGCGCCGCGCGATGGACCAGGTACTGCGGTTCTGGCTCGATCTCGGCGTGGACGGCTTCCGCGTGGACGTGCTGTGGCTGTTGATCAAGGACGCGCAGTTTCGCGACAATCCGCCCAATCCCGGCTATTTGCCCGGCGAGCCGGACCATCATCGACTGTTGCAAACTTACACCGAGGATCAGCCGGAAGTACATGAACTCGTCCGCTCGATGCGAGCCACGCTGGACGAATACGGCGAGCGCGTGCTGATCGGCGAAATCTATCTGACTGTTGCGCAACTGGTGAAGTATTACGGCGTGAAAGGCGAAGGAGCGCATATGCCGTTCAATTTTCAGTTGCTCAGCGCGCGATGGAATGCGGAGAACATCGCCAGCATGATCCGGGATTACGACGTTGCGTTGCCCGAATACGCGTGGCCGAACTGGGTGCTGGGAAACCACGACAATCCGCGCATTGCGTCGCGCGTCGGCGCGGCACAGGCACGTGTGGCCGCTGTGCTGCTGTTGACACTACGAGGCACGCCGACGCTTTACTACGGCGATGAAATCGGCATGACGGACGGCTATATCGCGTCCGATCAGATTCAGGACCCGGCGGAGCTCCGGCAACCGGGCATTTGCCAGGGACGCGATCCCGAGCGCACGCCTATGCAATGGGATGGCTCGCTGCCGAATGCGGGCTTCACGGACGGCAGACCGTGGTTGCCAATTGCGACCGCGACGAGCGTGCGCGAACAGGACGGCGACATGTCGAGCATGTTGTCGCTGTATCGGCGTTTGCTGAGCCTGCGCCGCAGTAGTGCCGCGCTCGTGCGGGGCACGATAGAAAATGTCGTTGCCGACGGCGACGTCCTGACCTATGAGCGGCGCTCCGGCAATCAATGTCTGTTCATCGCGCTGAACATGGGTGCCGAAGCTGCCACCGTGCAATCGCGCGCGGGCATGGTGCTGCTATCGACGGTGACCACGCGCATCGGTGACGCCTTCATCCAGGGCGCCAATTTGCTTGCCGCCAGCGAGGCGGTCATCGTGATCGTTGACTCTCCATCATGAACGGTAGATGACTCACCGGTTCAAAGCGCCACCTGAATGCCAAGTTCAACGACGTCTTCCGCTCGAAGCCCATAGTATTCCGCGCTGGGCATGGAATGAAATGCCATCTGTCCGAACAGCGCCTCGCGCCAGCGCGTCATGCTGCCGTGCGAACGTCCCTTGATGACTTCATCGCGCGGCAGGAAAAACGTGGTGTGCCTGGGATCGTAGTGCCAGCCATCGAACCGACCCGCCAGCGATTCAAGCAGTCGCGGCAGGTTGGGGCGCTCGACGAACCCATGATGCGCAATGATCTCGAAGCATCCGTTGCCGAGGTCTCGCACGTCGATGCGCGTTTCGTCATCGATACGCGGCGCCGACTCCGATATGTTGGCAAAGAAAATCGTCGTCTCGTGCAGCACGCGGTTGTGGCGGATGTTGCTCTTGAATGTCGCCGGTGTCTTGCCCGATGCGTTGCCCGGATAAACCGCCGTGCCCGGCACGCGAGCCGGAGGTTCGGGACCGGCTAGCGCGTCGCGCAGGAACGCGTCGAGCGCATCGGCTTCGTTCGCATGGGTTGCGGCAATCTCGCGTCCGCGATTCCAGGTCGACATCAGCACGAAAAGAATCAGCCCGACGGCGACAGGAAACCAGCCGCCGGAAGCGATTTTCGGCACGTTCGCGGATACCAGCGTCACGTCGACGACGAGCAACGGCGTGCTCACGAGCGCCACGCCGTAGCGGGGCCAATGCCAGACGTTGCGCGACACGCTGATCATCTGGATCGTGGTGATCAGCATCGTCAGCGCGACTGCGATGCCGTACGCCGAAGTCAGGTTCGACGAGCTTCGAAACGCCAGCACGAGAAACAGCACCGCCACGAACAGGATCAGGTTGACGGCGGGCGAATAGACCTGTCCGCGCTGCGCTGTTGACGTTTCGACGACCCGCAGGCGCGGCAGAAAGCCCAGTTCGATCGCCTGACTCGTCATTGAAAATGCGCCTGAAATCACCGCTTGCGAAGCGATGATCGTCGCGAGCATCGCGATGATGACGCTCGGCACGAGCGCCCACGACGGCGCAGCGTGGAAGAACGGCTGGTGAAAAGAGCCGGGCACGAACAACAGGGTTGCTGCCTGCCCGAAGTAGCCGATGATGATCGACGGAAACACGATGGCGAAGAGCGCAATACGGATCGCGCGGCGTCCGAAGTGACCGATGTCGGCATACAGGGCCTCCGCTCCGGTCAGCGCGAGAATCACGGCGGCGAGAATCGTGAATGCGATGCGGGGATGGCCGACCATCAGCGATACGGCCCATCGCGGCGATAGCGCATGCAACACGACGGGATGTTGCGCGACCCGATACAGCCCGACCGAGGCAAGATACAGAAACCACACGGCCATCACGGGACCGAATGCGCGCCCGACCACCGAGCTGCCACGTCGCTGAAACGAAAAGAGCGCGATCAGGATGGCTGCCGCGATCGGCACGACCCATGGATCGAAAGATGGACTGATCTCGCTCAGTCCCTCGACGGCCGACAGCACGGATACGGCCGGCGTTACCATCGAATCGCCATAGAACATCGCGGCGCCGAAGAGTCCCGCGAGCAGCAGCGCACGCGGCACCCCGCGCCCTTCGTCCTCATAGCCCGATCGGACCAGCGCCGTCAGTGCGATGATGCCGCCTTCGCCTTCATTGTCGGCGGCCATCACGTACCACGCGTACTTGAGTATGACGACGATGACGACGGCCCACACGATCATCGACAGCGTGCCCATCACGACCTGCACGTCGATCGAACCGGTTTCGATGGCGGCTTGGCGCAATGCGTAGATGGGACTCGTGCCGATGTCGCCGAATACGACACCCAGTGCGCCTAGCACGAGCGTGCCGCCGCCGCGCTGGCGGCGAGACGACGAATCGTCGCTTTGCTCCCTCTTTTGCTCAGGCATTTTTTTACACGAAGGTTGTGCGATGCCGTACGAGCAATTTGTGGGCCGAAGCGCGATCCGTCGGCCGCGCTCGACCGTCGAAGCCGATCACGCAGTGCTCAGGGGCGCGGCGCTGTCAGTCTCGTCCATCGCCGAAACGGCGCTACGGATGCGCGCGGCAATTCGCGCGTCGAGCGGGGTGTAGACGAGCATGCTCAGCTCTGGCCGGCCATCGACGGCGAACAGCGAATATTCCATTTCGACGGTTCCGAACGCAGGATGCAGCAGGCGCTTAACGTGCTGGGCTTCGCCGTGGCCGAATACCTGGTTTTCGCGCCACATGCGTTCGAAGTCGGGGCTCGCGCGACACAGATCGTCGACCAGATCGCCCACCTCCGAAGCGATCCCCGCGCGTGCAACGTCCGCGCGGAACGTCCCTACGACGGAGCGGGCGACGCTCTCCCAGTCATGCTGTTTTGCGCGGGCGTCGGGATCGCCGAACAGGAAGCGCAGGATGTTGCGCTGGCCCGGCGGCAGCGCGCTGTAGTCGGTCAGCACGACGGCTGCCGCGCGATTCCATGCGACCACGTCCCACGTCGCGGTCTTGATGATCGACGGGCTCGCCTCGAGCGAATTGAGCACGCGCTGCAAGCGCGGGTCCACTGCGTCGGTGGAGCGGTAACGCACTTCCGGGGGGCGCCCGAGGCCCAGCATGAACAGATGTTCGCGTTCCGCGTTGGTCAGCATCAGCGCCGCGCAGATGCGCTCCAGCACCGCGGCGGACGGCGCGCCGCCGCGGCCCTGCTCGAGCCAGGTGTACCAGGTCGAACTGATATTCGCGCGCTGCGCGACTTCTTCCCGGCGCAAGCCGGGCGTACGCCTGCGGCCCGAGAAGCCGAAGCTGGCCGGGTCGAGCCGCGTGCGGCGGCTGCGCAGAAAGTCTCCGAGGGATTGGGCGGTGTTCACTGGACGATTAACCTGTTAGTCGCTTTACCGGGATAAGCTCACTACTTCAATAGCATAGCGAATGATCGCATAGTGCGTCGGTGGCTATTCTGGAGACTTGAGCATGCGAATCTTTCTGACAGGCGCAACCGGGTTTATCGGCTCGGCTTTGGTGGCCGAACTTATCGAAGCCAGACATCACGTGATCGGCATGACCCGCTCCGATCAGGGCGCGCAGGCGCTCGTCGCAGCGGGCGCGGAGGTGCATCGGGGCACGCTCGAAGATACCGACAGCCTGCGCAGCGGCGCCGCGAAGGCCGACGCCGTCATACACCTTGCTTTCGATCACGACTTCTCGCACTTCGTGGAGAACTGCGAGAAGGACAAACGTGCGATCGCAGCACTTGGCTCGGCGCTGGTGGGCTCGGATCGGCCGCTTCTGATCACATCAGGCACGGGCGTCGGCAGCCGGGATAACGGGCAGCCGGCCGCCGAGGACGTGTTCAACACCAGCCACCCGAACCCGCGCATCGGCTCCGAGATGGCCGGCAACGCGCTACTGGAGGACGGCGTCAACGTGTCGGTGATGCGCTTGCCGCAAGTGCATAACCCATACAGGCAAGGCCTCATCACGCCGCTCATCCAGATCGCTCGGGACAAAGGCGTGTGCGCATATGTGGAGGAAGGACTTAATCGCTGGCCGGCCGGGCATCTTTCGGATGTGGTGCGGCTGTACCGGCTTGCGATCGAGAAGGGCGAACGCGGTGCGCGCTATCACGCGGTCGGCGAAGAGGGTGTTAGTGCACGAGAGATCGCCGAAGCGCTGGGGCGCGGCCTGAAGTTGCCGGTCGTCTCGATCGCGCGCGGCGAAGCGCAGGCGTACTTCGGATGGATGGCGATTTTCGCCGCGCTCGATATGCCGGCATCGAGCGCGCAGACGCAGGCGCGTTTGGGCTGGCGACCGACCGGTCCCACGCTACTGTCGGATCTGAACGAAGCGCGCTACGTTCCATCATAGATGTTTCAATATGCCGCTCGCGAGTCTGCGCAGTTCGTCGAACTGTGTGACGAGTTGGAGGCACAGAATAAAGGCTAGCGTCGCAGCGGGCCCCGGGTGGCGGTCCATCCATCGCAGCACCGGCGTCGCGTAGCGCGTGCGGATCGCGTCGCGCGTCATGATCAAGGTGATCGTGATCCCCACCGCGGCGCCCACCAGCAAATCGGTCGGATAGTGAAAGCCGAGATAGGCGCGCGGAAGACAAATGAACAGCGCGGTATAGAGAAGCGCCAGCACACCGATGCCCCGCCACACGAGGAAAATCCCGGTGGCGACCGCCATCCATAGCATCGCGTGATCGCTCGGGAATGAACTCCAGTTGGTCAGCACTGCGTCCTTGATATCGCCGCTGGCGAAGCTCAGATGCAGTTCGGGGTCATAGACGGGGCGCACCCTGAACGGCAACCAGTGAGTCAGCACTCTTCCGACGAAGAGCGCCGCGAGGCCGCTGACAACCGTCGCGAGAACCATTTCTCGCCGCCATTCGCGGCATTCGTCTTGCTGAAACCACATCCACCACAGCACGGGAACGAGCACGAGACCTTTGAAGGTGTACAGGTTGTCGATGGCTTGTATGGATAGCGTCGCGAAATGACTGAAATGTACGTTGGATAGATATGTTTCGATGGATAAATCGAAGCTATTCATATTTTCTAAAGAAATTGAGCCGGTCGCCGGATGAGTATCAGCATAATTCATCGCGCGCAGGGGGATTTTTTGGCGCTTACTTTCACTGACAATTTTTACTGGGCAATTTCATTGCTAACTTTCGGTGACCCCGCGATCGCTCATCACAATGCGAAATACGGGTTGAATTCGCTCTGTCGGAAGTTGTTTTCCGTAACAGCGCCAGGCGCAGCGATGACCGATAGTCGGATCTTTCAAGGAGGCCATCATGAAACTGGTCGACTGGAATATTCAGTGGGGCTGCGGTGTCGACGGCCGCGTCGACCTCGGCCGGATCGTGCGGGAAGCACGCGCGTTGTGCGACTTCGACGTGCTGTGTCTGCAGGAAGTCACGCGCGGCTTCAATGAAGCACCGGCTGCAGGCGGATTGAAAGGCGCGCCGTCGTCCGATCAGTTCGCCGAACTTGCCGCTCTGCTTCCGGAAATGACCGTGCTCGATGCGATCGGCTCCGACCTGCCTTCGCTGGGCGCGAGCCGTCATCGGCGGCAGTTCGGTAATGCCATCGTGACCCGCTTACCGGTTCGTCAGGTGCTGCGCCATTCGCTGCCGTGGCCTGCCGATCCCGCCAAGCCGTCGATGCTGCGCGTCGCGCTCGAAGCGGTGCTCGAAGCCGACGTCGGTCCGATTCGTGTCATCAGCACGCACCTCGAGTTCTATTCGGAGAAACAGCGGCTCGCGCAAGTGGCGAGACTGCGCGAGTTGCATCAGGAAGCATGCAACCACGCGCACTTTCCCGCGCGTGGTGAAAAGCCGGACAGCCCGTTTGCCGATACGACGCGTCCGCTCAGCGCGGTTGTCTGCGGGGACTTCAACAGCGCGTTCGAAGACACCGCGTTTTGCCGGATGCTCGAACCGATCGCCGACGCGCCGACCTTCGTCGATGCGTGGGCCCGCGCGCACCCCGGCGAGCCGCGGGCTGCGACGGTCGGCCTATACGATCACGAGCAATGGCCCGACGGGCCATTCGCATGCGATTTCGTTTTCGTCACGCAAGACCTGGGCACACGCATTGCGTCATGCGATGTCGATCCGCACAGCCGCTCGTCCGATCATCAGCCGATGTGGCTGGAACTGCGTTGAAACTTCTGCGGGAATGCTTAAGGCTCTGTTAAGAGTTGTTCTGCGATGGTTGAGCCTATGTTCAAGCTACCAGAATAGTGAGCACCTCACATGAATAGCAGCCGATCGGAGATTCGCGCGCATGCAGTCAGCAAAGTCCCTCAGATCACGCTGGGCTTCTGGATCATCAAAATCGCTGCCACGACACTTGGTGAAACGGGCGGCGATTGGGTGACCATGTCGCTCAAATTGGGTTATCTGATCGGCACCGGGATCTTTGCAGTTATTTTTATTGCGCTGGTCGCAGGGCAGATCAGGGCGGAGCGGTTCAATGCCACACTTTATTGGGCGACCATCGTCGCAACGACCACGCTCGGTACCACGCTGGCCGACTTCTTCGATCGATCCGTGGGAGTTGGCTATCCTGGCGGTGTCATGATCGTCTTCGCGCTTCTGCTTGCGAGCCTGGGGATCTGGTACAAATCGGAAGGTACGGTGTCAGTGCAGAGCGTAACCACGCCGAGAGCCGAGTGGTTCTATTGGGTGACGATCCTCTTTTCGCAGACACTGGGTACGGCGTTGGGCGATTGGGTGGCGGGATCGGACGAAGGCGGATTGGGGCTCGGCTATGAGAACGGCGCTTTGATCTTCGGTGCGGGTCTGCTGATCGTCGGCGCGCTGTATTACTGGTCGCGGCTGTCGCGGACCGCCATTTTCTGGGCGGCGTTCATTCTGACGCGTCCGCTCGGCGCGACCTTAGGGGATCTGCTCGACAAACCCGTATCTCAAGGTGGGCTCGAGATCAGCCGACTCTATGCATCGGTGATTCTGGTTTCGTTCATGGCCCTGTGCGTGATTTTTTTGCCGCAGCGTCCTGCTGGGCGAGCGATGCGGTAGTTGACAATCCGTTCAATCGAGGCCGACATGAAAAATCCATGGACCAGGAAGAACCCGTTCCTGAGCATGTGGTTAAGCGGCGCCAATACCGTCGCCAACTCGGCGCGAGTACGAACGACGGCGGCGGCCAAACGCGCGGCCTCCGCGTTCTGGAGCGCCGCACTCACGCCACCGAAGCCGAAGAAAAGAAGAAAGGCACGGCGCTGAGTTGACTCGTCCGCTGTCGGACGAGTTTGCCGCCTTGCGTGAGCGATCGCACGCAGGGTGTATCCAAACGGCAAAAAAGAAGGGAGCGCCATAGTCGGCGCTCCCTTCGTTCATGGGTTACAGCGGGAAGGCTTACTGATCGGAGTCAGATAAGAACCCGACAGGAAACGTTCCGAACTGGGAATGGTTGCCGTGTAGGCCTGAATCGCGGCTGCAAGCTGCGGGGGAATCAGGTTACGGTTGTAGTCGTAGATCGAGTAGCCGTCACCCTCGCCATTGCTCGGATCGCCGTTACGCACGACATACCAGAACGCCTTTGCCACCGAACCGTTGTTCATCAGAATCTTCAACTGATTGAACGAGGCCGTTTGTCCGGCGTCCGTACCGTTGGTGCCATTGTTGGTCTCGGTCAGCCAGATCGGCTTCGTACCGCTGCTGACGAGGTTCGATACTGTAGTCATGAATGCCTGCACCAGCGTGCTGTACTCGGCGCTGCCGAAGTACGGGTGAACGTCAACGACGTCGATCGTGTTGTTCAACGGGCTGGAAGCACTCTTCGTGTTGTTGCCCATGGCATTGATGTAGTCGGTCGCCTGGATCAGTTGGCTGCCTGCGGGCGGTAGCCAGCCGTTATTCGGATACGCCGAGTTGTAGAAGCACGAGATGTCCTGAGTGTGCAGAACCGTTTTGTAGCCCGACTGGCTCTTCGTGTTCAGGACCTGCCTGGCTTCCGAATAGAGCGTCTTGCTGCGATTCAGAATGTAGCCGGAAATACCGTTCGGATCGCCGTAAGACGGGTCCGAAGCGGAGAACGACCAGTTGGTCTCATTGAACAATTCGATGTCAGCCGTGAAGGGCAGAACGACGTCCATCAGCGAGCCGAGATACTTCGTGAACGTCGCGTCGCAGAAGTCGAGTCGCGGCGACGATCCGCTCGGCGGATTCTGGGCGGCCGAGCATTGGTATGCGCTAGACGGTGCATACATGCCCACCTGGAAAAGAATAACCGTGGACCTTGTTTGATCGGAATGGAGGCATGCGGTGGCGCGCACTATTGGCGAGGCAACTCGCAAAAATGGGGCACGAGGTGAAGCTCTTGCCGGGCGAGTCCGTGAAGGCATTCAACATCGGAAACAAGAAAGATCCTGGCGACGCACGCGCAATCTGGTTTGCGGTCCAGCAACCCAGCAAGCCGGTGGCGGTGAAGACGGAAATGCAGCAGGCGATGCTAGCACTACATCGAATGCGCGAGCAGTTGGTGAAGTTTCGCACCATGCAGGTTAACGGTCTGCGCGGACTGCTCGCGGAATACGGTGAAGTGATGGGCAAAGGGCGGGCCAAGCTGGACAAGGAGATACCGGCGGTGCTCGAGCGGATCGCTCAACGTCTGCCCGCAGTGGTAATCGACACGTTGCGCGAGCAATGGAACGGGTTGGCGGAGCTGGATCAACAGGTCGCGCAGATCGAGCGTCGCATGCGCGAGTGGAAGGAGGATCCGTCCGTGAAGAAGGTCAGTGAGATTCCCGGCGTCGGGTTGCTGACGGCTACGGCATCGGTGGCGACGATGGGCGACCCGAAGGCATTCAGGTCCGGCCGGGAGTTCGCCGCATGGGTTGGTATCGTGCCGAAGCAGACGGGCTAAATGCGATGCACCGAAAACACGTTGAAGCATTCAAAAAGCACGATTCGGTGATTCGTTGAAAATTGCAAAGTTACCCCGCTGGTCGTAACCAAGCGTAACAACGAAATCTGTGAGATGGAGGCGTGTCGGTAAGGGATGGCTGAAAACTTGGTTGAATTCGTTAGTATGATTTTCAGTAAGAGAGGCATCCGTCGAGGCCTTCGGTGGGACTGCCCCACTTCGAAATAAATAAATCGCGAAATGCGGATCTCGCGACGCTTCGATTTAGTACTTTTGAAAATAAAAGATCGGCGCGAAACGCTTCTCCACTCCCCGCATTCACTAATTCAGTGCGCAACTCGAGAGCTGCAAGTCAAAAAAGAGCTTTGGTCGGGCCTTCGAAACGGCCAGTTCCTGGAGGTTCACGGTTATGTGGCCGACCTCACAAAACGCAGCAAGTCGCGGGCCAGACGCTGTCATTTTCCGGAAGGTTCCCTGTTACGCTCACCAGTGAGAGAGCGACCGTTAGCCGTCGCGCGACGTCTGCACATTTGGCGCGCGGGTAACAGCAGTGAGAGATGGCGACGAATAGTTCTGAAGATCGTTACACCTTGCGGGAGATTACATTCATGTTTCATCAACACGCGCCGGGTCGCGCGGCGTTGCGCGCGCGCGCGCCGGTACGAAGCCCGAGTCGCCGTGCGCTGTTGCGTGGAGTATCGGCGGCGGCGTTAGCCGGCATTTCCTTTCCGCTATATGCGCAGCACGCAAGCGTGGGACTCGTCACGCCGCCTATTCGTCTCGACGACTACTGGGTGATCGATCAAAGCGGCCAGAAGCAGCTTCTAACCGACCTGTTGCATCGAAAAGTGACTGCGTTGCAGACGATTTACACAGGATGCAGTTCAGTTTGTCCTTTGCAAGGTGCGCTGTTCAGCACCGTTCAGCAACGGATATCGCAGTTGCAGCATCGCTATCCCGTTCAGTTGGTGTCGATCGGAATCGATCCGCTTTCCGACTCGCCGCCTGCGTTGCACGCATGGCTCAAGCGCTTCCAGGCCGGACCCGAATGGTGGGCGGCCACGCCGACGTTGCAGGACGTCGACCGGATGCGCACAGCGCTTTCGGGCAGCACCTTGCCGCTCGGCAACATTGCCGATCACTCGACCCAAATCTACTGCTTCGACGCTAACGCAATGTTGCGCTGGCGAAGCGATGACCTGCCCCGCGCGAATCAAGTTTGCGAGGTACTGGGCGCATTAGGGCGTGTGTAACCTATTGGACTGAGAACATGTCACGAAAAAAATCGCTTAGGTTCATGTCGCAGTGATTCGACAGGTGCGTGAGAGCATTGCTGTTAATTGCATTCTTGCCGGTGCTTTCAATGTACTCCACGACTGCGCAAGCGCAGACATCGAGCACGATCACCGTTAACGGCACCAGCTTGTGCGCCGATGTGGACGCCCAATCGACAACGCCTGGCGCCGCGGTCATCCAGTGGACCTTCCATGGGCAGAATAACGAGCTTTGGACACTGACCCAGAACAACGGGGTTTATCAGTTCGTCAACGTAAACAGCAATCTTTGCCTCGACATCTACGGTGTAAGCACGGACGCCGGCGCTGGAGCGGACCAGTGGACCTGCAATGGCCAGGCGAATCAAAGCTTTCAGCTCATACCGCAAGGTGGCGGCTTTGCGATCGTCGCGTCGCAGAGCAACTTGTGTCTGGCGGTTGCGAGTCTCACGGCATAGGGCGCGCAGATCACGCAGCAGCCTTGCAGCGGCGGCGCGCTGCAGACATCAGCGTAACGCTGAGCAATGGCAACGTATTCCTGGTGGGTGGTTCGTGGAACGGAGGCGAAGGCGGCAAGACCTGCGAGACCTGGTCACCGAGTACGGGTTGGCAGGTCAACAGCGCGATTCTCGCCGACTACATCCTCACGAATGACGCGCTGGCATTTTCCGCTCCGACAATCATGCATGGCTGTTTGCGGTGGCAAATGGGCGAGTCTTCCACGCCGGTCCGAGCGTTGCCATGCACTGGTTCGATACCGCCGGCGGGGGCAACGTGACGCCTGCCGGCAACCGGGGCAGCGATACCGATGCGATGAACGGCAACGCCGTTATGTACGATATCGGCAAGATCCTGGCTGCATGCGGTGCGACGAACTACGAGTATGCCAACGCGACTGCGGACGCCACGCTAATCGACATCAGTAGCGGCACCGCGGTGACGCGAGCGCTTACGCCGATGAATTACCGCCGCGCCTTTCACACCAGCGTGGTCTTGCCGACGGCCAGGTGGTGGTCTTAGGTGGAGAGGCGTACCCGATAACGTTTTCGGACGACACCGCCGTGCTGGCGCCAGAGTTGTGGGACCCTACCACGAAGACTTTTTCGGTGCTCCCGCCGCAAGCCGTGCCGCGTAACTATCACAGCATCGGACTGCTGTTGCCGGACGGTCGCGTATTGAGCGGCGGCGGTGGACTGTGCGGAAGTTGCTCGACAAATCATACGAACCTCGAAATACTGACGCCGCCGTACCTGCTGAACGCGGACGGCTCGCCGGCAACCCGACCGACCCTCACAGCCGCGCCGACCACAGCACAGCTCGGGACATCGATCGCCGTGACGGGCAGCAGTGGCATCACGGCCTTTGCGTTGATGCGCTTGTCTTCGTCGACCCACGCGGTCAACAACGAGCGCGGCGGGTACCCGTGACTTTCACGGTAGGAACGGCGGGTGAATATCTGATCAATATTCCTTCCGATCCGGGAATAGTCGTGCCCGGCTACTACATGCTGTTTGGCCTGAACGCGAAAGGCGTGCCGAGCGTTTCGCGTACGGTGCAGATCCAGTGATGGCGATACTGTCAGGGCGGACCGCGGCGCGTGTGGCGCTAATGCTCGGGTTGGCGAGCATCATGTATGTTGCGCACGCCGCGCCGCTTTGCGGGCCAAAGGATCTCGGGTGCGCGATCTTCAACGCGCAGCATTCGATCGCGGCGCAATTGCGCGACGACGATCATTTGCTGCCCGGCTCGACTACCCGTTGCGCGAACTGCCATTCGCAAACCGGCGCGGCCGACGCATTCGCACCACCGTTGACGGCAATGTCAACTTGAAGGCGGGCTGGGTAGAATGGCGAAATTAAAAAGAGCACCTCGCCGTATCACGGTTTCCGTTTCCCATCCGCGGTCATCAGCTGCGCGGTACGCTGGTACCATCGCTTCAATCTGAGCCTGCGCGACATCGAGGAATTGCTGCCCGAACGTGGTGTGGTGGTCACATATGAGTCGATGCGCAACCGGTGCGACCGGTTTGGTGCGACGTTCGCCTGCCGGGCCAAAGCAGTCCGGCCGCGATCGGGCACGACGTGGCATTTGGATGAGGTGTTCGTGAAACTGCGCGGGGAGCCATACGTGCTGTGGCGCGCGATGGACGAACATGGGACTGAACTGGACCACCCGGTGCCCCGGAAGGTCGTCACCGACCAGTTGCGCAGCTACCCGGCGGCAAAGGCCGAGGTGCCACAGCTGGCGAATGTGAAACACGTGTTCGTGAAGGCTTCGGCCCGGGTGAACGACCGGGCGGAAAACAGCCACCAGCCGACGCGCCGGCGTGAGCGCCAGATGCAGGGTTTCCGTGATCCACGACGCACGCAGCGCTTTCTGTCGAGCTTCGGACCGATCCGACAACACTTCGCCTTACCCCGTCACCGCATGGAAGCTGCTACTCACCGTGCCCATCTGAAGCAACGTCTCGACGGCTGGTATGGCTGGAGCGCAGCCGACCTGGTCAAGCACACCCGGTAATCAGAAGGAATCCTCCGGACTGCCAATTCGTACGGTCATCTTCCTTCAATTTGACAAAGCCCGCGAGCACGTCTCGGCACTTTGCGCTGGCGACGGCTGGCTGCGCAACGGCGCCAACCTGATTCTCATGGGGCCAACCGAGTACGCGACATAGTGCTCAGCTCACCACGTTACTGAAGTTCAAGGGGAATTTGCTGCGGGTCTTCTGGTAGCGGGCGCCGCGACGTCCCGAACGAACCCCTCTGTACCTCAGGGTGCTGCAGATCGGCAGCCTTGATGACCCAGGGAGCGCCCTTGCAGGCCTGCGAGGCGTCGAGCGTATCTCCGCGGTCTTCGGCTCGACCTAGTGCAACTGGAACACTCGTTTAGCAACGTCGACGCCGACAGCGGTAAATTCCATTCGTGTTCTCCTGAGCTTGAGTGGTGGTTTCAGAACTGGCACTTTCACACATTTGGTGTCGTCGGCTGCGAAAACCGCCCACCTCGCCGCCTCATCGCCCATATATCCGTCGGCCCTTGCGGGGGGGGAGGCGTCCTTTCCATTTTGCTACCCGTCAGAATGCTGGCGGGGACGACTTATGACGAGGCGGCTCAGCATGACAACACGACGGGAATTGACTGAGGCAGTCGGTGAGCGGTACCGCCGTTCTGACCGGAACGATAAGCGCGAGATACTGGACGAGTTTGTTCAGGTGACTGGGTATCACCGCAAGCACGCTATCCGTGTGCTGTGTCGCGAGCCTGCGGCTTCGAGGAAGAAGCCCGGCCCCCAGCGACGCTATGACGATGAGGTGCGGGCCGCGCTGATCACGCTGTGGGAGGCTGCCGACAGGATCTGCGGCAAACGGCTCAAGGCGCTCATCCCAACGGTGATCGACGCGATGACAAGGCATGGTCACCTGTCGCTCTCGAAGGAGGTTCGCCTGCGGCTGAACCAGATCAGCGCCGCCACCATTGACCGGCTGCTGCGTGACGTGCGCGAACAGGCTTTCGCGGGTCAACGCCGGCGCGCTGGCGGAATCGGCAATGCGATACGCCGTGCGGTGCCTATCCGGACCTTCTCTGACTGGAATAATCCGCTACCCGGCTATCTTGAGGTTGATTTCGTCGAGCATTGCGGTGGCACCAAGATCGACGGCGACTTCGTGCACAGTCTCGTGATGACCGATATCGCGACCGGCTGGACCGAATCCCTGGCAATGCCCTATCGAAGCGGTGCGCTCGTTCTCGAGCATATCGAACGGGTTAGCCGAGTCTTGTTTCCGCTTCGCGGTCTGGATTGCGATAACGATACAGCCTTCATGAACGAGGCCATGTTCGACTTCTGCAAGGCGACTGGTATCGAGCTGACACGCTCACGTGCCTACAAGAAAAATGACCAGGCGTGGGTCGAGCAAAAGAATGGATCAGTCGTGCGCCGCCTCGTCGGGTATGGCAGGTTGCGTGGACTTGCAGCCACGGAAACCCTTGCATCCCTTTACCAGGTGTCGCGTCTGTACATTAACTTCTTCCAGCCTTCATTCAAGCTGAAATCCAAGACACGTCATGGCGCGAGGTTCACGAAGCGATATGAAGCGCCCTTGACGCCACTTGAGCGCGTCCTGCGCTCGGCATCGGTGCCCAAAGCAACCAAACGCAAACTACGTGCTCAGTTTCGGGCACTCGACCCGCTGGACCTCCTGAGCCGAATGCGCGAAGCGCAGCAGCATGTCGCGCAATGCAGCGAATTAGGCACTGCGCCGAAGGAGGCAAAAAAACCTGGACGCGTTTCCCTCACGGATTTCCTGGCGAGTCTTGGGACAGCGTGGCAGGACGGCGAGGTAAGACCGACGCATCATCGAAAAGCGCGGGTGCCACATGACTGGCGCAGCCGGGAAGATCCGTTCGAGCACACTTGGCCGACAGTACAGCAATGGCTTGAAGGAGAGCCCGGCATCCCGGCGAAGAAGCTACATGAGCGTCTAGTCGCCATGGCACCGGCAATGTATTCTGGTGCCCAACTGCGTACACTGCAGCGCCGCGTAAAGGCATGGAGATCGAATCGCGCGAGGGAACTGGTGATCAGGATACTCGGC
Organism: Paraburkholderia sp. BR10954; assembly: GCF_040965775.1. NCBI lineage: Bacteria > Pseudomonadati > Pseudomonadota > Betaproteobacteria > Burkholderiales > Burkholderiaceae > Paraburkholderia > Paraburkholderia sp. BR10954. The sequence goes on from NZ_JBFRCK010000002.1 coordinate 26,814, forward strand.
GACGCCGACGCGATGAAGGCTGGCGCTGCTACGCAGCACCAGCCTTCATCGCAAAACAATCGGAGAGCGACAATTACCCGGGAGTAACATCATCCCGTGAGGCAACACGTCTCTCATCCAGATTGTCACGCCACACGCGTCACCTGCTGGTCGCAGCAGCCTGGTCATACCGTCACCTCGCCAAGGTGAGCCCCGCCATCCAGCAACGCCACGACGGTTTACCCAAGGCGATCATCGATCGCGCGCGGGACGCACAACTGCGGCTGTGCAAGCGATATCGAAGACTGGTTGCGCGTGGCAAGCATCGCAACGTTGCCGTAATCGCCATCGCCCGGGAGCTGGCCGCATTCGCGCGAATGACCCCACCCGCGCCTGAGCCGCAACCGTACACGCACTGATCGCAGCACATTGCGCATTCAACGGAGGAAGAAGAGTCTGCTGAGGACGGCGCAGCACGGTCCGTGAACAATCCGCGAAGATTCTACGAGACACCCCACGGGGCAGACTCTCGATCATAGAGCGCGGCACGTTCACAAGACGGAACCCTGTAATGTGGTAACCAACCCACGGATATCAGCCGGATCTACCGTCGACACTACAGCTGCGCCGCCCCGAGTAGATTCACTTGCGCGCGTTGCGAATCGCCTGCTGGCGTCGGAAGGTGCGGCACGCTTCAATTACGAAGACTGCGCTCTAGATACGGATATCACTATTTCATCGCCGAATCTTCAGTTGATAGCGTCGCGTAAACGAGGCCTACTTGAGTCGAAGCCCTGGAGATGGGGCGTCCCACCCGCATAACGCCACAAAAAGTCCAAATGTTTTGCGATCGGACCGGGAGATTAGAGAGAAATTCTGCTTTTTGGCCGAAAAAGACTGTTGCAGTCTTTCCCTGCGCCGATGTTGAAGGTAGGATTTACCCCTAAATCGCGAAGTCAAGGCGAGTAGCTTGCTGAGCGGCGCAAGGTTTTTTTGGGACAACACGGAGTTCATTTTGCACTCCGTAATGCAAGCAAAATAACCTTGTACTTCCGCCTAACGTATTGGCGTCGCCTCGGGTCTTTGATATCTACCTACCGTTCGTGCCGGTAAGGCGGACTCCAAAGCGCAGCCCAGAAAGACGACGGCCCCTAGTTGGCGACTCCTTTGGAATAGACGGATCACCGCTGTCTAGACGGTGTTATGCACTTTTGGTAAGGGATGCAAAGTGACCAAGAATAAGCACGGAAAACACGACAAAGTGCAAGCCAGCCAGGGTTTCCGGCAATCGCTCGTAATCCCTGGCCAATCGGCGGAAGCGGTTAAGCCAGCCAAAGCTGCGCTCAACCACCCAGCGACGTGGCAACAGTACAAAGCCCTTTTTCGCCTCGGACAGCTTGATGACCTGAAGCTCAATGCCCTCGTCGAGTGCCGCCTGCGCGGGCGCTTCGCTGGTGTACGCCTGATCCGCGAATGCTACCTTGACAGTCTGACCCGTAACCTGCTGGACCTGCCGCGCCAGTTCTCCAACCTGTGCACGCTCCTGTTCGTTGGCCGGCGTCACATGCACTGCGAGCAGTTGCCCCAAGGTATCAACCGCGATGTGCACCTTGCTGCCTTTCTTGCGTTTGTACCCGTCATAGCCTGCACGCGGTCCGCTCGATTGCAGCGTCCGGCCATCAAGGATCACTGCACTGGGCTGACCTCGACGATCCTGCGCCACCCGGATGATCGAGCGCAGGTCATGGACCATGGCTTCAAAACAGTCCGCCTGAATCCAGCGTTGCGTCTGCTGGTAGACCGTCTTCCAAGTCGGAAAGGCATTGGGCAGCAGACGCCACGGCGCACCCGCGCGGACAATCCAGCGCAAAGCGTTGAACATTTCGCGCAATTCGTATCTGCGCTGTGGCGCGTCCTTGCTCATCAACGGCCAGGTACGGAGCAGCGAAGTACCATTCTTCATCCGACATATCCGTTGGGTAGGGTCTGCATTTTTTCATCCGGCCAGGATACCAGGTCTGGCCGAAAGGTCATAACACCGTCTAGAACCGACTTCCGCTGTATGACGTCGCGATTTCTTCGCAGGTACCCGGTCAACGAGCCTTCTGGATTTCCCGATTATCGAGCGTGTAAGCGCATTTATGTTCGGGTAGGGACGCAGCCAACTTTCGTAAAATAGTTTTCGCGGGGTTGCTCGCCTATTCTGGTTCCATGGGCTTAGTGATTTCGATCCAGCGGCGGTGAAGTCAAACGTAGTCGGACTTATTTTGAATCTACTGTTCTGGCGGGTCCTAATTTGGACTACTAACGGAACTTACATAAAAGGATTATCCATATGCTAAAACGTCGTCGTTGCGGGGGCGGGACCGACTCTGGAGCCGCTTCGCAGAAGTATTAGCCAATGCCGCACAAGAGCACCAGCTCTCTTTTCCCTGACCGCAGCGCGCGCCGCGAAGGCTTGTCCCGAGGTCAAGTACTCATCTTGGTGCGAACGTTTTCACTGCGCCGGTTGCCTGCGCTTCTCCCCCTGAAATTTTAGACAATCGCGCCATCGGACCGGTCCGATGCCTCAGGCGAATTTATCTTGCTTGTAATTTGGACTACTAATGGCATTTACATAAAGGATTATTCATATGCTAAAACGTCGCCAATTTCTTACTGGTGCCACAGCAGTTGTTGGTAGCTATATCTTGACGGCATGCGGGGGCGGAACCGACTCTGGAGCCGCTTCGCCAGAAGCATTAGCCAATGCCGCACAGCGACCGTCACCCGATGGCACGACCATTCCGCCCGCCTCGTCGATCATCGACGCCTCCGGCAATACGTGGACGGTAAAGAACGGCGTGATATACAAGGGAAGCGCGAAGGCGGGGTTCTCACAGAACGTCACCCTACTGCTGCTGTACGGCGGCAACATCTACCAATCTGCCTATGGAAGCTGGTGGGTGTGGTCGGGCAGTACGTGGAACACTTCCTCGGACCCCCGCGTCGCATCATCCACGGGACCTGCGATCGGCGTACATTGTGAAGGCGACAACGATGTTTCGCTTTATGCCGCATTCAGTGCATGGCTTGGCAAGCCGGACCTGTATCGGCTGACGTTCACCGCCCGCGATTCATGGTCAGACGTAGCCACACCGTATTTCCTGTCTGCCACACAGACATGGATTGCACAGCCTGGTCGCTATGAAGTTATGTCCGTTCCGCTGCTGCTGGGATCGGATACATTTGCAAGCATCGCAGGGGGGGCACAGGATGCGACATGGCAGGCACTGGCCAACAACATCAAGTCCATTGGGAATCCGGCCCAGGTGATTATCCGGCTTGGCTGGGAACATAACGGCAACTGGTATGCATGGAATTCCCGTAGTGATCCTAATGGCTACGCGGCGGCTTTCGCGCACGTCGCGCAGCTGATGAAGGCCATCGCGCCCGGTCTCCGATTCGACTGGTGTACCGACTTCCAGGCCTACGACACTTTCAACTGGCAGACGGCCTATCCTGGCGACGCCAGTGTGGATATCGTGTCGATGGATGTCTACGACGAGTGGAATCCCAATGGCTGGAGCGACATCACTAGCGGAGCAGCAAATATCACACAGCTTCGCGCCTTTGCTGCTGCCCACGGCAAGAAGGAAGCCTATCCTGAATGGTCCTGTTCAATCGACGCGAGTGGCCATGGTGATAATCCCACCTTCATCACAAACATGTACAACTGGTTGATGGCAGGTGGTAGCAATGTCCTTTACCATTCGTACTGGAACACGAACCTGGGTGGGCCCAATGCTGCTATTCAAGGGCCTCTCTCTGGGAACGTACCGTTGGCGGCAACACAATATAAAGCCTTGTTCTCTCGCTAGAAGGTGTTAGGCGCCCTTTGTCGGACCAAGTATCCTGTCACGATGAAAAAGCGCAGGCCATACCCAACGGATGTATCGGATGAAGAGTGATACTTCGCTGCTTCGTACCTGACCTTGATGAACTAGGACCGCACCGCAGCGCCGCTACGAACTGCGCGAGATGTTCAACACGCTGCGCTGGATCGTGCGGCGGGTGCACCGTCTGGTAGACCAGTTCCCAAAGTGGAAAGTCATTGGCACATGGTTGACCTGGACCGTCAACGAAGTAGCGCCGTTGACGGTCGGGATAGCCACTCCCCGTCAAATGCGATCGCCGCTGTGGTTGAGGCGAGGATCGTCGGTAGGCGCATGCCGCTCGTGCAGCAGGTCATGCAGTGCGATGCGCGCGCGCAGAGCCTCAATGACTTCAACGACGGCGAGCGCATGTTCGCGCGACAAGTTCTCGGGTATCGGAGGTGTCCGGAAGAAAGATGGTCACTCTCGCCCCACAAGCTGAGGGTTAGCCACTTCTTTAGCGTTGCGAGGTTCATTCGTTTTGCCGAAATATCCGGTACATCTCAGTAATCTCGCGCAGCGAAAGGAAGCCACACCATATGACGTTGGTCGAGAGGGACGATCATGCTTGCGATTCGAGATAGCCGCCGAGGCTGGCACTCCATAACACTACCTGAGCCAGCGAGGGGGCCTTTGTGGGCAGTGTGTGGAGAGCGTCAAGCAGGACGTCCGGTCGTGGGCGTCGCGAACCTCTCCGTCGTGCCGTGCTGGAGGCTTTGTCAAATTGAAGGAAGATGACCGTACGAATTGGCAGTCCGGAGGATTCCTTCTGATTACCGGGTGTGCTTGACCAGGTCGGCTGCGCTCCAGCCATACCAGCCGTCGACACGTTGCTTCAGATGGGCACGGTGAGTAGCAGCGTCCATGCGTTGACGGGGTAAGGCGAAGTGTTGCCGGATCGGTCCGAAGCTCGGCAGAAAGCGCTGCGTGCGTCGTGGATCACGGAAACCCTGCATCTGGCGCTCACGCCGGCGCGTCGGCTGGTGGCTGTTTTCCGCCCGGTCGTTCACCCGGGCCGAAGCCTTCACGAACACGTGTTTCACATTCGCCAGCTGTGGCACCTCGGCCTTTGCCGCCGGGTAGCTGCGCAACTGGTCGGTGACGACCTTCCGGGGCACCGGGTGGTCCAGTTCGGTCCCATGTTCGTCCACCGCGCGCCACAGCACGTATGGCTCCCCGCGCAGTTTCACGAACACCTCATCCAAATGCCACGTCGTGCCCGATCGCGGCCGGACTGCTTTGGCCCGGCAGGCGAACGTCGCACCAAACCGGTCGCACCGGTTGCGCATCGACTCATATGTGACCACCACACCACGTTCGGGCAGCAATTCCTCGATGTCGCGCAGGCTCAGATTGAAGCGATGGTACCAGCGTACCGCGCAGCTGATGACCGCGGATGGGAAACGGAAACCGTGATACGGCGAGGTGCTCTTTTTAATTTCGCCATTCTATCCAGCCCGCCTTCAAGTTGACATTGCCCAAGCGCCACAATCAAGCGCTCATTGCCCTTGCCAGACGACGCTGCGACATGTTGTTCGCAATGCTGCGCGACGGCACCTTCTATCAACCAAAATCCGCCCCTAATGCTTGACGAACGACATAGGGCCCCCCCCCCACCCCCGCCCAAGCAGCAAAAGGACCGCCGCTCGCGTGCGCGTGTCCCCATGTATGTGATCGATTGACAGCTGCTGCAACGTCATTTCCTCGGCTTCACTCAGCTCTACCACACATCATCCGCTACCCTAGCATCATTACGGCGGCAGGTTAGCGAAATCCGAAAAGATTTGCCGGGACACTTAAATTGGAATGTGTCTGGTCAGGTAATAATATTAACTAAGCCTGTCATTTTCCATTGCCGTCAAAAGCTGCCGTGCAATGTGTTATTTCGCACAGAGCGTTCAATTTTAGGATCTTATCGTCATGCCAGGTCGTTCGCATTCCCTCTCGGTGCCATGAAACAATTATCGAAAAGATATTTTATTTAAGGGATCTCGTTACGCGAACTTTCTTTTGCACGGCGAAGCTGTGCTAGCGCTCCGCTTCGACGAGCACGAGCCAGAACTGCTCAATTCGCGCTTGATTCGCGAGGCGAGATTTTTTCAGTAACATTATGTCAGACTTTTCATTGCGTTTTTTTCGGGGTCCGGCAGTGATATTTGGTCGGTTAAAACAAAGCGATTTCCTAGGTGAGAATTCAGTACCGTTTTCGTTGCCGTAAATTGTGAGGAATACTTCGCACCTTGCGTTTTAAGTGGTCTGGATTCACATATGATATGTGCGCTTGCTAACAGAGGCGAATTGGCTTCCGATTGCATGCTCTTGCGCATATGACATCGCCTGCCATTTAAGACCAAGGCGTAAAATCTGAAGTGACTATAAACGGCGATCATTGCTGAAATACACTAACGCGACATGTCATGCGGTATACAAATAGGAATCCAAAGTAACTGCAAACGGTGACTCAGATTTTTCGGTTAATACGGTGGTCGTTGCTATGTGACGTAAGGGTGCCGGGACCGCGTATTTCCTCTGCAATGGTTGTGCGATCTGGACATATTATAGGATTCTACAGATGAATGCCTTGTTCTTGTCGCATGTGCGTGATGCGAAGTCATCGAATGGCGGTATGGTCTACTCGAATCAGATTCTTTCGCAATTGCGGAGAGTATGCGCTCGAGTTGATGTCCTCTACGTGTACGACGATTTGCCGAAGTGGAGAAAACTCAGAATCGCGTTTTCGTTTTTGCGGTCGTTGTTCGGTCCATTGCCGGCGAAGGTTTTATATTTCGATCGACCGAGCGCTCACCGCGCGTTGTCGAGGCTAACGGCAAGCGTAACACCGGACATAGTCGTTTTCGACCATTTGGAAACAGTCGTGTATCTTCGCAACCAGATCGGCGCGAATTCGATTCTGATACAGCATAACGATGAGGCGACGCTTTATGAAGATCGCTTGAAGAAGATTAGCAACCCGATCACCTCAGCCATGCTGAAGTTCGAGTGCCTCAAATTGCGGCGCTTTCAGGAGCGCGCAAACGCGCTGATCCGCAATCATGTATTTATCTCCCCGGACGAGTTGGCCAAAGGCGCGGCCCTTGAGCCGTTTGGCAATCGCTTTTGCATGTTGCCGGCCTTCGATTACATGCCAGCGGAAAGAATAGCGCCGTCGGCAACCGATAAGCCAATTCATCTCGCGTTTCTTGGCAACATGGAGTGGTGGCCGAATAGGGATGCTGTCGAATGGCTACTTTCCAGAATCATTCCACACATCGACGAAAATAAAGTTATTTTCCATTTGATGGGTGCCGGCTCCGAAGCTGATCGTTATCAACGCAAAAACGTCATCGGACATGGATTCGTCGATCAGTCTTCCGAGATTTGGAAAAAATCCAATGTCTTTCTCTCGCCCATTGTGTCGGGCGCGGGAATGAACGTGAAAGTCGCCGAATCAATTTACAACAGGAGATCGGTAATCAGCACGTCCAAAGGTGTCCGGGGGATACCGTTGGTCAAGGACCCGTCAGTGATCGTCAGCGACTCGGCAAGCGAATGGATTGCGCTTTTGAATGACCGAAACCGTCTGGCACAACTGGACCGGAAGGCAGTGCTTGCCGAAAACTCGGACATATTCGATCGGAACTCTTCATTTGACAAATTCAAATCATTTTTGGAGAAATGTAAATGAGTGTTCCCATTTTGTATATCGCTTCGCGACCGTTTATTCCGGCCGCTGGCGGACGAGAAAACATGATCTTCCAGTCTCTCCAATTCCTCGAGAACCAGCATAAAGTAAGCGTTGTCATTTTCAAAGGGAAGAACGAGTTGGTTGACCTGCAGCGGTATTATGCGCGCTTTCCTAAATTTAGATTTCATCTGCTTGACTTGCCGACGGCCCCCAATTGGATCCTTGAATGGATCATTACCGCACGCCCGCTGCCTTTGCAGGTAGCAATGTATCTGTCTCGCAGTGGGAAGCGACTTATTCGTTCCATCATCGACGATCAGAAATGCAAGCTGGTTATTGCGGATATGCTGCGGACTTCGATGCTATTCCAGACCAAGGACTGCATTTCAGTCGTGGAACTGGACGATCTGCTTTCGGTGCGCTATCTCCACAATATCCGCGCGAGTGTCGGCAATCGTTTGCTCGGTACGTACGAGGACCGCATGCCTGCCTTCGCCGCCAAGATCGCGAACCGGTTCTCTAGAACCGTTTTGAGATACGAGCGGTGGGCTATCAGCCGGATGGAGCGCAACAGCGCGACCAGGCACAACGCCGTGGTGTTCGTATCGCACGCGGAAGCAGCTCTCTTCAAACAGATGACGGGTGCGGATAACGTCTATGCAGTTCCGCCGACGACCAAGATTCGGAAGGCACCGGATCGCCTGCTTCCCAGTCCAACTGACAGGATCAATTTGATGTTCTTCGGGAACATGCATACGACGGCGAACCGACAGTCGCTGCGCTACGTGCTCGAAAGCGTGTTGCCCGCATTGACTCATCTTGGCGTCGACTATCGCTTCCATGCGATCGGTCGTTGCCCGCCGGAGCTCATTGCGCGCTACCAGCGCCCCGACGTTTTTTTCACCGGTTTCCTCGACAATCCCGATGATCTTTTCGACAGCATGCACATCCATATTGCACCGATGTTTGGCGGCACTGGAATAAAGACGAAGATCCTCGAATCGCTTGCCAGGGGCATTCCGACGATCACAACCGCGGATGGCGTGATCGGGATGTCCGTCGAGTCGGGCCGCGAACTGTTCATCTGCGCCGATGCCAACGAGATCGCGCTACGATGCGTGGACCTCGCGCGTGATGCAAATCTGTACAGGCTCCTGAGCAAGGCCTCGGCTAGATTTGCGTCTGAACAGTTCAATTTCGACATCAACCGAAACCGGTATCTGGATATCTTGAGAACTTGCCTGGCTGCACCGGTCGCCAAGACGGCTCCAGTATTAGGAGGCGCACAGTGAATTTTGGCGTTTTGCAGTTGGCCCGCAAGGGCGTAGTACAGTTACTGGCGGCAGGAATGATGGGCGTCTTGACCTTGGCGCAAATCGCTTTTTTGTCGCGCCATTTTGGCTATCGGCAGTTGGGTATCGTCTCCACTCAGCTTCTCGTCGTATCGATTTTCACGACGTTCTGCGACTTCGGATGGGAAGGGTTCATCATCCAGGAGCGCGGAACTCGCCGGCGTGTCGCTCTCATTCTCGGCTCGGCGTTGCCGAGAATGATTTGTTTCGCGGCGGTGGTCGATCTCCTGATCGCGCTCGCCCTTAGAAAACTGGGTGTTGCAGAAGCTGCGTGGGTGACCCTGCTATTGGTCGCGCCCGCGCTGCCGTTCGTCGTTCTGGTCGGAGCTCTGCAAGGCTTCGCCGTGCGCGCGCTGGATATCGAACGGCTTGCCATTTCGGAAGTCTTTAGCAAGCTGGTCGGCGTCGCCGTGACGGTCGGAACCGCGTGGTATTTCGATTCGCTCAATTGCGTGGTGATAGGGTTCATTTGCACCATTGGAGCGAAATTTGTCTTGATGTCATCGTTTCAGTTGGACACGCTGAAGGTGATCCTCGTGAGCGTGACGCGACGGGCGCGTGCCACGCGGCTTTACTACTATATGGGAACCCAGCTGACGGGGCAGTTGTTTAACATTCTCGGCGGCAAGGCAGACGAATTGATTGTGGCTTCCACGATGTCGCTTGAGATATTTGGCATTTACGCCTCGATCAAACAACTCGTCGTTCAAGGGACGTCGTTCGCTTCGTTGCTCATTCGCCGGTTCACGATGCCATATTTTTCGCGCGACCGCCTGTCCGATCGCCCCCGCGCGGATAAGACAATTTCGGTATTCGTGTGGTCTAACGCCGCCTATATCACCTTCTTCCTCACGCTGGCGATTGGCTCGCGACTTGTCACACAATCTGTTCTCGGCCCGCGTTTCCTGGTGCATGCGGACATGCTGATCCAGTTCGCGGTGCTTTGGTCGTTCCAGACCTTTGCCGGCGCGACGATGTCCGCTTATCAGCAAAGTACCGGCTCGCCGTTCAAGGCACTTGCTTGGATGTCGATTCAGGTCATCGTCCAGCTCGCGGTGATGTGGGCGACGATTTCGCTCGGCCTGGAGAAGATGCTCTCTTGGGCGTCGGTTTCATACGCGGCGATGGCATTGTCCTACCATTTGTGGTTTTTTCGCGAGGAGGCGGGGCTCACGACCGCGCAAGTGTTCCGGCGAATTTTGTCTCCTGTGCTTTTCTATTACGCGCTCGCAGCCGCTATCATATGGGCGTTGCGAAGTCTTTTACTTCCTAACGTCTTTGAAATCGTGGGCGCGGCAATTTTTGTTGGAGCCGTCGCGGTCTTTTCGCTCCGCGAGCGGAATTCTGCTCTGATGATTGTGCACGGCGCATCGGGCAGTGGACTGAGGCAGCGTTGACAAGGGGCAATGCAACAGCGTCGTATAGAACCGAGGTTTTCATATGACCTGCGACGTTGACCATGCGCGCAGATCGGCCCTGCGCGGCGAATGCCTGACGACGAGTCAACGGGCGTCCTCGTGAACCTCGCGACTATCGGTGTCTGCAAATTTTGCGCGTCACGCATTTTATCCGTCTTTAAGGCCTGGAAAGGTGAGCTAACGCACATCATTGATTCCCAGTGCTTGTATTCTTCGAGTGTTGGCTGAGGCGCTGGAAAGATGGTTCAGGGGTGTCAATCGTCATACCTCGACTCCAACGCGGCGCGTTGCACGTTGATTTTATCTTGGCCGAAGCGTTGCAGCGAGGAGACTGCATCGCTTGGGACCGGAGGGTTCGATGTTGCGGCTTTGGGATCATCGGTTTCGCCTCCATCGGGCATCGGTCGAAGTCCGGCTGTATCGTCGGACCACTAGTCATTCAACATGCAAATGGGACCACCAGCTTTATTTGGCGAGAAAAGGCAACCATGAATCCTGCGCAACTTTCTTTTAAGGATGTCCACATCACAAACACTGATATGGACCTCCCCGGCATACTTGTCGTGCTGCGACAAAACCGCTGGCGCATTGCGGCATGTACCGCTGCCTTCGCCCTGCTCGGCGCAGTCTATGCGATGGTTGCACCGCCCGTGTATGAAAGCGACATTATGATTCAGGTCGACACTCGTGCGGACCCGACGTCTGACCGAAGCATGCTGGATGCGGTGTCGAGCATCAACGATAACAAGTCGACGACCGCAGCCGAAAGTCAGATCCTTTCGTCGCGCGCAATCGTCACCCGCGCGGTCGACAAGCAAGCGCTCTTCATCGACGCGAAGCCCCGGCGATTTCCGGTCATCGGCTCGCTGGTCGCACGATACCTCGAAAGCGACATGACGCCGGGCATCTTCGGTGTCGGGGGGTTTGCGTGGGGCAGGGAGTCGCTTTCGATCGACAAGTTCGACGTGCCCGCGAAGTTGGAGGGAAAGCAATTCCGGCTTACTCTGGAGCCCAATCACCGCTTCACGCTGTCCGGACCCGCACTTGATGCGCCCGTCATAGGCGAAATTGGAAAGCTTCAGTCGTTCTCGACAACGCGTGGCCCGATCCAACTCCTGGTGACTGGCGCTAGCGGGCAGCCAGGAGTCACGTTCGACCTGTATCGCAATTCGCGCCTGAAGACGATCGAACGTATCCAGAGCCAGCTCAGCATTCAGGAAAAGGTAAAGGATTCGGGCATTTTGGTTGCGAAACTGCGCGGAAAGGATCCGGTGATCGTCAGCGATACGCTGAAGGAGATTGCCAGGCAGTTCATCTTGCAGAACATGGAGAGGAAGTCGCTAGAAGCGTCAAATTCGCTCGATTTTCTGAAACGGCAACTGCCCGTTTTGAAGACGCAACTGGAGAAGTCACAGCAGGCCGACACGGAGTTGCATCGTAGGGCGGGTGTCGTCGACTTGCCGGAAGAGGCGAAGCAGGCGATCGCGCAAATGAGCGCGGCCAAGGCACAGCTTCTTGCACTGCAACAGCAGCGCCGGGACCTGGCCACACGCTTCGCGCCGAGTTATCTGTCTGTCGTGTCGGTCGACAGGCAAATTAAAGGGCTTGAAGAGCAAATCAGCCTCTATGCGCAGCAAATGGCGCGCTTTCCTGACTTGCAACAGGAGGTTGCTCGCTCGGAAATGCAGGTCAAAGTGGATTCCGCTTTGTACACCGCGCTGCTTAACAATGCGCAGCAGCTGGAACTGGTGAAGGCGGGGAAGGTCGGGACCGTGCGCCTGATCGATACGCCTGCGGTTCCCGAAGATCCTGTGTTTCCGAAAAAGTCGATCGTCGTCGTGCTGTTTTCGCTGTTCGGCTTGCTGAGCGGCCTCGCATATGCGTTCGTACGCAGTACGGTCCTGTGCGGTGTAAAGACCCCCAGCGAAATCGAGCGTGCGCTCGGCATTAACGTCTATGCGACGATTCCTTACAGCAGGCGTCAGCGAGTGATGCTGAAGTCGGAGCGCAAGGAGGGGAACGCGACCTTGCTGGCGGAAGCATCCAAGGCAGATCCGGCAGTTGAAGGCCTTCGCGCGCTTCGCATGACGCTGAATCACGGCAAGGACGGCATTTCCAACAAGATCGTGTTGGTTACCGGGGCGACGCCAGGCGTGGGCAAATCGTTCGTGTCGGCCAACTTCGCTCGTGTGGTGGCCTCCTCGGGCAAGCGCGTGCTGCTGATCGATGCAGATTTGAGAAATGGCCATCTGCGCAAGTACTTCACCGCTGGGCATAAGCAGGGCCTCGTCGATTTTCTCGAAGGGCGCGCAGGCCTTAGCGCGGTCATTCAGCATGACGCGGCGTCGAATTTGGACTTCGTTGCGACCGGACTGCAGCCAGCGGAACCTGGCGAACTTCTGCTTTCGCCGCGCCTCAATCAGATGCTCGATGATTGCGCGCAGGAGTACGATCTCGTCATCGTCGATGCTCCGCCGATTCTAACGGTGTCGGATGCGGCGGTGCTTGCGCAGAACGCAGGGACTGTATTTGTGGTCGCGATGTCGGAAGTCACGAAGCTGGCTGAACTTGAAGAGTGTGCGAAGCGCATGGATCGTAGCGGCGTGCGTATTACCGGCGTGATCCTTAATGGTGCCAAGCTGCATCTCGGCGAGTATGGCTATGCTGGACTGCATGGTATCGCGTAAGGAGCTAACGTCAAGAGTGGTGATGCGACACGTGTCGCCGTCAGCCGCGCGTCATCCGGCATGTAGTAGGCGGTAAAGCTCGTTTTTGCCTTGTCACGCGCGGCGATAGTAAGATTGGTCGCGGTGCCGTGACCTGCTGTACGACCAGTAGTTGCCTATCTGGACATGCGTACCCGGTAACGGGTGGGTGTGAAGCTCTGGAGACAACGTGCCTCTCGATTGACGGTTCACCCCGGTGACAGGGAAGGGACCGACACTGCCAGCCGCCGTGCGGTGTGAGGTGCAGGGCAAGTTCCGCATGCGCAACATAAGTGAACTGTTGTAACCCTCGTTATGACGATTGGACCAAAGCGGCTGAAAGGCCCAGACCAAAAGGTATGCAGCCGGTTGTTTCCGTCACTATTGGAAGCACGTCGTCACAAGAGCCGTCGGGGGAAAGGCAGGCGCTAAACGGATAGGCCCGGGAAGATTTGGGTCGGCAAGGACGGGAACGTGGTAAGTCCAATTGTCCGCCCACGCCGAAAGTCAGGCTATGGCAGGTGACCCGCGAGGGAAGCTGTTGGGCAGGTGGATATGAGAACGCGGATAAAGCGAATGGCGGGCGGTAATGGCTCGCATAGGGTTCAAGATTTGCCTCGGCCTGAAAGGGCGCAGACTTCCGCGTGGTGCAGTTGTCGCAGGTCCACGTTTGAGATTCTTTGAGGGGAAGCTTGTGAGAGACCGGTATCACTGCGGTTCAGCACCCTTCACCTCAGCGATGAGGCGAATCAACAATGTGACGCTTGCGAAGGGCTCGTGCAAGTGGCGAGACCGGCGTCAGCGCGACGCTTAATGCTGTGCTCGAGCGCAGTGCGGTGAAAGTCGCATGTTGCGTTCTTCGGGGGCCGCGTTTCCGGGAGGGAACGTAGCTACCCACTTATGGGCAGCATTGTGACGGTCGATTTCAAGCGGCGAGTCTCTGATGAACCGGTCGATCGTCTTGCACCGGTTCGCCGTCCTTGAAGGGGATACCTTCGAGCAACAGCGTGATCTTTTCCGGGCCGTTGATGCGGCGCCAGGTCTTCTCCGCCTCGCCTGCAGATCTGCTTTGGCTTTGCCTTGCAGTGACTTCGGCAGCGCGTTCAGGACGTTGCCCATCTTGTGGAACTAGCAGCGCTGGCCGCGCGTGGCGGGAAACACCTCCTCCGGTGCGGCCCAGAAACCCATTGCTCCGTCGCCGACTGCGAGCAACGGACCGGCCTGCGGGACACGCGATTTCAGATCGAGCAGCAGCTCCCGCCACGACGCCTTCGACTCGCAATACCCGTCGCCGATCGCCACACGCGCCTTGCGCCCATCCGGCCTCACGCCGATTATCACCGGCAGGCATTGACCATCCGAGTTCTCGCTGCGCAGCCCGGTGTGAATGCCATCGACCCACCAGTACACGTAGCGCGACTTCGACAGATCACGTCGGCTCCAGTTGACATGCTCATCGGCCCATTGCGCCTTCAAACGACTTACCATGTTCGCCGACAGGCCTTTGGCGTCCTCGCCCAGCAGCACACTCAGCGCATCGCTCATGTCGCCGGTCGAAATACCTTTCAGATACAGCCACGGCAGCGCCGCACTCACGCGCGGCGATTTTCGCACATACGGCGGCACGATCGATGAATTGAACTTCACCCTGAGCCTGAGCGATCGCGAACCTTCGGCACCTTCACCGGAATCGGCACCGCGTACCTCGTCATCGGGATCAGAACGATGCGGCCGTCGTCGCCGCAGCACAAGCCGACTGGCAGTGGAAAGCGCAACTCACCCTTCTTCGCCTTGTTGAGTTTGCCGCCCCGGAGGCGGCGGCGCAAGAAGTGCAGTTCGGCCTGTGCCATCGTACCTTTGAGACCAGGTATCAGGCCGTCGTTGAAGTCCCCCCGCGTTGTAGCAGCCATCGGCGTCGATCACGAGCGTATGGGTGAGCGCGCACAACTCGAGCGGGCGATGCCAGTCCCCGATTCGAGCGTGCCAGGCGGGAAACCTCCAGTGCGAATACGGCACCCAAGTTCCCCATCGAGACGTCCGCTACGAGGGTCTTGAAGTCTGCGCGCCCCGTCATCTGGGCCCCCGATTGACCAAGGTCGCGGTCCAGGACCCGGATCGCCGTCTCCGGCCAACCCAGTGCCAGCGCTTTGTCGCGTAACGCGTATTGACGCTCTGTGCTCTCCTGATGGTGTCGCACCTGGGCCAGCGTCGACTGGCGGATGTCTATGTACGCCGGCTTGCTTTGATGTTGGGGGGTGATCCTGGTGTTCATCGAAGGCCTCTTCGGTCAGCTCCAGCGCAGGCTCAGCAGTGAGCCAAGCCTCGAGCATGTTGGCGACGAGTACGCCGGCCGATTGCGGATCGATGAAGTTGGCGAGCGACAGCGACGACTGGCTCACCGGCGCCCCTCAGTGCGCCTCCCGGCGGCGCAATAGTTCGCGGTTGATCTGGCAGATCTCCTCGATGATCTCGCGAACGCGGTGATAGTTCGCCAGGTGCTCGGCGACGTCGGTGTAATCGGCTTGCGGCACGTAGTCCATTTGCGGACGGCGGCCGGGAAAGCTCACGGACAGGTAGTACTTGGGACCATGGCCGGGGCCGTCTGCGCACCGGCAGCCCGGTTTGCCGCAGCGCTTGTAGCGCTCGATGAGCGAGCCGCGCAAGAGCGTCTCTAACGCTGGCATTTATTTCAGCAATTGTGACTGCGATGAGAACACGCGCGAGGAGCTTGTTGATCAATGCGTCCTTACTTGACTCTTATCAAAGATAACAAACAATAAAGTTTTCAAACTGCTTTCCAGTAGCCATCGCTAAGGGAACCCAGAATATCCGAGTATGGTCAACCGCACAAACCAAAGTAAATAGTGCACCTAAGAATCGACCTCGACCCGGAGCCCTCGTGCTACGCTTGTCGGGGTGGTTGAATCATTGGTACGAGAGTGAGAAGAAGCAGCCGTTGCGAAGGGTTGCGCGCCTTGTTCGACGACTGTCGCGCCGGAAGCATTACTAACCGCGTGTAGTCGGCTGTTCATCAGACATTTGCGGAGAAAGGTGCCAATGCTCCATCAAATAACTCGCGCGCGCCGCGAGCACGATTTTCTGGCTCGAAAGCTGAGTCGACGCGCCTTGCTATCCAATATGGCCTTGGCTGCGATGGCCGCTATCTGCCGTCCTTCATATGCTCAGCATGGAAACCTGGGGCTTGTCAGCCCGCCGGCTCGTCTCGACGATTTCTGGGTGATCGACCAGACAGCTAAAAGGCGACGTCTTAACGCTGTTCTTCTTCAAGGCGTCACAGCGGTGCAGACGATCTATACCGGATGTAGTTCGGTATGCCCTTTACAGGGAGCGCTGTTCAGCGCTGTTCAGGAACATTTGCCAAAAATCCGCGCCCGCTACCCTGTTCAGTTGCTCTCAATCGGAATTGACCCGCTTTCAGATTCGCCATCCGCTTTACGCGACTGGCTTTTGCGTTTTGATGCAGGCCCCGCATGGAATGCCGCTACGCCCTCTTTGGAAAACGTCGACCGGATGCGAATCGCGCTATCCGGTAGTCCGCTTGCCCTTGGCAATCTCGCCGGTCATTCGACGCAAATCTATTGCTTCGATGCGAGCGCAAAGCTGCGCTGGCGTAGTGCCGAGCTTCCGCGCTTGGAAGATGTCTGTGATGTGCTTGCTGCGCTGGGACGTGTGTAATTCGACCTCAACGGAGAATAAGACCATGCCACGAATCCGTTTCGCCATGATGTTCTCTCAATCGCTTGCAAGATGTATGAATGCGTTGATTGGGTTGGCATTCGCGTCGTCCTTCTTCGCGCATCCTGGACTCGCTCAGGCACAGACGACGGGCACAATAACCCTGAGCGGCACGACTCTATGTGCTGACGATTTCAACGACGAGGTCACGCCAGGCACCGCGGTGATCACGTGGAGCTGCAACAACGAAACGAATCAGACTTGGAAGGCCACGCCTTCCGGCGCCGGGTACGTATTCGTCAATCAGCACAGCGGTCTTTGCATGGACGTGTCGGGCGCAAGCGTGACAGCCGGCGCGCCCGTGATTCAGTGGACCTGCAACGGCCAAGCGAACCAGACTTTCAATTTGACGCCGCAAGGCAGCGGTTACGCGATCGTCCCGTCGCACAGCGGATTGTGCCTGGCCGCGGAGAACACGACCGCACAGGGCCCGCAGATCCTGCAGCAGAGCTGCGGGGGCGACGCCACGCAGACTTGGGCGGTAAGCGGCATCAATGTGACAGCGCTGCCTTCGAAGTGGACTGCGCCGATCGCGCTTCCTATCGTTCCGGCAGCGGCGTCCAATTTGCCCAACGGGAACATATTGCTCTGGTCGGCTGATTACACGAATTCCTTCAGCTCTGGCGAAGTAACGCCAGGCAGGACGTACACGGCAATCTTTAATCCGAAGACCTTGACCAGTAAACAGGCGCTAGTCAGCAATACTGGACACGATATGTTTTGCCCGGGCATCGCCAATCTCCCTGACGGTAGTGTGTTTGTGACCGGGGGGTCCGACAGCGCCATGACCAGCCTCTATTCGCAGTCGAGCGGCGCGTGGTCGTCCGGCGCCCAGATGAACATCGGGCGTGCCTATCACAGCAGCGTCACGTTGAGCAATGGCAGCGTGTTTGTGATCGGTGGCTCGTGGAATGGAGGCTGGGGCAACAAGACCGGTGAAACCTGGACGTCCGGTTCTGGCTGGATGGTGAACTGGTCGCTGCTCGCCGACTATATCCTCACCAATGACGCGGCGGGCATCTATCGCGCCGATAACCATGCGTGGATGTTTGCAGTGTCCAACGGCCGGGTTTTCCATGCTGGGCCAAGCGTGGCGATGCACTGGTTTGACACGGCCGGCAACGGCACTGTAACTGATGCTGGCAATAGAGCAAACGACACCGATGCGATGAACGGCAACGCCGTCATGTACGACATCGGCAAGATTCTTGCCGTCGGCGGCGCGCCGAGTTACGAGCAAGCCAACGCTACTTCCAATGCCACGCTCATCGATATCAGCACCGGCACTGCGACCGCGACCGCACTACCGCCGATGAGCTATGCGCGGGCATTCAGCAACAGCGTCGTATTGCCGAACGGGCAGGTTGTCGTGGTGGGCGGTCAAGCCTTCGCGCAACCGTTTTCGGACGATACCGCCGTGCTGACGCCGGAACTGTGGGATCCGACGACGAAGGTCTTCAGGCAACTCGCTCCCCAAGCCGTGCCGCGCGTCTACCACAGCGTTGCGCTGCTGCTTCCAGACGGCCGCGTCCTGAGCAGCGGCGGCGGGCTGTGCGGCGGCTGCGCGACCAACCACCCGGACGTCGAAATACTGACACCGCCCTATCTGCTCAACGCGGATGGAACGGCAGCAACGCGTCCGACCATGAGTTCGGCACCGACCGACGCCACGCTAGGCACGGTCATCGCCGTTGCAGCGAGTAGCGGTGTTAAGTCGTTCGCACTGATGCGCCTGTCGTCAGCAACGCATACGGTCAATAATGAGCAGCGACGCGTGCCGGTAACGTTCTCGGTGGGCACGGGCGGCGAGTACCTGCTGAACATTCCGGCCGATCCTGGCGTCGCGGTACCGGGCTACTACATGCTTTTCGCACTGAACGCGAACGGTGTGCCGAGCGTGTCGCGCACGCTGCGCCTTCACTGATGGCGGCATTACCATTCCGGCGCCCGGCGGCGCGCGTAGCGGTCTGCCTGGGGCTGGCCGCCGTTGTGCGCCTGGCGCATGCCGAGCAGCAGCTGTGTAAATCGGGTGATTTGGGGTGTGCGATCTACAACGGCCAACATGCGGTCGCAGCGCACCTGCGCGACGACGATCGTCCGCTGCCGCCGTGGACGACGCGGTGCGTGAACTGCCACGCTGGAACCGATAAATCCGGCACCTTCGCGCCGCCGCTGACTGCGGCGCTTCTGCTCGACGCAAAGAGTCGTCGAGGCGGCCCAGCCAGCAGCTACCAGCCGGGGGGCTTCTGTCGCGCGGTCAGGCATGGGATCGACCCAGCCAACGTGTTGCTGCGCAAGGCGATGCCTCAGTATCAGCTATCCGATAGTGAATGCGAGGCGCTTTGGGAGTATCTAACGAATCGTTAGCGGTGTTTGCATACCGCGCGTCGACCATTGCATGCCGGCGCGGCGCAACTTCAAACGAGCCACGCCAAGACGGTGTCGGCAAGCGAATGATGTCATCGCTTGTCCGGACTTTGAGCTGCCGCCTATCCTCGGTCGCTTATCGCTACGAACTCACTCACCAACGTCCATCAGCGACGCCAGCCGCACCGCATAGGCGGGCAGCGAATACGCACTCACATCGTATTTCCGGTTTTTATCGGAGAGGTGCGCAACGACCTCTCCGAGTGCCTTGACAAAGCTCGTCGGATGGAACGAGTACTTAATCTTGTTGCCGATCTCTTCGCCGAAAGTCGACAGGCTGCCGATATCGTGGACCAGCATGGGCAGGCCCATCTGAGCCGCTTCAACGACGACGAGCGGTGCGTTTTCCGCACCTACCGACGGCAGGATCAGCGCGTCGGCCGAACGCCGCAGTTCGGCAAAGAGTTTGTCGCGCGGAAGCGCCCCATGCATGACCAGTTGCCCGGACTCGATGAGGTCCGTATGCGATTCTCTTATCGAGGGCAGGCCCGGTCCGTCTCCGTAGACCGCGATGTGATCGATGTAGGCAAAACTCGTCGCCCGCGCGAGCCCGATGAGCTGGCTGAGACCTTTCTCCGGCGCCACGCGGCCGACGAATGCGAGGACGATCTTGTCGCGTGAGCAAACCTTCGGCTGTGACAGTGGCTCGCTCATGACCGAAGGATTAAAAAGAGTTGCGGTATTCGGAATTCCGGCCTTGTGCAACGCTTCCTGCATAAAAGGACTCGGGCACAGGAACATGTCGAACAGACGCGTCGGGTTGCCGAGCATTCGGGCGACGTGCCAGTGCATCTTCTTGAACGTGTCGTACACGGGCCCGCTCGCACTGCTGCGCGCAAGCAGCGCGCGTCGTGTTCGCAGGATGTTGAGATCGAGCGGCTTGCTCTTGCCGTCGACGTAGTGCATAAGCGCGGCATTGTAATAGACGAGATAGAAGTCATGACACGTCATGTACGCGAGGAAGCCGTATTTCCGCTTGTAGCGGCGAAGCACCCACAGCACGGACGAAGAGAGCGCGTTGTGATAGTTGTGAACCAGCACGCGGTCAGGCCGGAACGCCTCGATCGTTTTCGCAAGCGCCACGGCGGCGGGGAAATTCCACGTCTTAGTCAAAACAGATCCGCGCAAGGACGCTTTCTGCAGGTCGAAGCATTCGACGTCGACACACGGCGTCGCCTTGAGAACGTCCACGGAAAGCTGATAGATGATTTCCGCGCCACCGAGCTCATGGTAATCGTTAATGACCAGGATTCTTGAGCGCTGCATTTTGTTCCTCGATGTTCCGTCGAGACACGTCGCCCCGAACGATGTCCAGCTTGAATATGGCGCGAACTTATAAAACCGGCCTGTCGCCAACGCAGCGTAATCCGAGTGAAAATCGACCTCTGTGCGAAACCGTACGGTGCACTGCGGCAGCGACTGGTATAAACCCAATACATCACAGACTGCAATCGGCTGGCTTCATGCAGCACGCCGCTGCTGAAGAAAGCCGGGCCAGCGGACTGAGCGCGGAGCAGGTTCAGGCGATGCGCCATTACGTCGATTTCGAATCGCATATCCGCTTTCATCCGATTCCGACGCGTTGCGACGACGCTGAGTGCAGGGAAGAACTACTCGGATCGAAAAAGGAGATCGAGGAGATGCTCGGTCGCACCCGCCATCATTTCGCTTACTATCTTCGATATCTGCGCCAGGGTGGTGGGTTCGCCGGACGCAAACCGCAGCTTTGAACCCGGATAGGCGGGAAGCATCGACCGCAATAGGTGCGCCCGCTACAGTCCGATGACCGTCGGGGGCGTGCAACCCAGCGCGCCATATACGAGCCGAGACCGCAATGCATACTCCGCGACCACAAAAGATGACTTTTTGGCTCTTCTTTCTAGCCATCGTCACGCAACGCCTGTCGCTCATCCCTGGCACGAACCCTGTTCCCGTTGCGTTGGCAATCTATGCTGGCGCCGCGCTGCTGGTCTGTGTGCGCAGAGAAGTGGTCGTCCGGCGGGGCCTCTTGCTGAGCGTCCTCTGCGTGGGGTGCATACTGATCGGCACGTCTATCTGCACGGGCAGGGAGTTTTCGGCGAATTCGCTGATTTACCTGCTTGTGCTCTACCTGCCTTTCTCCTTCGTCGCACCGGACGGGGCGCCCTTGCATTCCACCACAGCCGACGGCTACCGGTGGTTCTCCAACATGATGTGCGTCTTTGCAGCCGTCGCGCTGTATCAATACGGCAGTCAGGCGTTCCTGCATATCCCATATAGCGACCCTCTCGGCGGCTTGCCGAAAGAGTTCACGATGTCCAACTATGAAGTGAGCTATCCGATCCAGTACGGATCGGAGATCTACAAGTCGAACGCGTACGTGTTCCTCGAACCGTCGTTTCTCTCACAGTTCCTGGCACTCGCACTGCTGATCGAGGTCATGATGTTCCGGCGCGTCACGGCGATTGCTATGCAGATTGTCGCGCTCGCCACGACCTTTTCTGGAACGGGTCTGCTGTTCATCGCAATTACGCTCCCGTTCGCCATCATCGCGAACCTGCACAATCGGCGGGCCGCAATCCTGGCGGGACTTGCGGTGGTGGCTATCGTTGGCACCGTCGCGTCGAACCCGGCCGTGCTCAAGCGTTCGGGCGAAATCAACGATCAGGGCAGCAGCGCTTCTATTCGCTTCTCCACGCCTTATGAGCGCATGCGCGAACTGGCGTTTGAAGACGCATCCAGCATGCTCATAGGCTATGGTGCGGGTAATGCGGACCGCATCAGAGTAGACGACAGAGTCGCGAACTTCCCAGCGATCCCGAAGGCGATCATCGAGTACGGTCTGATCGGGGGCATTCCGCTGCTGCTGTTGATCATGGTTCGAATCTTCACGGGCATTGAAAGCCTGCCGATTGCGGTCGGGCTCTTCTGTATGCAGTTCTTCCTCTCGGGCGCCCTCCTGCAGCCGATCTCCGTCTTCACGCTTTTCTACTTCTTTGCCGTGCAATCGAGCGGCGGTCTGCCCCAAACGACGTCAGAGGCCGGACACGTCGACCTGGCGGGCGGCTAAGTGGTGCTTTCCGTGCGCTCCAGACCGGCGGTGATCGGACGTCCTCGGCTTAAACGCGCGCTCATCGCGTTAGCGATGCTCGGAGCTGCGTTGCCAGTCATCACGCATGCGGCGTCCGACTCGACGGCATCACCGGGAGTCGCGGCGATAGGCCTGCATTCTGAAGGCGACATGTACACGGCCCAATACGATTCGTTCGGCGCATGGCTTGGCGAGCCGGTGCAGTACCGCATCGTCTTCACCGCGCGTGAAAAGTGGCAAGATGTCGCCGAGCCGTATTACCTCGCAACAACGCAACGCTGGATCAATAGCGACCCGCGTCGTGTCGAGGTGATGTCCGTCCCGTTGCTTCTTGCTTCGGATCATGGCTTCGCGACGGTGACGAGTGGCAAAGTCGACTACGCATTCGCAAGTCTTGCGCGGAACATTAAGGCGATTGGCCGTCCTGAGCAGGTCATCATCCGGCTTGGATGGGAGCACAACGGTAACTGGTACCGATGGAGCGCGATCAAGGATCCCGAAGGGTACAGGGCTGCTTATCGCCACGTTGTACACGTGATGCGAAAGATCGCCCCTGGCTTGCGCTTCGACTGGACCACCGACTTCCAGAGCCACAGCAACTTCAACTGGCAGAGCGCCTACCCAGGGGATGACGTCGTAGACATCATGTCGATGGACGTCTACGACGAGTATCACGAGGGCTGGGGCGATATGCTGAACGCCCGGACCGGACTGAGATCGTTTCGGGCGTTTGCTCGGGCGCACGGCAAACCGGAGGCTTATCCGGAGTGGGGTTGCTCGACGAGGCCTGAGGGCTATGGCGACGACCCGGAATTCATCGAACACTTCCATGGCTGGATCGAAAGCGGTGCCCCGAACGTGCTGTATCAATCATACTGGAACACACACTTGGGCGGTCCCAACGCTGTGATTTACGGCGATCAATCGGGCCGCGTTCCACTAGCGGCCAACAAATATCGGGAGCTTTTTGGCGGTAAGCGATAGTTTTTAGCATACCGAATGGAGAATCGTTTGCAACCGATGGGCGAACTCGCCGCATCCCGACGATCAATATTCTCGGTGATACCAACAACTGCGTTTGCGGAGAAGGCGCCGATTTGATGGCCGGCGGGATCTGCGGTGTCAGCTTAAAGGCAAATCAGTCCGGGACCACAAGGCGCGCGGCAGGGTATTGTGTGTGCCTGGTTAGCACCGCGCTCGCTTTGCCTTGCTTGTCATCGTTCTTCTCCTTGCTTGAGTTTACCTGCTCAGCAAGGGGTTCGATTTTCGGGGGCAAGCTCAAAGATCGTGATGACTACGCGGCCCACACCCGTTCAGGAAAAGGCCTTCCGCCTGTTAAACATTTACCCCGCCTGTACCCAGTAACTGACTCCCCCCGGCACGCGTAACCGCGCCAAATCGAAGACTTGCGCGCGCCGCGTGCTCAAGTTGGGGCTAAACTCATGGTGCCGCGGGCGAGCTTCACCAATCCATCATGTGCGCAAGCGCACAGACACCCGAAATGGTCATATTGCGTAATACAGCCAAACTCCACACAAACTCCGCCTCTGAAAAACTTGCTATGACCAAGGTATTGGAAGAGCTTTCCGCGGCCACTATCGATATTGACCGCGACGATAGCGAGACGAATAAAGTGGACTTCAAAATGCATCCCGTCTATTTCGGCGGGCATTTTGGTTGGCTTTATGAGCCGCGGCCGCAATCTAACGAAAATGGCAAAGCAGGCATTGTGCTTTGCGGTCCCCTCGGACATGAGGCTTTATGGCTGCATCAGACCATGCGGTCGCTCACCGACCGCCTCGCGGGCCGGGGATTCGCTGCACTGAGATTCGACTATGCCGGCACCGGCGACTCAATCGATCTGGGTGAGCTTGTCGAACCAGGCAGATGGGTCGACGAGGCCGCCGAGGCCGTGGATTTTATGAGGCGCACGACTGGTGTCGAACGTGTCGCGCTGATCGGATTCCGCTTTGGCGCAATGGTTGCCGCGCAGGCTGCACGTGCGGCGCGGGTCGATACCGTGGCGCTTGTCGCGCCGGTCGTCGCTGGCCGGCAGTTCGTGCGGGAAATGAACGCGCTACAGCGGACGTGGCTGGACCAGGCCAGCCACCACATTCGCAATGATGCAGCGCCAACCGGCGCGTTCGACGTGCTCGGGCATCGCTTCAGCCGCGCCGCCATCGACGCAATAACGCAATGTGATCTGCGCCTGATGACGTCGCCACCGGCAAGCAAGCTGTTGATCGTTCACCCCAGCAATCAGGGACCCAGCCACGAGCTCGCGGACTCGTATAGTGCGCTGGGCGCACAGGTCGATTCGCTGCCGTTTCCCGAATACCCGGAGGCGATGCAGCCGTCGTGGGTGGCAACGTTGCCTCAGGCGACACTAGGTTCCGTCGAAGGATGGTTCGCGCGCGAGTTTGCACCGTCATCCGCACCGCTTCGGTCCGCAGTATCCGACGCGGCGGCCCCCGTTGCGCCCCGACGGTCAGGCGGTTGGAGCGGCGCTGTCGAGACGCCGGTGGATCTGGCTAATGGACGTTTGTTCGGCATCCTATGCGAACCGGAAGACTGTCCGGAGCGTGCGCCGCTCGTAGTCATCGCCAACACGGCGGCGACACACCATGTCGGCGACGGTCGATTCAATGTGGAGCTCGCCCGCTCGCTGGCACGAGCGGGCATCGCGTCCTTGCGAGTCGACGCGCACGGCATTGGCGATAGCCGCGGTGCCTGGATGGTCGAAGACCCTTCCTTGCTCAGTTACGAGCAACTTGCTGCCGATACGTCGCTGGCGGTCGATTGGGCCCTCGCCAGAGGGCATCCGCGGGTTGCCGTGTTTGGCATCTGCTCGGGTGCGTATCTCGCGCTTCACGCAGCCACGAAAAATCCTTCCGTAACGGCGCTACTGCTGGTCAATCTTCAGAAATTCGACTTTCCGGCGGACTTCAGGATGTGCGATGCGACCAAGGTCGATGCGCGCTCGACGCGCGCCATTTTTCGGGCGATGTTTCTCACAAAGAAATGGTCCCAAGTTCTGCGTGGCGAGGTGGGCCTGCGGCCTGTATTGCGGACGCTGTCTCGCTATGCCGTTGACGCCGTCGTGAGTAACGCCGCCGCGTGGGCCGGCGATTCGAACCGCAGTGCGATGAATAAAGGCACTCGCGCCCGTCAGCGGATGAAAGATCTCGATGCGCGGGGAGTGCATGTCCGGCTATTATTCAGCCCGTTGGATCGCGGGCTGGATGAGCTGCGGATGCACTTCGGCCGGGGTGGTCGGCGGCTCAACAAGCTGTTGCACGCGAGCGCGATGGTCATCCCGAACATGGACCACGAAGTGTTGAATCCTGCGGCGCGGCAGCGGATTGCGGCATTGTGCGAGACGTTTTTCAATCAGGCATTCGCTCGCGAATAAGGCTGGCGGGACGTCTCAAGGGAAGGGCGGCCTCGTCTGCGGTGCGAACGCGAGCCATCCGGGACCGTCATGCAGTTGCCTGGCACGACGATCGGTTGAGCGTTGCACGCCGACGCGCGAACAGCCGTCGGCGTGCAAACAAGTGCAGAACAGATACACACGAGCGAGGACCTGAAAAAATGCACATTCATCCCGTAGTTCTTTGCGGCGGCAGCGGCACGCGACTGTGGCCGATGTCGCGCGGCGGCTACCCGAAGCAGTACCTGGCACTAACCGGCGAACATACGCTGGTCCAGCAAACCGCGTTGCGCCTGCGTGGCATCGATGGTGTGACCGCGCCGATCGTCGTCACGAACAACGAGCAGCGTTTTCTCGTTGCCGAGCAACTGCGCCAGGTCGACGTCGGGTCGGCAAGCATCGTGCTGGAACCGGCAAGCCGCAACACGGCGCCGGCCATCGCGGTGGCCGCGCTGCTCGCATTGCGCGACACGCCCGACGCGTTGCTGCTCGTGCTGCCGTCCGATCATGTGATCGCGGGCGAGGCCGCCTTCGTCAAGGCAGTCGAAGCGGCGGCGCAGATCGCGAAGGATGGGCGTCTGGTCACATTCGGCATCACACCGACCGAGCCGCATACCGGCTACGGTTACATTTGCGCGGGCGCGCCGCTGATCGACGGCACGCAGAGCTTCGCCGTCGATTCGTTCGTCGAAAAGCCGGATGCCGCGACCGCTCAGCGCTTCATCGACGAAGGCCGCTACTACTGGAATAGCGGCATGTTCATGCTGAAGGCGTCGACGTATATGGACGAGCTGCGCCGCTACGAACCGGAGATCGCGCGTCAGGCCGAGCTGTCGCTGCAAAGCGCGCAACGGAATTTCGATTTTGTGTGGCTCGATGCCGACGCGTTCGCCGCCTGCCCGAACATTTCCGTCGACCACGCGGTGATGGAGAAGACCCAGAGCGCGGCCGTGGTCGCGGTGGCCGATCTCGGCTGGAACGATATCGGTTCGTGGACTGCGCTCGCTGACATCGCGGAGCGCGATGCGCAGAACAACGCGCTGATCGGTGACGTGCTGACCGACGCGGTCAGCGACTCGTACATTCGCGCCGAGCATCGGCTCGTGGCGGCGATCGGGCTCGAGAACGTCGTGATCGTCGAGACCGCGGACGCGGTGCTGGTCGCGCATCGGGATCAGGCGCAGGACGTGAAGAAGATCGTCGCGCAGCTCAATGCGATGGGACGTCACGAGTCGGTCACGCATCGTCGCGTGGTGCGGCCGTGGGGTTCGTATGAAGGCATCGATAGCGGCGAGCGCTTCCAGGTCAAACGCATCGTCGTCAATCCGGGCGCGCAGCTGAGCCTGCAGATGCATCATCATCGCGCGGAGCACTGGATCGTCGTGAAGGGCACCGCGCTCGTGACGAACGGCGACAAGGAAATCATGCTGACCGAGAACGAGTCGACCTATATTCCGCTCGGCATCACGCACCGGCTGCTGAACCCCGGCAAGATTCCGCTCGAGTTGATCGAGGTGCAGTCGGGCGCGTATCTCGGCGAGGACGACATCGTGCGGTTCGAGGATACGTATGGGCGTGTGGCGAAGGTTTAAGGGGTCGGGCGTTTAGCGGCTATTTCGAAAATCGAATGGGTAATGCGGCTTACCGAGCATGTGGGTTAAAGGCGGAAAAGTCGAGGCTAAGGGTCGGGTAGAGATGGCCACCGTTGCCCGGCGAGCATCCGACCGAGAGCGTTAAGTTTTATTCGATGCCTGCCATCGGCCGCAGGAATGTGCATGCCTTTGCGCGTGTCGGCAGGCGTCGAATAGGCCCGATGGAAGAAACCGCGGAGTGCCCCAACGCGGTTGGAGGCTTTGGCTGCCCACGTTCCTCAAGACTGAGCGCCACCTTGAACGGAAAAGTCCCGATCTTACGCTCGACGTCCTCGACAGATTCCACCAACTCCCGCAGCCCCGTCAACAGCCCTTCCACTGCGCTTGCCTGCACTTGCCAAAAGCCCGCCATCTTACCCGCGCAACGTTCGCATCGCTCAACTTAATGGTATTGCGCCCGCCGCTGCATCACCCGCCGTCGCGGAAGACTACCGCGACCGCTACCAGCGGCTCACCGGCAGGTCACCGCGCGATTGCCACGTGTGAGGGAAGGCCACTTGCTCCGTATTGAAGGCGGTGTGCCTGGCATCCTGCCGCTGCCCTCCCACATAGCATCTAATCCCGGCGATGGACACTGAGCTGCATCAGCAGAGGCCCGCAGCACGTTGGTCGTTCCATGCGGCCAACGCGAACCGACTCGTGCTTTGCCGTCGTCGCACCATCATCATGTCGCGAAACTCCGCATTCCTTGCCCCTCGATGTGTGCATTCCCGCTGCGTTCGCAGAACGGGCCCGGACAAATTGCGGGGTTCCGGATTGTGTCAACCGTGCATCGGGCATCACAAATCACCGCGAAGTCCAGCGTCTTCCTCGGGCGCTCGTTCAGCCTTCGTGCCACGGCGTTAAGCCTGGCCTTTGAGTAGACCGACAGGTCGATGCCTTTCGGGAAGTACTGTCTCAACAGGCCGTTGGTATTTTCGTTCGAGCCGCGTTGCCACGGGTGTTTCGGATCGCAGAAATACACGGCAATGTCGGTGGCGATGGTGAACCGTTTATGGTCGGCCATCTCTGTTCCCCGATCCCAGGTCAGTGATTTATAGAGTTCCTGCGGCAGCTTGCCAGCGTGTTTGATGAGTGCGTTGACAACCGACTCGCTGTCCTGCTCGCGATCTTCACCAGCATGACATAGCGTGTCTGGCGCTCGACCAATGTTGCGATCTGGCTGCCGGCACTGCCACACAGGAGATCTCCCTCCCAGTGTCCCGGCACCGCACGGTCTTCCACTGTGGCGGGACGCTCACTGATAGATACCGCGTCGCGGATCCGGCCATGATCGTCCGTTTTCTGCGTGTGATGGCGCGACCGACGCATGGCACGGGTGCGCCGTAAATTCTCCAGCAACTCTTTCTTCAGGGCGCCCCGTGCCTGAATGAATAGACTGCGGTAGATTGGTCCCATGCGACACGTGATAGTCCTCGTTGCCCGGCCAGGCGCGTTTGAGCCATCCAGCGATCTGCTGAGGCGACCACTGCAACTGGAGCTTGTTGGCCACGATATGAGCCAGCATCCGATGCTCGATCAGTTTGCAGACCTTGGGGCGCAGCGACCGATCCCATGCAAGCTGGTCGACCTGGCTGGCCCGATAGCCGGCCTGCCCACTATTACGCTTGATCTCGCGACAGATCGTGGACGGTGATCGCGACAGTCGCCGGGCGATTGACTGAATCGAATCGCCCGCGACGAGGCCTCGGGAAATCTCCTCGCGCTCGGCAAGCGTCAGCGCCAACTTCGATCGCCGGCGTGGTGCAGGCTGGATTCCTCCAGTTTGCGCCAGAATTCTCTGTACCGACGAATGATTGCGGTTAAATAGCTGGGCGATGTGCTACAGCGACTCGCCTTTACGCCAGCGTTCCCACATCAACGCCTTCTGGCTTTCGCTGTAATAGATCCGGCGCCTCTGTTTCATTTGCAACACTCCCGCCGCTCATGCGACGTTCATTGTGTTGCATCGACCGGTTGAATCCGCCTGTTCCAGTACACGGACTACATCGCGCCGGGCGATCCGCGCATGGTCAGCGTGAACGCGAAGATCGATTTCTGATTACGAGCAACGGGCTCACTGCGCGCCGCCGGCGCGCATGGCCCGGTATTCCCGCTGCACGATGTCCATCAGTTCCGCCACCGAAGTCAGCGCGCTCTGTTGCTCGTAGGTCACGCGGCCTCGCTGCATCAACATGATGCGATCCGCGATATCGAGCGTCTGCGCATAGTTGTGCATGATCATGATGATCGACAGGCCGCCTTTTTCCTTCAAGCGCATCAGCAGGTCGATGATAAGCCCCGCCTCGCGCGCGCCCATCGCGGCGAGCGGCTCGTCGAGTAACAGGATCTTCGCGTTCGAATGCACCGCGCGCGCCACGGCGATCGCCTGGCGCTGGCCGCCCGACAGACGTTCCACGGGCAAATCCACCGAAGGCACGTGCACGCCGATATCGTCGAGACATTGCGCCGCGCGCTCGCGCATCTGCTTGTGATCGAGCAGCCTGAACGGTCCGCGCCGCACGATTTCGCGATTCAGGAACATGTTGTGGTAGATGCTCAGCGAATTCGCGAGCGCGAGATCCTGATACACGCATTCGATGCCGAGAGAGCGCGCATGATCGACCGAGCGCAACAGCGTCTCCTCGCCGTCGATGTGGAGCATGCCGCTCGTTTGCTGATGAAAGCCCGTGAGGATCTTCACGAGCGTGGACTTGCCCGCGCCGTTGTCGCCGAGGATGCCGAGGATCTCGCCCTTGCCGAGCGTGAGCGAGACGCCGTCGAGCGCCGTCACCGCGCCGAAGCGTTTGACGAGGTTGTCGCCTTGCAACGCGAGCGGCGTGTTCGCGCCGCCGGGCGCAGCGGAGGTGGCGTTCGCGCCCGCCGAGGAGGTTTGCGATTGGTCCATCAGCGTCCACCCTTGCGGCGAATGCGCCCAACGTGGATGTTGAAGATCATCGCCGCCAGAATCGCGGCGCCAAGAATGATGTTGAACGTAAACGCGTTGATGCCGATCAGCGTAAAGCCGTCGTTGAGAATGCCGAGCACCGCCGCGCCGATGAGACCGCCCACGATGGTGCCCGAGCCGCCCGTCAGCGGGGTGCCGCCGATCACGGCGGCGGCCACCGCAAGGAACATGATCTGGTTGCCGCCCGCCTGCGGGTCGATCGAGGTAATGCGAAAGGCTTCGAGCATGCCGGTGAAGCCCGCCAGCACCGCGGCGAGGACGAAGTTGCCGAGGCGCAGCCGCTTCACATGAATGCCGGCCTCGCTCGCGCCGAGCGGATTCGCACCCGCGGCCTGCGTGTGCAGGCCCCAGCGTGTATGCCGCAACAGCACGTGCATCGCGAACGCGATCACGAGAGTCCAGATGATCTCGCTGTAGCCCCACGCGCCCATGACCGCGGCGAACGCGGGCGAGCCGGGCGTGGGGGCGGGCGTGCCGCGCGAGATCGTGAGCGTGATGCCGTTGATCAGAAAGAGCGTACCGAGCGTCGTGACGAACGAGGGCAGCCGCAGCCACACCGTCACCGCTCCGTTCACGAAGCCGACCGCGCCCGCCACCACGAGCCCCGCGATCACGGCGAGCCACATCGGCGCGCCCGCGTCATTCGCGAACACCATCATGAATGGCGCGAACGCGAACACCATGCCCGCCGACAGATCGATGTCGCCGCCGATCATCAACATGATTTCGCCGAACGCGATGATCGCCACCGGCGCGATGAACTGCGACAGGTTGACGAGGCTCGCGTTGGTGAGCAGGAAATCGTGGTTCGCGAATTCGAAGTAGGCGGCCAGCAGCACGGCCACGAGCAGGATGCGCAGCTCGGCCGCCCATTGAGACGCGAATGAAACGCCCGCGCGCCGGGGCGCGCGGACTGCTTCGGTGTTGCTGGTTTCGTTCACTGTATTCATCAGGACTTGATTGCGCCGGACCGCGGGACGATTTGCTGCTTATCGGTCTTGCCTTCGAAGCGGGTCGAGGTATTGAGGTACGGCTCGACGTTCTCCTTGGTCACGAACTTCAGGCCGGTGTTGATTTCGGCCGGTCCGACGAGGCCGCCCGAGCTGAGGAACACGAACGCCTGCATCACCGTATAGAAACCTTGAACGTACGGCTGCTGGTCGATGGTGAAGTCGAGGTAGCCTTCGTGGATCAGCTGGATCGTGGTCGGCAGCAGGTCGAAGCCGCCGCCGTGCACGCCCTTCGCGGGCAGGTTCGATTCCTTCATCACCTGCGCGACGCCCTGCGTGCTGCCCGCATCCACGGCGAACATGCCCTTCAGGTCCTGGTGTCCCAGATAGAACGCCTTGATCTTCGACAGTTCCTCGTTGACGGTCGCGCCCGTGGCCACGGTCTGGATGTCGATCTTCTTGCCGGACTTCTTGATCGCGTCGCTCGCCCCGTCCATGCGCGGCTGGATGTTGAGCTGCCCCGGCGTCGCAATGAACAGCGCGACCATGCCGCTGTCGATCAGGCTCACGATGCGCTCGCCCATCTGGTAGCCGGACAGATACAAGTCCTGGCCGATATACGCGAGGCGCGGATTCTTCTTGCCGCGCGGCGCGTCGGCGTTATAGGCGAACACCGGAATGCCGGCGTCGAGCGCGGCCTGGATTGGCTTGTCGAAAGCGCTCGGATCGACGATCGGCACCGCGATGGCGTCGGCCTTCGCGGCGATCGCCGAATTCACGGCGCGGACCATTTCGCCGGCGTCGGAGGTGGCCGAGCCGGTCCACTGATAATCCATGTTGAGCAGCGAGCAGGCATCCTGAATGCCGTATTGCGTCGGCACGAAGAACGGGTTGGTGGTGACGTGATTGACGAACACGATCTTCCACTTCTTGTGCGACGGAAACGCCGACTCCGCTGCTTGCGCGCTGCCGATCAGCCCGCCCGCGCCGCCTAGCGCACCCATCAGCGAAAGCGCCGCGCCGAGTCCGGCGCCCTGCATCAGCCCGCGCCGAGTCGGACTGAAAGAGTTGTTGCCTTGTTGCTGGTTGTCATCCCGTTGCTGTGCCATCTCATCCTCCGATTCTTCTCTTCGTTGGTCGATGCGCTCGACGTTGCGTCGATCGTGTGCAGATGCTGGAAGGCACCGGGAGTGCGCTGGGCAGCGCGAGACTTTGGCGTGGCGACGTGCAACCCCGATTCGAGGCGCTCGATACGCGCCGTGCGGTACCGCAAAAATGTTAGTGCAGTGCGGTTGCACCGCCTAATCCATGTATACCCGCACCATTCCGAAGAGTGGGACGGCGGGGTTACGAAGTTGTGGATAGTGGCGCCCGACGGGGTGCAATGGATGGTCTGCGCCGCTGTCGGCGGACTGGCGAAAGCGCGGCGCGGCACCGGGCGGCGCACCGCAGCACACAGGACGCGCCCGCGGCCGCCGCTTCGTGGTACGCGGCGCTCAAAGCGTTTCGCCCGCCAACACCGTCGCCACATGCGCACGCAACGTCGGCAACACTTCGCCTTCGAACCACGGATTGCGCTTGAACCACGCGACATTGCGCGGCGACGGATGCGGCAGCGGCATCACATGGGGTCCAAACTCGGCCCATCTGACGAGCGTATCGGTCGAAGTCGGGCCAAACGCGTCGCCGAGGCCAAAGCGCTGCGCGTATTGTCCGATCAGCAGCGTCAATTTCACCGAGCGCATCCGCGCGAGCAATTGGCCATGCCAGCGGCTCGCGCACTCGGGACGAGGCGGCAGGTCGCCGCTCGCGCCGCGGCCCGGAAAACAGAAGCCCATCGGCACGATGGCGAACCTGGACGTGTCGTAGAACGTCGTGTCGTCGACGCCGAGCCACGTGCGCAGGCGTGCGCCGCTCGCGTCGCTCCAAGGCACCCCGGACGCATGCACGCGCGCGCCCGGCGCTTGCCCGATGACCAGAATACGCGCGCTCGCGGACGCCGCAAGCACGGGTCGGGGCGCGTGCGGCAGCATGGGCGCGCACAGCGTGCAGGCGCGGATATCGCGAAGCAGCGTGTCGAGCGACGTGTCGTGTTTCGACGTGCGTTTGGTGGTAACGGCCATAAAGCGGTGCGGGGTGACTGGCGTGCAGTCGTGTCGTGAGTCGGCTCAGTTCTGCGCCTCAGCCGGATAGATCAGCGTGCCGTCGGCCTGGGGCTCGGCGCCAGGCGTCATCGTGGCGGCGTTCGTGTGATGCGCGTCCATGATGTGCAGCACGGTTTCATCGTGCATCAGCAGATAGTCCGTAATGATACGCCGGTGGCAACGCCACCAGACCGCTTCCGAGCACATGATCGCGCAGCGCTGCCGATGACCGAGCGTCAGCAGTTGCGCCAGTCCCTCGCGGAACGCGTCGCTCATTGCATAGTCGGCATAGTTGCGAAAGGCCGGATGCGTCCAGTACGCATTCGGCGAAGGCGCGTCGTCCTTGCGCCTGCTGCGGCGCCCGCCGAGTGCGGCGAGATGCACGTAGTCGATATGCTCCGCTGCGAGCGAGGCGGGCAGCGTGTCGCGATTGAACTGCGGGTTGGTCCGCGAGCGCGGGATGCTGCGCACGTCGACCAGCAACGCGATCTGCTCGCCTTTCAGTAAGTCGACGAATTCCTGCAACGGACGCGTCGAATGGCCGATCGTGTAAAAAGGGCGTTTTGTTTTCATGCGTGCCTCGCCGACGTCGATCGCGGCGACGATTCCTACACGGTTACAACCTTTGGCGCAGTAAGGTCAACTGCGTCCCGATTCAGGCGCCGCACGTGCCATGCCTGACGAGCCGGGTGGCCATCATCCCGGTATCCGGTGCAATCTTGCTCCCGCGAGTCGGAGTTGCAACAATGCACCCGCGATGGCCGCCGCGCGGCACGCCGTCGCCCGCGTCTTTTCTTTCGACCCGCTTGCATCATGACCGACGGCCTGCCCAATCCCCAACGCGCGTTTGCGTACCTCGCGATCGCCATCGCGATGACGATGTCGGTGCTCGACACCTCGATCGTCAACGTCGCGCTGCCCACCATCAGCAACGACCTGGCCGTATCGCCGGCGAATGCGATCTGGGTCGTCAACGCGTATCAGCTGGCGATCACGGTGTCCTTGCTGCCGCTCGCGGTGCTCGGCGACGGCCTCGGCTACAAGCGTGTCTACTGCTACGGACTCGTGCTCTTCACGCTGGCGTCGTTCGCCTGCGCGAATGCGCACACGCTGCTGGTGCTGGCGGTCGCGCGCGTGTTTCAGGGCTTCGGCGCGGGCGGCATCATGAGCGTGAGTATCGCGCTGGTGCGCTTCGTTTTTCCGAAGGCACGGCTTGGTGTCGGTGTCGGTTTATCGTCGCTGGTGGTGGCCGTTTCGTCGGCGGCGGGGCCGAGCATCGCGTCGGCGATTCTGTCGGTCGCGCACTGGCAGTGGCTTTTCCTCGTCAACGTGCCGCTCGGCGTGCTGGCGCTGTCGATCGGCGCGCGCACTTTGCCGGTGACACCGGAATCGGGCGCTCGCCTGAGCGGCCTGAGCGTCCTGCTCAACGCGCTCACCTTCGGCCTGCTGATCTCGGGTCTCGCCGCTTTCAAGCAGCCGGGGGCGACGCAGCGCGGCGCCGCGATGGTCGCGCTCGCACTGGTGGCCGGTGTGCTGTTCGTGCGGCGCGAAAGCCGGCTCGCGAAGCCGATGCTGCCCATCGACCTGCTGCGCATGCCGGTGTTTTCATTGTCGATGGCGACGTCGATCTGCTCGTTCGCGGCACAGACGATGGCGTACATCGTGCTGCCGTTCTATTTCGAGCAGACGCTGAAGCTATCGGAAACCCAAACCGGCTTTCTGATGACACCGTGGCCGCTCGTGACCGCGTTGATCGCGCCGGTTGCGGGCCGGCTGTCCGACCGGTGGGCTCCGGGACGCATCAGCAGCGTCGGGCTCGTCGTGTTCGGCTGCGGACTCGCGATGCTCTGCCAGCTCGGCGACACGGCGACGCGTTTCGACATCGTGTGGCGGCTCGCGGTCTGCGGCCTCGGCTTCGGCATCTTTCAGTCGCCGAACAATCGCGTAATCATCGGCAGTGCGCCGCGGCATCGCAGCGGCGGCGCCTCCGGCCTGCAGGCGATGGGACGTCTGCTCGGCCAGTCGAGCGGCGCGGTGGCGGTGTCGATCGTGTTCGGGCTCGTGCACGGCCGGCACCTGACGCTGATTGCGGGCATTGGTGCGGCGCTCGCGTTGATCGCGGCCTGCGTGAGTTCGGTGCGGCGCATGACGGAGTACAGCGACGCCCCGCAGGAATCACAGGCTACACCAACGCGGCCGGTCTCCGAGCGTTGACGGGGGGGCGGCGTCGTTGCACCGCGGGTGCGTTTACGCGAGATTCGAAGGCGCCGCCTTCAGCACGTCGACGTGCTTCGGAATCAGGCCGAGATCGAGGAACGTATCGGCGATCTGTTGCTGCTCGCCGAGAATCGCGCGGGTAATCGGCTGCGTGCCGAACTGCTGACGCTGCACCGCAGCGTCCACGACCTGCTTCGGCAGACCCCACAACTGCGCGAGTTCGCTCGCGAGCTGATCCTTGTTCTGCTTGCCCCACTCATCGACCTTGTCGAGCTCTTCGATCACGATGCGGATCACGTCGGGATTGTTCGCCGCATAACTCTGCGAAGAGAAGTAGAACGCGCGATTGCCGACTACGCCGCTCGCATCGGCGATCACGCGAGCGCCGAGCGAATGCTCCGCCGCGGCGAAGAACGGATCCCAGATGACCCACGCGTCGATCGACGCGCGCTCGAACGCCGCGCGCGCATCGGCGGGCGCGAGGAACACGAGCTTTACGTCGCCGTATTGCAGGCCATGCTGACGCAGCAGCTTGACGAGAAAGTAGTGGACATTGCTGCCTTTGTTGAGCGCGATCCGTTTGCCCTTCAGGTCCGCGACCGAGCGGATCGTCGATTGCGGCGGCACCAGTACCCCTTCCGACTGCGGTCGCTTGTCGGTCGCCGCGACATAGGCCAACGGTGCGCCGGCGGCCTGCGCGAAGATCGGCGGTGCCTCGCCGACGTCGCCGAAATCGATCGAGCCGACGTTCAGTGCTTCCAGTTGCACGGGGCCCGCCGCGAACTCGGTCCATGTGACGGATACGTTCAGCGGCGCGAGCCGTTTCTCGAGCGTACCCCGGCCCTTCAGCAGATTCAGATAACCCTTCTGGTTGCCGACGCGCAGCGTGCGCGCATTGCCTTGCGCGAACGAAAGCGGTGCTGCCGCGGCCGCCGCGGCGCCGAGCGAAAGTTTCAGGAAGGTGCGGCGGTCGTGAAGCGTTCTGGTAATTGACATGACGGGCAATACGATCGAGAGGGCAATGAAGAAGGCAGGATGCGCGGAGGCCGAAGCGCCGCCGCTCGAGTCGCGAGTGATTCGTGCGTGATTCGCGTGTCGGATCAGTGCTGGGGCGCGCCATCCCATGCGGGCAGCGTGGCGCCGTGATAGACGGTCAGGATCGCCGAGGCGACGTTGGCCTGCTGGTAGCTGTCGACGATCGTCTTCACCCACGCAGCGTTCGCGTCTTTCGCGTTGACCGCGATGAAGTTGCGATAAGGATTGCCCGGTACCTTCTCCTGCGCGATGCGTTCCTGCGGAATCTTGATGCCCGCCTTGATCGCCCAGTCGGTATTGACGACGGCGGCGTCGAGGTCGCCGATCGCACGGCCGACGATGCCCGCGTCGAGCTCCTTGATCTGGATGTGCTTCGGATTGTCGGAGATGTCGCGCGCGGTCGGCAGCAGGCCGACGTCGGGGCGCAGCTTGATCAGCCCGTTCGCCTGCAGCAGAAGCAGCGCGCGGCCTTCGTTGCTCGGATCGTTCGGCACGCCGATCGTCGCATTCTGCGGCAGCGCCGCGATCGATTTCACCTTGCGCGAGTAGAGACCGATCGGCTGCACGTAGGTGTAGCCGACGGGCACGATCTGATAGTGGCGCGCGGCGATCTGCGCATCGAGATACGGCTTGTGCTGGAACGAGTTCGCATCGAGGTCGTGTTCGGCGAGCGCTTCATTCGGCTGCGTATAGTCGGAGAAGGTCGTGATCTTGACGGTGATGCCCTGCCTGGCCGCATTGGCGGCGACCGCACGCCACACGTCTTCGTCCTCGCCGGACATGATGCCGACTCGCACGGTTTGTCCTGCCGCAAGCGCCGGTTGCGCGCTGACGATGCCGCATGTAACGAGAACCGAGAGGAGTGCGGCCCTGAGTGCTTTGGTCGTGGTCATGTCTGGAATGCGATCGAAGTGAAGGTCCGGAGATCGTAGAGAGGCGCTCGTTACCGCACAAATAATATCGAGCGCTATCGTTATCGCGGTTGAGCGTAAGCGGACAACCCGTTTCGTCGGCACCGCCAGACCGACATTGCATCGGCGGCGCAAAGCATTGCACAAATGCTTGTTTGCACAAGCACGCGCTGCTGACTAGATTTCGATGCATGCCATCAGCAGGAGGGCGCACGATGTCATTGAATCTCGCATCGTTCTATCGCCGGGCCGTGTCCGCTGCCTTCGAAGCCGTGCGGCAGCGGGTCCATCGCGACCAGCCGCGCGACGATCCCGAGCGACTCGAGCGCATTGCGACTTACGCGCGCGCGGGATACTTCAATATGGGCTATACGCTCGAATCGTTTAGCGTGATCGCGGAAATCGCACCGGATTGACGGTGTCATCGGTGAGTTGTGCGCGTGCTTGTGCGCGCTCGGCATATCGCTGGCCGTCATAACCTTAGTCGCAATTGGCTTTGATCGGCGCGCGCACACTACCTATACTCGTGCGCTTGTCGATCAACCTAGGCCGCCTCGCCGGCACGAGCATGTCGCGACCTCCACGTATCACTAGCGACGCGCATGATGCGTCGAAACCAACGTCGCCGCGTCGGCGGCTGTTGGGCGGTCTCGCGCTGTCCGCGTTGGCCGCGCCGAACCTGAAGGCGGCGACGCTGCTGAAGCCGCTGGGCGTCGATCCGTGGACACAAACTCCCGGCGCGCCGATTCTCGAGCATCCGTACGGGCTGCCGTCGCCGCGCGAGTCGAACGTGATTCGTCGTGCCGCGCGGGCGTGGCCGATGCCGGGCGCCGCATCGTCGCTGACGCCGCTCGCGGATCTGCATGGCTCGATCACGCCGAATGGGCTCGTCTATGAGCGGCATCATGCCGGGGTGCCCGATATCGATCCAGACACGCACCGGCTCGTGATTCATGGTCTCGTGCGCGAGCCGAAGCTCTTCACGATGGACGATCTGCTGCGCCTGCCTTCGGAGTCGCGCATTCATTTTCTCGAGTGTTCGGGCAACACGGCGAGCGAATGGAAAGGACCGAGCGGGCTGCCTGTGCAGATCACGCATGGCTTACTGTCGTGCTGCGAGTGGACCGGCGTCAGGCTCTCGACGCTGCTCGAAGCCGTCGGCGGACGCACGGCGGCGAGCGACGGCGGGACGCCGCAATGGCTGCTCGCCGAAGGCGGGGACGCAGCGGCGATGACGCGCAGCCTGCCGCTCGATCGCATTCTCGACCGCGCGCTCGTCGTCTATGCGCAAAACGGCGAGCGCCTGCGGCCGGAGAACGGCTATCCGCTGCGTCTGTTCGTGCCGGGCTTCGAGGGCAATACGAACGTGAAATGGCTGCGGCGGCTGAAAGTCGTCGATGCGCCGCTGCAGACGCGCGAAGAAACGTCGAAATACACGGGCGGGCATCCTGCCCGACGGCCGCGCGCGTCAATTCGTGTTCGAGATGGACGCGAAGTCGGTGATCACGCGGCCGTCCGCGGGACAGCGGCTCACGGTGCAGGGCTTCTATCCGATCGTCGGACTCGCGTGGTCAGGGCGCGGAGCGATCCGCAAGGTCGAGGTATCGACCGACGGTGGCGCGACATGGCAGGCCGCAGTGCTCGACGAGCCCGCGCGCGATCGCGCATTGACCCGCTTCCAGGCCGGCTTCGTGTGGAACGGTGCGCCGACCGCCATCCTGTCGCGCGCGACGGATTCTACCGGCTACGTTCAACCGACGCGCGAGGCGCTCGTCGCAGCGCGTGGTCTGAACTCGAACTATCACTACAACGGCATTCAGCAGTGGCGCATCGAAGCCGATGGGAGCGTTAAAAATGCGTGAGCCTGTGCGGTTCGGTGCTTCGAAATCGAAAACGATGCGCGCTCTGCTGGCATGGGTCACGGCTAGCAGTCTGCTCGCTGGCTGCTCCTCTTCATTCGATGCAACGCGCGGCGCGCAGTCCGCCGCTGCTGCGCAGGCGCGCTGGCGCGCTTCCGTCGACGCGATCGGCAAGCCTGTCAGCGAATCCGATTTGAGCGCATGGAATATCGATGTCGCGCCGGACGGCCACGGCCTGCCGAACGGCAGCGGCGACGTCGCCACGGGTGGCCGCATTTTCGCGGCGAAATGCGCGGCCTGTCATGGCGCGAAAGGCGAGGGGCTGATCGGCGATCAGCTGATCGGTGGAGCGGGCACGCTCGCGACCGCGAATCCGAAGCGCACCGTTGGCAGCTACTGGCCGTATGCGACGACGCTATTCGACTATATAAACCGGGCGATGCCGTATAACGCGCCGCAGTCGCTGAGCGCGGACGAGGTGTATGCGCTCAGCGCGTGGATCTTGAACCGCAACGGCATCGTGCCGGACGATGCGCGTCTCGACGCGCATTCGCTCGCCGCTATCCGCATGCCGAACCGGGATGGCTTCGTGCCCGACCCTCGACCGGGCAAGCTTTGACAGGCGTTCGGCCGGCGGGCTTATTGGAGCAGTAAAGGAATTAATCCTGCGGCGGCAACAGTGCCGCAAGCAGCCGGCGCAACTGCGCCAATTCGCTTGCCGTCAGCCGTTCAGTGAGAATGCGCTCGACCTGCTCGACGCGCGGACGCAAGGCCGCAAGCTGCTTCTTACCGGCAGCGGTGAGATACAGCACATAACTGCGCTTGTCGACAGGATCGTCGGCGCGCTCGATCTGGCCATTGCGCACCATGCGTGCAACGAGATCGGCGATCGTCGAACGATCCACATCGAGCTTGTCTCCGAGTTGCCGCTGACTGACGCCTGGTGTCTCGTGCAAGACCTCGAGCGCCGCGTACTGCACGCTCGTGATCTCGGCGGAAACCTCGCTCAGCCAGACCGCTGCGTGGCGCTGTTGGGCACGGCGCACCAGACTGCCAGTAAATTTGGGGAGCGCGCCGGCGTCTTCAGGTTTGATCGGCAATTTCGGAGTGTAGGATTTAGTTATGGCTTAACGCACGCGAAAGATGGGCCGGAAGAAGGCATTCAACTCCGCGTACGCATTCAATGGGAGAACATGGGCCACGTATTGGTCGGGACGTACCACCACGAGTGCACCTTGTTCGCGATCGATGCCGCGCTCGTCGAAGATATCAGTCGTCGCGTCGCTCGTAAATGCCTTTTCGTAGTCGATCAGACCGTGGCGACCCTTGCGCGGCAGCAGCAGAGCAGGGATGTCCTGGAGACGGACTTCGCGATGCGGCTGTTGCAAGACCGCGCGCAGATCGAGAACGCTGTCCACGTCGGCGTCCTGCGGCGTGAAGAGCCGCAAAACGGATTCCGGCGATTTGTCGAGATACTCGCACAACGCATTCAGCGCACGACCCGACGCGTCCGCAAAAGCGTACAGACGCCAACGGCCGTCGGCTTGCGCCGCATGCCCGAGATGGAACGGTTTTGCATCAGCGAGGCGAACCACAGGCGACGAGTGAAAACGCGTGCCGATCGTAAAGCCTTTGGCGAGCGCCTGATGCGTCGCTTCACCGGTCAGGGTGGCCGGCCGGTAACGCGTCGCGACGCCTGCCGTGTAGCGGCCAGCGCGAACGAAGTACGCCTGAAGCTCCGCAGGATCGACACCGCCTGCTTCGGGCCGGTTGGGGTCCTTCGGCGGAGCGGCCATCATTGCCGACCATTCCTTGTCGAAATCGATCAGCTCCTGCGCGATGGGTTGGCGCTCGTCTGAATACGTGCGCAGCAGATCGGCGTCGCTGCGGCCTTCCAGCACCGCGCCGAGCTTCCAGCCGAGATTGAAGCCGTCCTGCATCGACACGTTCATGCCTTGGCCCGCTTTGGCGCTATGCGTATGGCAGGCGTCGCCCGCGATGAACACGCGCGGTTCGCGCGAAGTGCCGTCGGCGGCGATCGCGTCGTCGAAGCGGTCGGTGAGACGCTGACCGACCTCATAGACCGAGAACCACGCGACTTCCTTGACGTCGAGCGTATAGGGATGGAGGATGCTTTGCGCCGTCTCGATGATGCGATCGACCGTGATCTGCTTGAGGTTGTCGCGATTCTCCGGGGTGACGTCGCCGAGGTCGACATAGAAGCGGACCAGATATCCGCCTTCACGCGGAATGATCAGCAGGTTGCCCTTGCTCGCGGATTGAATCGCCGCTTTCAGCCGGATGTCCGGGAAGTCGGTAACGGCCAGCGCGTCCATCACGCCCCACGCATGGTTGGCCGCGTCACCGCGCAGCGTTTGTCCGATGGCGGTGCGTACCCGGCTACGCGCGCCGTCGCAACCGACGACATAGCGCGCGCGCACGGTCACGGTCTCGTCGAGCCGTGCGGGATCGGTGCGCCGCAGCGTGACCAGCACCGGGTATTCATTCGTATCGTCGCGCTGAACGTCGACCAGTTCGAGGCCGTAGTCGGGTTCGATCCGGCGCGCGGAGCGACGCATCACGTCGAGCAGATACTCCTGGATACGCGCCTGATTGACGATGACGTGCGGAAATTCCGAAAGACCCGTTTCGGTATCCTGAACCCGGCCGGTACGACTGATCGCGCCGCGGTCATTTGCATCGGGTCGCCAGAATACCGTTTCATTGACCCAATAGGCTTCTTGCAGCAGGCGATCCGCGAGGCCGAACGCATTGAACATCTCGACGGTACGGCACGCTACGCCATCGGCCTGTCCCATCTGCAACGGTCCGTCGCGACGCTCGACGATGCGCGTGTTGATCGACGGGAATTGCGACAGTTGCGCCGCCAGCACGACTCCGGCAGGGCCGCTGCCGACGATCAGCACGTCGACCTTCTCCGGCATCTGCGCAGCATGTGCGTTGCCGATGGCTGGCTCGATTGTCGGATCGCCGACCCGGAAACCGTTGAGATGAAATTGCATAACGTCCTCCTCCGTTCAGTAAATATCTGCTGAACTCGAATATACTCCGTACCCAAACCATTTTGAAGTACTTCGTGCGAGGATGGATGTTTACCCTGGTTTGGAAGAGCCCTCTCGGATCGTCTGATTCAATGGCCGTGCCAATGGCCTCCATGGCCACCCCAGTAGCCGCCAATGCCGATGCCGAGGCTCACGGACGGCGGTGCGACGTAGTACCCGGGCGCATAGCCATAAGCGGGTGCTGGCTCATACCCATAGCCATAGCTGGGCGGCGGTGCGACGACGCAGCCCGCGAGGCCGACCGATACGATGATTGCAACGAGTAGTCTGCTCATGATCGTTGTCCTCCAATCATCAAGGGCGTGCAAGATTCGGTCCAGCCTTCTGCCACCACGTCGACAGAACCCATTCGTCGGCGGAGAAATAAAGCGGCAGCTTCGCCGGATAGGCGAGGCTGTTTCGGTACGCGATGCGATGAACCGCGGAATACCAGTGCGGGATCACGTAGTAGCCGTTCATCAACACCCGGTCGAGCGCGTGGGTCGCATCGACGAGCTGCTCATCCGTTTGCGCGCCCAGCACCTTGCGCAGGATCGCGTCGATGGCCGGCGACTTCACGCCGGCGAGATTGTCGGAGCCGGGCTCGTCCGCATACTGGCTGCCGAAACGCGATAGCTGCTCGGTGCCTGGCACCTGCACATCAGGCAGGCGCACGGTCGTCATGTCGAAGTCGAACGCGTCGATGCGCTTTTGAATCAGTGCGAAATCGGCGGTGCGAAAGTTCATTGTGATGCCGAGCTTCTGCAGATTGCGGCCGAACGCAGCGGCGACCGGCTCCATCGACACGCCGCCGCCCGTGTCGCCGAGCAGCTCGAAGACGAATGGCTGACCGTTCGCGTTGCGCAGCGCGCCGTCGCGATACGTCCAGCCCGCTTGGGCCAGCAGCTCGCGCGCCTTGATCAGGTTGGCGCGCAGCGATCCCGGTGGATCGGTGTTGGGCTGTTGCGGCATCTCGCCGAACACGGCGGGATCGAGTTTATTGCGCAACGGCCCCAGAATCGAGAGTTCGCCTTCGCTGGGTTTGCCCTTGGCCTGCAGGTCCGTGTTGACGAAGAAGCTGTCGGTGCGCTTGTACTGATCGTAGAAAAGCTGCCGGTTGAGCCACTCGAAGTCGAACGCGAGATCGAGCGCCTCGCGCACGCGCACGTCCTGAAAGAGCGGCCGCCGCAGGTTGATGAAAAAGCCCTGCATGCCCACGCCGTTGTGATGAGGAAACTCGCGCTTGATCAGCTCGCCACTGTCGAAACGTTTGCCGACATCACGCCGCACCCAGCTCTGTGCGGTGTGTTCGACTAGCACGTCGTACTCGCCCGCCTTGAACGCTTCGAGTTGCGCGACCGCGTCCGCATACAGCTTGTAGTCGATGCGCGCGAAGTTGTGCGTGCCCACGCGGACGGGCAGCGACGCACCCCAGTAGTTCGGGTTGCGCTCGTAGCTGATGGTTCGGCCGTTGTCGTATCGGTCGATCAGATAGTCGCCGCTTGCGATCGGCTTCTCGAACGCGAGTTGGTCGAAAGGAATGCGCGTGCCGTCCGGCCGCATGCCCCACTTGTGCGAAAACACCGGAATTCCGCCCGCGAGCAGCGGCATTTCGCGTGTCGCGACCTTGAAATCGAAGCGAATCGTGAGCCGGTCGACGACCACCGCGCGCGCGATCTGCCCGAAGTACACCGCGAACTGCGGCAGCGCCTGCGGA
The DNA here is from genome assembly GCF_040965775.1 of Paraburkholderia sp. BR10954. Taxonomy (NCBI): domain Bacteria; kingdom Pseudomonadati; phylum Pseudomonadota; class Betaproteobacteria; order Burkholderiales; family Burkholderiaceae; genus Paraburkholderia; species Paraburkholderia sp. BR10954. Next base: position 71,044 of record NZ_JBFRCK010000002.1, read on the forward strand.
CTTTTCAGCGTGTCGAACGAGAACTTCACGTCCGCTGCGGTGACCGGATCGCCGTTCGAGAAGCGCGCTTTCGGATTGATGTGGAAGGTTGTCGACAGGCCGTCCCTGGCGACGTCGATGTCGTCGGCGAGCAGGCAGTACGCGCTCGCCACTTCGTCGGCACTGCCGGTCGTCAGGCTTTCGAACATCAGTCCGAGTCCCGGTGCGGGATTGCCTCGCAGTGTAAATGGGTTGAATTTGTCGAAGCTGGTCAGCCGGTTCGGATTCGCGAGCACGAGCGCGCCGTCGCGGGGGGCGTCGGGATTGACGTAGTCGAAGTGCTTGAAATCGGCGGGATATTTGGGCTCGCCGTATTGCGCGATCGCGTACACCGCGCAAGCGGGATCGGCACTCCATAGCGCCGATCCGCTCAGCACGAGCGCGACCAGCAAGCGCCAGCTGTTGGACGAGCGGTTCGTTGGACCAGTCAAAACTGCGTCCCGGTATCCGCACGGGTGCATCCACACGGCAGACGATCGAGCGGCGCGCATCAGCCGCTCGCGCCCGTCACGACATCACGATACGACGGATGTCCGGCCGGATGTCTGATGGCGGATGGCGTGGTGGACATGGCTTTTCCTTTCGATGCTGGAGCCGGTGCCATCGTGATCTGCATTAGCCGTGCCTGAATGGATCGTCTATTGCGATTGCGCCGCGAACACTCGTTTCGCGGCGCGCAACCTGACTCTGCGACGCCAGCGGCAACCAGTCAATCACGCGTCACCGTCGCATCACATCGCCTTTGACGCCCGCCATCAACGCGCCCCCGCTAAGCGCAAGCAGCCCAGCAAGAATATAAACGGCGAGATCCATACTGCCCGTCGCCGTGCGTATCTGCCCGATCACCCACGGGCTGATGATGCCGCTGGTGATGCCAATGCTGCTAATGAACGCAATGCCAGACGCAGCCGCTTTGCCAGACAGATAGCTGGTAGGAACCGCCCAGAAGATCGGCAACGCCGCGAAGATCAACACAGAGGCCAGCGACAAAATTGCCAGCATCGCAGCAAAGCTGCTCAGGTGCAGCGTAAGCGCCGCAAGCGCGAGCCCCCCGCCCACCGTGCAGAAAGCAAAATGCCTGCGCCGTTCCCCAGTTCGGTCCGAGCGGCGCGCAATCAAAATCAGACCCACTGCGCCGATCGCATTCGGCACCACCGTATAAAGACTCACCGCGACCACATCCTGAACGCCGAAATCACGAATCATCAACGGCATCCAGAAGTTGAGCGTCAGCGATGCACAGGTCAGCGAAAAATAGATGAACGCGAACAGATAGACGCGCGGATTGAGCAACGCCTCAGCGAAGCTGCGACCGTCATGCCCGCTGTGTTTCGCCTGGCCTTGCGCGCACAGCGTGACGAGCCGATCCTTTTCAGCCTGCGTGAGCCAGATCGCGTCGTGCGGCTTGTCAAGCAGAAAGCGCCACGACAGGAGTCCGAGAATTACAGCCGGTGCGCCTTCGATCGCAAACATCCACTGCCATCCGAACAGCTTCAGCACGCCGCCCATGTCGCGCATGATCCAGCCGGAGAAAAGTCCGCCGAGCACGCCCGCGACCGCCACGCCCGCGAAAAACACCGAGATCACGGCGGCGCGCCGGCTGGCCGGAAACCAGTATGTCAGATACAGCACGATGCCCGGGAAAAAGCCCGCCTCGAACACGCCCAGCATGAAGCGCAGAACGTAAAAGTGCGCAGGCTTCGACACGAACATCATGCACATCGACGCGATGCCCCACAGCAGCATGATCCGCATGAAGGTTTTACGCGCGCCATATTTGGCCAACAGGATGTTGCTCGGCACCTCGCACAAAACATAGCCGACATAGAACACGGCTGCGCCGAGTCCATACATCGCGTCGCTGAAGCCGAGATCATGCTTCATCTGCAATTGCGCGAAGCCGATGTTGATCCGGTCCAGAAACGACACGACGTAGCAAAGAAACAGAAACGGCACGATGCGCCACGCGACCTTTCTGAACATCGAATCGTCGCTCGCGACGGACGCGGCGTGGCCAATGGCGTTGCCATCGAGGGAATGCTGCATGTCTCGCTCCAGGTGCGGAGCGCGCCTGTGCGAAGACGAGCGCGCCCGAGGCGTCTAGCGCGCCTTCACGGTTTGAACGGGGAAAAGGAAAGACCGGACGGTCTTTCCCGGAGTGCGTGGGGCGATCAGCTTTGCAGCGCGTCCCACATCTCCTTGTCGCGCTGCGCGGTCCAGATGCGCGGATGGCTGATGCCGCTCGCTTCGTCGTAGGCTCGCGAGACGTCGAACGGCAGGCAATGCTCATAGATGAAGACGTTGCCGAACTTCGGGTCCATCGCCTTGCGCGTCAGCGCCATCGCACCCTTCAGATCGAGCTTGTCCCGGAATGCGTCACGGCCCGCCTGCAATAGCGTGGTCACGAAGTCTTTCGTGTAGTCGAGGCCCTTGTTCACTTCCGCCGGCGACAGCAGCGCGGGGCCGCGGCCCGGCACCAGCTTCTCCGCATTCAGCGCGCGCAATGCTTCGAGCGTTGCCGGCCATTGTTCGAGTTGCGCGTCGCCGCAGTAACAGGCCGCGTCGTACTCGACCAGGTCGCCGGAGAACAACACCTTCTGCGATGGCAGCCAGACGATCGTGTCGCCCTTCGTGTGGCCCGAGCCGAGATGCGCGATGCGCACTTCGAGCTTGCCAAGAAAGAGCGTCATTTCCTTTTCGAACACCAGCGTCGGCCACGTCAGGCCGGGCACCGTTTCGACGCCTGCAAAAAGGCGCGGGAAGCGTTCGATCTCCGACTTCATATCGGCTTCGCCGCGCTCGACGATCATTTCGTAAGTGCCGCGGCTGGCGATCACCTGCTGCGCGCCTTCCTTGAAGTACGCCGACGCGCCCAGCACGCGCACCGCATGATAGTGCGACAGCACGACGTATTTGATCGGCTTGTCGGTGACGCTGCGAATCTTCGCGATCAGGTCTTGCGCCATGGCCGGCGTGGCGGTGGTGTCGACGATCAGCACGCCGTCGTCGCCGACGATCACGCCCGAGTTAGGGTCGCCCTCGGCCGTGTACGCATACGCGTTTTCCGACAATTGGGTCCACGTGATCTTCTTTTCTTCCAGGTCGGCCTGGGATGCGAAAGCCTTCGCCATGTCTGTCTCCGTCTCGCGACTCGTTGGGGATGACTAATAGTCGTCGTCGCACGGATATTTGTCAATGACAAAATACCTTGTCATTAACTAAGCTAGGGTAAACTCCGTTGGTTGGTCGGCACGGTCCGATCGGGTACCATCTAGGCCTTCCACGGGCGACACCGAACGGGCCGAATCTCCTTCGAGGCAAGGTCGGACAACACGATGGCTGATACGACAAGCGAAAAGAAACAGCGGGGCATTCAAAGCGTCGAGGTCGGCGGACGGCTGCTGCAGGCGCTGGCGCGACAGCGCGAGCCGCTCGGGCTGACCGAACTGGCCGGCGAGGCGCAGTTGTCGTCGGCGCAGGCGCATACGTATCTGGTGAGCCTGACACGCCTCGGTCTCGTCAAGCGCGACGCGCTAACCGGAAACTACGAGCCGGGGCCGCTATCGTTGCGGCTTGGCCTCATGCATATCGAACAGCAGACCGTCTATCGCATCGCGGCGCCCCATGCGGCTGCGCTCGCGGAGCGGATCAGTCTTTGCGTCGCGATCTGCGTGGCGGGCGTGCAGGGACCGACCATCGTCCGGTACGAGCGCAGCGGTGCGCCACTGCATGTCAATCTGCACATCGGCACGGTGATGTCGCTCGAAGCGACATCGACGGGCCGCGTCTTCTGCGCGTTTTGCCCACCCGAGCAGGTCGCGGAAATGGCGCGAAGCCAGGCGCAGTCGGCGCAGCCGACGCCGGCGCGCGGCCGCGCTGCCAAAGGGTCGGCTAGCGCCGAATGGCGAAAGCGCTTCGATGAGATCCGCGCACGCGGCATCGAGCGCGGTATCGATGCGCCGAGTCCTGGCATCAGCAGTCTGAGCGTGCCGGTGTTCGATGGCGACCAACGGATGCAGCTCGCGTTGACGGCGATCGGCTCGTCGGGCTCGATCGACGTAGCGTGGGATGGCGCGGTCGCACGTCAGCTGCTCGAAACTTCCCGACGCATCACCGAAGCGCTGGTCACACCCACCTGAGAATCATGCAGATCGAAACCCCGGACGCGTCCGACGCGAACACGCCCCCACTCAGCGATACGAAAGCTCAGCGCGGCATCAGCGCGCTCGACAACACCGGTGATCTCCTGCTGGCACTCGTTGCCGCCGGCCGCCCGCTGTCGCTGCGCGATCTGGCCGCCGCCGCCGATATGCCCGCCGCCAAGGCGTTTCCGCATCTGGTGAGTCTGCTCAAGGTGGGCTTGCTGAGCCGCGACGACGCGGGTCTTTTCAGCGCGGGACCGCTCGGCATGGAGCTCGGCCTGATCGCGTTGCAGCGCATGTCGCCGATTCGCGATGCCGAACCGGAGATCGTCACGCTCGCGGCGGAGTCCGGCATGAGCGTCGCAGTGGCGATACTTGGTCCTTTGGGACCTACCGTTATCCGCTTCGAGGAATCGGCGCGACCGCAACACGTGAGCCTGCGCGTGGGCACCGTGATGTCGCTCGTCAACACGGCGATAGGGCGCGTGTTCGCCGCGCATCTCGCGGACGACGTATTGGTCGGGCTGTTATCGCAGGAATCGATCAGACTTGCTGGCGCGCCGGCCGCGGAGGTGTTCGTGTCGTCGAAAAAGGGCGCGCCGTCATTGGTCCCGACGTATCTGGCACGGCGCGCGAAAGTCCGCAACGACGGTATCGATGACGCACTCGATGCGCCGGTGCCGGGCATCGGCGCGTTGGCCGCGCCCGTGTTCGATCACACAGGCAGCGTCAGTCTGGTGGTCGCGGTGATCGGTCCGTCGGGCGGCTCTGACTTCAGCCTGGGCGGCGCGACCGCGCAGAGGCTGCTCGCCACGACACGACGGCTGTCGTGGCGGTTCGGCTGGATTGGGCGCTGAACGTGGTTCAATCCGCGCGAGCCAGCGCAAGCGCTTCGAGCAGCACGTCGGCATCGCCGATGTGGTTGGCGAGCAGCAGCACGAGCTTCGCGTTCATGAAGTGGCTTTGCTCGTCGGTCAGTCCGTTGTGCGCGTCGATGAGTTTTTCATAGAACGCATCGGGATCGGCCATGTTCGTTTCGATGTTCAGCTTGGTCATGATGGTTATCCGTTGCAGGTTGCGCGATCCACGGCCTTGGTGACCGATGCGGTGTCGAGAGCGCGCCAGCGCGCGCAGACGTGCTGGTCCGGACGCAGCAGATAAAACGTGCCGGGCCGCGCATCGAAGCGATGCGTGACGATGCCTTCTACGTCTTCGATCACCGTGACGTGAGGCATGTCCGGCAAAGCGGTCACGGGCGCGCCGCGCGGCACGACGATCAACGAGTGGACCGGCACCGCGAGACCTGCGAGCGCGCGAAGCTGTTCGGCGCATTTCGTCAGGTCGTCTCCCTGGCCGCAGAAGTGCACACCCGTGAAGCCGCCATGTCCGGTCTGATTCAGGAACCAGGCGTTTTCGCCAGCCACCTTGACGGGCGCGTCGGTGCTTGCGGCACCGGGCACCATCCCACCGGTGAACACGTCGGCGTCGGGTGTGTTCAGCGGCGAGTCGCGCAGAATCGCCGGCACCGACAGACGGCCGCTGTTGACCATGCGCCGCGCGAACGGACACTCCTTCGCGAGCTTCAGCGTGGCGTCGCGGAACATCCGCGAGACCGCGCTTTTCGGCGTGATGAAGTCGGTGGCGCGCGATGAGTTCAGAATGTTTTCGTCCGCCGCATATTCGCGCTCCGATGCATAGGTATCGAGCAGCGCTGGCGGCGCGTCGCCGTTGACGACGAGCCGCAGCTTCCAGGCGAGATTGTCGGCATCCTGCACGCCGCTATTCGCGCCGCGCGCGCCGAACGGCGAGACACCGTGCGCCGAATCGCCCGCGAACAGCACGCGGCCATGCCGGAAGCTGTCCATCCGCAAACACGAGAACGTGTAGACGCTGACCCATTCGAGCTCGAACTCGGCATCGTCGCCGAGCAGCGCTTTGACGCGCGGTATCACTTTTTCAGGCTGTTTCTCCGCGACCGGATCGGCGTCCCAGCCGAGCTGGAAATCGATGCGCCAGACGTTGTCGGGTTGCCTGTGCAGCAGTACCGATTGATTGCGATGGAAGGGCGGATCGAACCAGAACCAGCGTTCAGTCGGAAACGGCGCCTTCATTTTCACATCCGCGATCAGGAAGCGGTCTTTGAAGGTTCGACCGTGGCTGTCGAGACCGAGCGCCTTGCGCACCGCGCTGCGTGCGCCGTCGGCGGCGACCACGTATTGAGCGCGCATCGGATAAATGCCGTCGGGCGTTTCGACCTGCAACTCGACATGGTCGTCTTGCTGCGTCACCCCGATCACATTGCTTTTCCAGCGCATTTGCAGATTCGCGGTCTGCTTCGCCTGGTCCGCCAGATAGCCCTCGACGTAGTACTGCTGCAGGTTGATGAACGCAGGTCGCGCGTGGCCTGTTTCGGGCAGCAGGTTGAAGGTATAGATCAGTTCGTCCTGCAGGAACACCTTGCCGACGTTCCAGCTCACGCCTTTGTCGACCATCTGCTTGCCGCAGCCGAGACGGTCGAAAATTTCCAGCGTGCGCTTCGCAAAACAGATTGCGCGCGAACCGCTCGACAGCGTGTCGTCGTTGTCGAGCAGCACGGTGCGAACGCCCTGCTGGGCCAGATCGATGGCCGCGGACAACCCGACCGGGCCAGCGCCGATCACGACGACCGGATAGGCGAGCGGGGCACCGGCATCGTGGTCGGCGGCTCGCTCGTAGTCGAAGCGCATCGTTTGGTAGTCGATCTGCATGGCGTCTCCGGTTCTGCGGATATCTTAGATTAATCTATAGCAAGCACTATTGCTCCTTGCTAATGCTGCTCATTTTATAAAGCTTTTCGAGCGATCGAATCTGTATTTACCCTGGTGCGGTTTGCTCCCGCATGTGCTGACCTTGCAACGAAATCGCTGACTCGCAGGTCGTGGAGACGATTCAGCGAGTAAGTATTCTCGTCGCGGAAATCAGCAACGCTGGTGCGCAGCAGAGCGTCGGCGTCGGGCAAGTCGGTGAAACGGTCAGTCAGATGGACGAAACAACGCAGCAAAACGTAGCGCGCGTCGACGAAAGGGCTTCGGCGGCGGAGAGCTTGAGGCAACAGGCTGCAAACCTCGTTGACTGCGTTGCACAGATCAGGTTTTGAGTGAGGTGGCCGGCCGGCTTGCTACGGTGAAGTTGCTAAAAACTGCCATACAAAAAATTGCGGAGCCGCTCGCACATGCGAGGGCTCCGCTGTTAGGAAGGGTCGGGTGCCGACTGATCATCTTCGATTGGATTCTTCCCCGCTGAGGACCGGCCCCCGCTCTTCCTGAACAAACCCCGTAGCGTTTATGACTCATTGGGTGGTATGCGCCGCGCCGGCCTGAGTCGTGCCAGGTTGTGCCGATTCAGCCAAGGCCGCGCGTGCGCGGTCGCGGGACTCGCTCGCCGCCCGGTTGCGTTCTTGCCGGGCATCGCGAGCTTCGGCCCTGAATGCCTTTCTGGCTTCCGCGGTCCGGGCGCGTTGTTCGCGGTTGGCCTCGCGAATCTCGTTTCGCTTCTGAACGATAGGGTCATTGTGGGTAGTCGCCGGTACGGTAGCAACCTCTGCGACCGGGGGCGCCGTCGTGGTTGGCTGCTGCGCGATAGCTGCGCCCGAAGTCATCAGGCCGAGCACGACGAGCGTTGTGGCGATTCGGTTGGTAAGGCGGCTCATGATTTACTCTCCGTTCAATTGAGGTCTACTGAATAATGACGACTGCCTTCTTAGTCATAAGTGATGTGAGGTTGTCAGCCGACTGCGGTTGCCTCCGGTACAGCGAGGCGCTGATGGACTCTTTCGGATTTGTCTCAGCACAGGACCCATTCTAACGAACGTCACATTCATTTCAAATGGCTTTCAGTGAGATTTGCCAGGGTAAACCCTCTATTGGCGGGGCTGAATTTAGTGCCCGACCTGGCGGGGTCGCCGCTGATCGGCTGAAAGCAGATGCGTAAAGCGCTACCAGGCACTGAAGCGTCGGGTCGAGCTCGGCAAGTGGTATTCGTGATACGTTAGCTGACACAGACAGCGACGGAGACCGCAGATGCTGATTCATCTCATGAACTGTGCCCCGCGATCGACCGCCCGGTTTGTGATTGCCTCGACGATCTGCGCCAGCGCTTGCGCGGTGAGCACGGGCAACCTTGGCCTCGCGCAGGCGCAAGCACAGCGGCCATCGTCGTTCGAAAGCTTCGTCGTGCCGGCCGGCAGCGCACCGCATGACGTCGCACCGGCGCATGACGGCACCGTGTGGTACACCGCCCAGGCGCGGGGAGCGCTCGGGCGGCTGGACCCGCGCAGCGGCAAAATCGACACGATCGCGCTCGGCACCGGATCGGCGCCACATGGCGTGATCGTCGGTCCCGATGGTGCGGCGTGGGTCACTGACGGCGGCCAGAATGCAATCGTGCGCGTCGATCCGAAGACGCTCGCCGTCACGCGTTTTCCGCTGCCCAAGGACCGGTCAGACGCCAATCTAAATACCGCCGTGTTCGATAAACAGGGGCATCTGTGGTTTACCGGGCAAAGTGGTGTCTACGGCGAGCTCGATCCGCAAAGCGGACGCATGCGGGTTTTCGATGCTCCACGCGGCGCGGGGCCCTACGGTATCTGCGTGACGCGCACTGGGGATCTGTATTTCGCTTCGCTGGCGGGAAGCTACCTCGGTCGCATCGACCGGACGACGGGCACGGCACAGATCATCGAGCCGCCAACGGCGAATCAGGGCGCGCGCCGCGTCTGGGCCGATTCCAGCGGGCGCGTCTGGATCAGCGAGTGGAACGCCGGCAAAGTCGGCGTATTCGATCCCGCGACCCATCAATGGCGCGAATGGCGGCTGCCCGGCAACGGTCCGCACGCGTACGCAATATTCGTCGACGACCAGGACACCGTCTGGCTCAGTGAATGGAGCGCTAATGCGCTAGTGCGCTTCGATCCGCGTACCGAGCGGTTCGACGTCTTGCCACTGCCGCGTGACCACGCGAACGTGCGTCAGATGATGGGCCGTCCAGGCGAGGTCTGGCTGTCCGAATCCGCGACCGATCATCTGCTGCTTTACCGGTCCCGTGCAGCCGGTGCGGGCCGGCAGTGACGCCACACTTCCCCGAGAACGGAATTGCGCAGTCCGCCGCGCCCCACGTGCGCGGGCCCGCTACCAAAATGGCTAGAGCAGTTGGAGGGTTCGCGGATCGGCCTCGCCGCCGAAATATTTGCGCAAAGCTTCGACAAATACATCGTTGTCGTTCGTGGCACGTGCGAACAGGGTCACCGACGAGCGAAACTTGAGGTGATCCGGATAGCCGAAAATTTCTTCGATGGAGCGGTCGCTGACGAGGTTGACCAGTTGCGTGGTTTCGCGCAGCCGTGCGCCAAGTATCGGGTGGCGCAGGTACGCTTGCGCTTCGGCCAGCGACGAAAGCGCGAATCGCTGAGCCATTGCGCTGGTGCCGAGCCCCTCGATTTGAGGAAACACGAACCACATCCAGTGGCTTCGCTTACGTCCATGCTTCAGTTCATCGCATACCTGGGCGTAGACCGGGTCCTGTGCATCGAGGAAGCGTTGAAGGTCGTGGGGATCGTCCATTTCGTACTCCGCTGCAAACGTGGAAACCTATCGTTGAATCACGATTCTCGCGCGCATGATCGTACAGGTCTACGATCGGTCTTCGCCCCGTACCGGCAATGGAAGAGACTTGAGTAGTCTCACGAGCCTTGCTCGCTGCAACGGAGTCAGCCCTCGCGTAGCGCTCAGTTGCTGAACCCGCGCGCGCCAGTAGACGCCGGTGAACAGGGATTCCGCGGCACCCGCCGACAGGACCCGTTCGAGATGGGAAATCGCATCCTCGGCAGTCTGAGGCGAATAGGGGCTCGCTCTGTCTCCAGACGGTTTTCTGCTTGTAGTTTTCATCCACTTCTCTCAATGTGGTGACCGACTGAATCCGGTCTGTACGTCAGGCGTCAGGTGAGCCTGCTTCTTTCAGGCAATACATATGCGCTTGTGGATATCCATGTACGGCGTGCAATCACTTTCGTGCGCGCGTTTGATGCCACAAGTCGTGACGATTCAGTTCCCGCAGCATTCGTGCCCGCATGCGCTCGCGTCGATAGTGGCTAACGACCATGAACATTGCGATACCAAGGGCAGTGCCTCCGATCACCAGGCCCATCCAGGTTTCACTCATCACACGTTCCTCTCTGGAAAGCATAGGTGTGTTGCGTAAGCGGTTCGGGCCGGTTCGTGCGGTGTCTCTGCACGAACCGGCTGGCGCGGGCGTCGCGCGACTGTTACTGCATGTGCTGGCCGCCGTTGATCGCAACATTGGCGCCGGTCACGAAGCCGGCGTCGTCCGAGCAGAGGTAAAGCACGAGCGCCGCCACTTCCTCGGGCTTGCCCAGACGCCCCACAGGAACGTGCGGCAGGATCTTCGTATCGAGGATCTCCTGAGGGATCGCCGTGACCATCTTAGTGGCCAGGTATCCCGGCGAAACCGTGTTGACGGTAACGCCCTTACGCGCCACTTCCAACGCCAGCGATTTCGTGAAGCCGTGCATGCCGGCCTTGGCCGCGGCGTAGTTGGTCTGGCCGATCGAGCCTTTCGAGCCGTTGACGGACGAAACGTTGACGATGCGTCCCCAACCCCGCGCGACCATCTCCTCGCACAGCGGCTTCGTCATGTTGAACACCGAGTCCAGGTTGGTGCGGATGACTGCGTCCCAGTTGACCTTGTTCATCTTCCGGAGCGTCATGTCCTCGGTGATTCCGGCGTTGTTCACCAGAATGTCGACCGGGCCGACTTCAAACTGAATTTTGGCTGCGCAGTGCTGGCATGAATCGTAGTCGGCCACATCGACCGGATACGCGCGAAAGTTCCTGCCTTGAGCTTCCATGTTCGCGAGCCATGCCGCTGCGCCGGTGTTGTTCGGCGAGTACGTGACTACCACTGCATAACCTGCATCGTGCAGTTTCGTACTGATCGCTTCTCCCAGACCGCCCATACCGCCAGTCACTACAGCAATTCGTTTCGTCATTCTTTCCATCCGTGATCGTCATATCTGCGAGGAACGTGAATAACCCAATGGCCGTCTCGCACAACCCGCCATTGCTTTGGCACAACGTATTGCCGCGACCTGAATTGCGTCAGGTCGTCCGGCGAAAATGAATCGGTCCTCTGTCTCTGTCGCGGACAAATGGCACGGCCTGCCTCGCGGGCTGCGCACGCATTCGTTTGCTGACCAGGTCGGGCGAGCACTTCGCTTCTGATGACGTCATTGGCAGGACTAATTAATCAGATGAAACCGCGAAGGGGATGCGACAAAGACCTGATTGCACAAGTAGACGTGCCTCGCGTGCGCTTACCTTGCTCTTGATGTTACCGGTAACAACCGAAGGTGGAGAGAAGCCGTCTGATGTCCTTCGATTGCGATAGGCGCACCGTGTCGGCTAGGTATCGCAACGGCCGGAAATTCGACCGACGAGGCGATAGTAGTAGAAAAACTACATCTTCGCAACGAAAGAAATGTAGTTTTCGTACATTGTTGGCCTACTGACTATTGCCCACGCATTCCTGAAGTCAGTGCGAACGATCGTTCGCGCGTCCGGTCGTCCGACCACAAAAGCGGATCGGTTATATCGACGGCGCGGGCCCGCACTCAGTCACCGAAGCGTCGGCGCCGATGCTTGCCGCCAGGGAAGGAGACTCTGTTTCGACGGGTTCGATGGCAATGCCGCGAGCGAGCGGGCGTCGGGGCGAAGTGAAGGCGTTCGAAGCGGCTACGACGGATCTCGCTCGCTAGCCGCTTCGAGGAGGACGCGTTCTTCAACCCGGCTTGCCATCGACACGGGCGAGGACAAGCCACGCTGCGTATCGGACGCAATAGAGAACCAGCGCGGCCGCCCAGCATAGACCGGATGCGTATATCCAGGTCATCGTGAACTGCGGCGCGAGCCAGGGGCCGAGCACCCGAACCAAGGTCGCCAGAATGAACAGCCCGCAGCTGGCGACCTCGACCTTACCGGCCACGAGTTCGCGTCCGGTGTGTCCGCGTGCGGTCCGCGTGATCATCGCGATCATCGCGGTTCCAATGACTCCCACCGTGAAGGTATGAATCCGAGCGCCCACAGAGCGATGCGGGGTGGTGTGTCGACTTGACCTGATGCGATCCTGACGGTCCGCTTCATGACTGCTCCAAACGGCGACTAGATGCCTTTTCGCCACATGCGACGAATGTTCGCGCCGGCGGAGCCATCTGGCCGCCCGATGGCGCTCCCCAGACGAAGCCTCACTTAACCGCATCGTCAGGTGCGGTGGAACCCATCGGCCTGGTTGTCATGGAAAAGTGCCAATCTCCGATCGAACGTTGATTCGCCCCGTCATTAGCGATACCTTTACATCTATCCTGGTCGTCGGGCGCTGGTCAACGAAGGGAGAACCGTTTCGTGAAGAGAGCGTCAGCTTTCTCCTGCATCGTCGCGTTGAGCGTGATCTTCGGCGGATGCGGCAAGCAGGGACCGCAAAACGCCACTGAGGCATCGGGGGCATCTGCGAGCTCGGCGCCGGTTCAACCTGCACAAAGCGCGAGCGAAGCGGCCGCCGCCTCGGGCGCGCAAGGCACGGTGGCGCTGGTCACTGTCACCAAGGCGCAGTTGCCGGCGGAGGCTGCCGAAACGCTGCGCCTGATCAAAGCAGGCGGCCCTTTCCCGTTTAGCGACGACGGCGTCCTGTTTCGTAACACCGCGGGCTTGCTGCCGAAACATCCGCGCGGCTACTACCACACCTATACGGTTCGCACACCGGGCGCGACGGATCGCGGGCAACGCCGGATAGTCTGTGGCGGGCCGCGCAAGCATATCGGCGAGTGCTATTACACTGACGATTACTACGCCAGCTTTAAGCGCATTGCAGAATAAAGACGGAATCAACTGCGCGAGCGCTGCACCGCTGACGACCGTATCAATCCCGCGCTCCTGACCATCCGCTAGCGATCGATGCCGATCGCGCCGGCGATGATGGCGTCGTCGTGTTCGAGCAATGGATAACGCGATGGCCGCCGCGACCGCATCCCATTGGCGCTGACCGAAGTTGTCCCATGGGTCTGCGTTGACAACGATCCTTATCTCCCAGCAGACGATCTCAAGCGGTTTTCAGACGGCGCGATCCGCCAATCAGAAAAGCTGAAGGCAACCATCAAAACTATGAGATTTTCCTGCCATCGGGCATCTGCGATAGTGGTTCTCAACCGTTGTGTTGGATTACCGTACCGCGCGTCGTCGACCAGGGAGAATCTTCATGCATCGTTTTGTGATCGTGGGAGGAGGGGCGGGTGGCATTGAACTCGCAACGAGGCTAGGCGATCGTTATGGCGGTCGACGAAGAGGCGGGGCGCAACGTGCGTCCATTACGTTGATCGACCGCAACCCGACGCATATCTGGAAGCCCCTATTGCACGAGGTCGCAGCGGGAAGTCTCGATCCATTCGCACAGGAACTGGCGTATGCCGCGCAAGCACAGTGGCACGGCTTCCAGTTCATCCAGGGCGAACTCGTCGGACTGGATCGTGGCTCTAGACACGTCCTGCTTTCGCCACTGCTCGACGACGACGGAACCGAACTGATTCCGCCGCGCCGAATCGAGTACGACTCGTTGATTCTGGCCATCGGTAGTACAACGCACTACTTCGGCGTGCCGGGCGCGGCCGAGAACTCGCTCGCGCTTGACAACGTCGCTCAAGCGGAACGCTTCAGAAAGCGCCTGATTGCAGCTTGCATTCGCGCCGAACAAACACAAAACGCAGGTGAGCGGGATGCTGGCGGAGTGCCTGGCGAACGCGCGCCTCGTGTTCAGGTCGCGATCGTTGGTGGTGGCGCTACGGGCGTGGAATTGTCCGCGGAATTGCGCAATACCGCGAAGGTACTGTCATCGTACGGCTTGCATCGGCTCGACCCCACACACGACGTCGGGATCGTGCTGATTGAAGCAGGGCCGCGGATTCTGCCAGCGTTGAAAGAGCGGGTGTCCACCGCGGCTGCAAGATTGCTGGGCAAGCTCAATGTCAAGTTGATGGTCGACGAGCGGGTCGCGGAGGTCACGCCCGGACTTATCCGCACGAAAAACGGCAAGACCATACGTGCGGATCTCACTGTGTGGGCCGCCGGCATCAAGGCGCCCACGGTGCTTTCAACTCTCGATGGCCTGACAGTCAATCATCTGGGGCAACTCAGTGTGCGTCGCACGCTTCAAACCGAGCTGGACGACCATGTCTTCGCATTCGGCGATTGCGCGGCGTGTCCATGGTTGGGCTTCGAGCGCAATGTGCCACCGCGCGCCCAGGCGGCTCATCAGCAGGCATCGTTTTTAGTCAAGGCACTCGGGCGACGCATCGAGGGACAAAAGCTTCCGGAGTTTGCCTATCGCGATCTCGGCTCGCTAGTGTCGCTCGGGCATGCAAATGCGGTGGGGAGTCTGATGGGAGGCCTTATCGGCGGCAGCATGCTCGTGGACGGACTGCTTGCCCGCTTCATGTACCTGTCGCTGTATCGGATGCACGTTGCGGCGCTGCATGGCTATGCACGCATGATCGTCAATACCCTCGCGCATCGGCTCCGTCGAAGCACGGCGCCGCACGTCAAACTGCACTGAGCAACAGTTCGTTGTAAATGGCCGAAGGGTCTGGCCGTGACGAATAAATCAACCGATTCCAAACACCAGCAAGACGGAGAGAAACCATGAACAGCTTCGACCAATCGCCTTTCAGCGTCGACTCGAGCAGTGGCGCCACACGCGCTCGAAACGGCAAGGATGGCTCTGAAAACCGATCGCGCTCCGTGTACCGATCGTTTCTTGCATCGACGGTATCGACGATCGCCTCGAATGTGCCTGAGAGGCCGGACGTGTCTTCTGCCGCTGTTCTTGGCTACAACTGACACGCTTCGGCTCATCAAACGGCCAACTCACCGATTGAGCCGGAGCTCACGGCTATTCTCGTCAGGAATTGGCCTTATGAAGAATCTGCGCATTATCACTCCCCGATCTTGCAACTACGATCTGGCTTTCATCCATCACCAGACAGAAGATCTCCATGCCTCTCTCTCGCAGGCAAAATCGCCGTCAATAGTCGAGGTCATCGAGATTCGCGGAGTCAGCCTGGTTTGCGGTGGCGTTGAGTCGAGGAGTCGATATGAATCAGCCAACGCTATTCACGCCGATACAAGTCGGCAACCTTAAATTGGCCAACCGGATCGTGATCGCCCCGATGGCCCAGTACTCCGCCGAACACGGCCAGATGAACGATTGGCACCTGATTCACCTCGGCCACCTGGCGCTTTCAGGCGCGGCGGCACTCACGATCGAGGGGACGGCGGTCACCCCCGACGGACGCACCAGCTACGGTGACGTCGGGCTCTATTCGGACGAGTGCGAAGCCTCCATGGCACGAGTGCTGGGCGGCATTCGGCGATGGTCTGACACGCCGATTGGAATCCAGCTCAACCATGCTGGCCGAAAGGGGTCTCGACAGAAACTATGGGACGGCGGCGCACAGATTCCCTATGATCACGCGAATGGTTGGCACACCTACGGCCCGTCTCCGGTCGCTTTTGCCGCCGGAGAGACACCACCCACCGCCTTGGACCGCGATGGCCTGGCCGCCATTCGCGACGCGTTCTCGGCCGCAGCGCAGCGCGCCTCCCGGCTCGGGTTGGATTTCATTCAGATTCTTGGCGGGCACGGCTATCTGCTGCATCAATTCCTGTCGCCTCTGTCAAATCACAGGGACGACGAATACGGCGGTTCATTGGAAAACCGGATGCGCTTTCCACTTGAAGTTTTCGAAGCCGTGCGAGAAGCGTTTTCGCATGATCGCCCCGTGACGATGCGGGTATCCGCTACCGACTGGGTGGACGGCGGGTGGTCCGTGCAGGATGCGATCGCTTTTGTCCACGCGTTGGAGGCTAGAGGCTGCGCCGCAATCAATGTCTCAAGTGGCGGTTCGAACCCAGCCGCGCAAATTCCGATCGGGCCTGGCTATCAGGTTCCCTTCGCGCGGGCAGTGAAGCAGGCGACGACGCTCCCTGTCATCGCCGTCGGCATGATCACCGAGTTCGAACAAGCCGAATCCATTCTCAGCACCGGAGACGCCGATCTGATCGCGCTCGCTCGGGCCGTGCTCTTTGACCCTCGCTGGCCCTGGCACGCTGCCGGTCACTTTGGGACTCAAGTCAAGGCGCCGAACCAGTATCTTCGCTCTCAGCCTGGTCGGCTGCGTAAGGTGTTCGTTTGAATCGGCCTCGTCGATAACGGGGCGGCGACCAGGGCGGCGACCAAACTATCCGACACATCGACGAACGCGGCTTCAGGCTTATCGCCAGGTCGGAATGACGGATGCGGCGAGCAGCACGCCCATCGCGAGATTGAGAAGGCGCCAGTGGCGTGGCGTCCGAAAGAGCCGCGCGAGTAGCACGCCGAGCGCGCACCATAGCGCGAGCGAAGCGCAGGCAGCCACCCCGAACGCTCCCCCGAGCAGCATCGCGAGGCGGTTCGGGTTGTTTGCGAGCAGCGCGAACGACGCCGCCGCGCCGACTGTCATCGCCCACCCTTTCGGATTGAGCCAGAGCAGCAGGAAACCGTTGACGAGCGTAACCGGACGCGCGGGGCCGTTGCCCGCGTTTGGCGGCCCGCTGCGCGCTATGCGCCAGGCGAGCCATAGCAGATAGGCGGAGCCGAGCGCTTTCACCGCCGTTTGCAGCGACGGCAGCGCCAGAAGCAGACCGCCCAGCCCGAGCGCGGCGAGCGCAGCGAGCAACGCAAGGCCCAGAGCGATGCCGAGCATCAGCGGTATCGAGCGTACGAAACCGAAACGTGCGCCCGAGGCGGTGGCGAGCGTCGTCGCGCCACCGGGCGTCGCGGTCGCGACGGCGACGAAGAGCAGAAGCGGGAGTATCGAGGTCATCGGTGCAGATCCGAAATCAAGGAATTTGCACTGTACGGATCGTCAAAGCATCGTAAAAGCTAATAATATTGATGCGGTACATTACGCGACATAATGCATCGATGAGCCGAAATCTCGACCTCGATCTGATCCGCACCTTCGTTGCCGTCGCCGATAGCGGCAGCATGACGATCGCTGCGAATTTGCTGCACATGACGCAAGGTGCGGTGAGCCAGCAGATTAAGCGCCTCGAAGATGTGCTGGATTGCCTTCTGTTCGTTCGCAAGACGCGCCGGCTGGAACTGTCGCGCCAGGGCGAGCAGTTTCTCGTGAAGGCGCGCAAGCTGCTTCAGTTGAACGATGAAATCTGGGCCGACATGACCGCGCAGCCGTTGCGCGGCGCCTTGCGTGTGGGCGTGCCTCCCGATCTCGTGACGCGGCTTGCGCCCGCGATGAAGGCATTCGCCGACGCGCATCCGCACGTCGAAATAACCTTGATGTGCGCGGCGTCGCCAGAACTGAGCGAGGCGGTGACTAGCGGTCGCGTGGACGTGTCCTTGGTCGAATATGTCGCGAGCGAAGCCGAAGGTGAAGTGGTCTGCATCGAGCCGTTGGTGTGGGTCAAGGGGCGCGGCAGTGAGGTGTGGCAGAAGCGGCCGTTGCCGCTGTCGATGGTAGACGAGCGTTGTGCTTTCCGTTCAGTGGTGCTCGGTGCGCTCGCGGACGAGGGCATCGCGTGGCGAACGGTGTTCGAGAGCGGAAACATCGAGGCGACCGCCGCAACGGTGCGCGCGGGCCTCGCGGTCACGAGTTGGCTCGCCTCCACGGTGCCGGCCGATCTGGAGACGCTCACGCCTCGCGTAAGCGGCTTGCCTGCACTGCCTCCATTCGCGATATGTCTGTGCTTGCCCGCGACGGTTCAGCCAGCGGCGCAGGAATTCGCGCGCCATGTACGCGAGTCGATGTCGAGCGACGCAAGCACGCGCCGCGCGCCGCTAGCGAACATCGCGTGACGTACTGCGTTTGAAGTGCGTTCTGGAGCATTTCTACAAGCGCTGCGGCAGCGCCGCCGCGAAAAAATCAGTGACCCGGCGCACGCGCGCAGGCACGAAACGGCGCCGCGGCCAGATGATGCTCACATCACGGGCGTCCCGAATGAAATCGTCGAGCACGGTCACGATGTCCGGATGCTTGAGTTCATCGGCAAGCGAGAGCTTCGCGAAGAGGCCGATTCCCACGCCCCCGAGCACGGCCGATCGGATCGTCTCGACACTATTCGACGACAGGTTGCCTCGCACCGGCACGCTGAACCGGCCTCGTGGCCCATGAAAAGGCCAGTTCGCCGATTCCAGCAGACCACCGTAGAGCAGGCAATTGTGATTGGCGAGTTCCGCAGGTTCCCTCGGTACTCCGTGTTGCTCGAAATAGCGACGCGATCCGACACAGACCAGCGGCGTGCTGGCAATTCGCTTCACAACCGAATCCGGATCGTTGACGGAGCCCACTCGAATCGCGAGATCGATTCGATCCTCCACCATATCGCGCACGAAATCCGACAACACAAGATCGACCCGAAGACCGGGATGGCGCGACAGCAGCTCGGGAATCAGCGGAAGAACGTGCAGGCGGCCGAATGTAGAAGCGCAGGCGATCCGCACGAGGCCCGAGACATCCAGCGTGCTGCTGGTCAGTTCGCTGTCGGCCACCTCGATCTCGTCGAGCAACGGCTTGGTCCGCTCGTAGTATTTCTGCCCTTGATCGGTCAAGGTCACGCTGCGTGTGCTGCGGTTGAATAGCAGTACTCCGAGGCGCTTTTCCAGCGCGCCGATCGACTTGCTGATAGAGGACTGTGACTCGCCGGTTCTGCGCGCCGCGGCGGAAAAGCCGCCCGCTTCGACAACGGCGAAGAAGGCGTTCAATTCGTGAAACCGATCCATTGCATTCCTCTCGTGGGACCTATTCTTTCGGTGAATGGATCTTATGATAAATCCGCCGATTATCATTCGTGGGGGCCGCCATTACGATGGGACTTCCATTCAACATCGGACGGAAGTTTCAATGAATACTCTCGCAGGCAAGGTCGCCGTCATTAGCGGCGGAACGACCGGTATCGGCTTGGCGATCGCCCAGCGGTTCGTCGCCGAAGGCGCTCACGTCTTTATCTTCGGCCGTCGGCAAGGCCAGCTCGATGGGGCCGTCAAACTGATCGGACGCAACGTTACCGCGATTCAGGCCGACGCCGCGAATCTCGATGACCTCGATCGTGTTGCTGCGGTTGTCAGGGAAGAAAAGGGTGTCGTCGATATCATCGTGTCGAACGCGGGTTATACCGAGCAGGCTTCGATCGACACCATCACGCCTGAGCATTTCGACAAGGCATTCAACCTGATGGCGCGCGGCCCGGTCTTTCTGGTGCAGAAGCTGCTGCCGATGATGACGGGTGGTGGGTCGATCATTCTGGTTTCGTCGGCCATGCACGTGATGGGCATCCCAGGACACACCGCCTACGCGGCGACGAAGGCCGCGTTGCGTTCCTATGCCCGCACGTGGGCTGCCGAATTCAAGGATCGCGGCATTCGCGTCAACATGCTGAGCCCTGGTGTCACCGACACCCCGATACTCGATTCCCAGTCGGCGACACGCGAGGATCTGGTGAGCATGTACAAGAGCATGGTTCCGATCGGCCGACTCGCCCGCGCCGAGGAGATGGCCAGCGCGGCGCTCTTTCTCGCCTCAGAACAGAGTTCCTATATGACGGGTGCCGATTTGATGAATGACGGTGGCATCGGCCAGGTGTGACGGTCGAAAAAGCCGCGGCGATGTTTGCCCGGCGTGTGCTATCTGACGCGCGCGTGGTACCACTCGACAGCGTCCTCGCCGGCGGGGATGTTGAATGGGCTCGATGAATCGGTCGCGGCGAGCCAAACCGCTTCGGCGACATCCGATGCATGCGTGACGGCCGTTTCTTTCTCCCACCTTGCGAAAACCTGCTGCGCGAGCGCGTCGTACGGCTCGGGAAATCCGTCTTTCATGCGCGCCCGAGCGTTTTCGCCGAAGCGGGTGGAAGGCGCGCGTCCCGGCAGCACGACACGCACGCGCACATTGAACTGCTCCAGTTCGAGTGCGAGCGATTCGCTGAACGCGTTGACCGCGGACTTGCTCGCGGTGTAGACCGACAGCAGATGCAGCGGTCTGCACGTGACGGTCGACGTCACATTGACGATCACCCCTTCGCGGCGCTCGCGCAACTGCGGCAACACGGCCTGCGCCATCGCGATGGTGCCGAGCGTATTGGTCTCGAAGATATCGCGCACGGTGTCCATCGGCGTTCCTTCGAGCGCATTCAGAAAGCCGATACCCGCATTGTTGACGAGCACGTCAATCCGCCCGGCCGCATCGATGACCGCGCGAATGCTTTGCGGGTCCTTCACGTCGAGGGCGAGAATCGAAAGACGATCGGAGCGCGGCAACACGTCTTCACGTGGCGTGCGCATCGTCGCGATCACGCGCCAGTCGCGATCCAGAAAATAACGCGCGATTTCGAGGCCAAAGCCGGACGAGCAACCGGTAATCAAGACGGTCTTCATGTCGAATCCTGTGGTTGGTGACGGTCCCGACACAATAAGTCCTGACCGCGAGGACTCGCTACAATCGAGCGTCCAGGTTTCATTCGAAATCGTCCGATCATGATCGACCCGCTCGCCGAAATCGTCACACTGCTCAAGCCGACACCCACGTTCTCGAAAGTGCTCAGCGGCGCCGGGCGCTGGCGCGCGAGCCGCACGGAAGTCGGCCAGCCGTTCTACTGCGTGGTGCTCGAAGGATCGCTGCGTCTATCCGTCAATGGTTGCGAGCCGCTGATTCTTCAGGCCGATGACTTCGTGCTCGTGCCCGAGGTGTTCAGCTTCACGCTGACGAGCAGCGATCCGCCAGACGACGACGGCGTCTCCAATAGCGCGCCCGCGGCGCTGCCCGACGGCAGTTTTCGTTTCGGCGATGCATCGGTCGCGCCAGAAGCCCAATGGCTTGCGGGCCTCTGCGCGTTCGGTTCGCCGGACGCGGCCTTGCTGGTCTCGCTGTTGCCCAAGCTCGTGCACGTGCGCGGTGAACGCAGGCTCGCGACACTCGTCAAGCTCGTGAGGGAGGAATCCCGCGCGCAGCGGCCCGCGCGCGAGGTCGTGCTGGCGCGACTGCTCGAGGTGCTGTTCATCGAAGCGTTGCGAGCCACGGGAACCGGGGCATCGCCCGGACTCGTCCGCGGCCTCGCCGACCCCCGTCTCGCGCTCGCGATCCGTCATATGCACGAAAGCCCACACCAGCCCTGGACGATCGCGCAACTCGCAAAAGCCGCCGCGCTTTCAAGGTCCGCTTTCTTCGATCGATTCAGCCGCGCGGTCGGCGTCGCACCGATGGAGTATCTGCTGTCGTGGCGCATGGCTATCGCCAAGAATCTGCTGCGCTCGAACGAAGTCAGCATCGCGGCGGTCGCGGAACGTGTCGGCTACAGCTCGGCAAGCGCATTCAGCGTCGCGTTCACGCGTCATGTCGGACTGCCGCCGACGCAGTATGCTCGAGACGCGGCGAATGTCGTCGTCGCTCGATGAAGCTTCGTAGCGCAAGCGCCGTGTCTCGCCTCATGCAACCTGCGCATCGCCATCGTTAGCTGCCTCGCGCTCGAGCAGCGGATAAGCGAGCGCGCAGATGTGCGACTGAATCCGCACGAGATCGCGCAGCACGTCGAGATGCAATGAGCTCGACGCGATGCTGTCGGGCTTGCCCTCGCGCAGGCGGTCGAGATGAGCATCCCGCGCGGCGCGTTCAAGGCGCCGCAGCGCCTGTTTGTCCTCGAGCAGTTGCTCCGCGGTCTGCGTTCTTCCCGACACGAGCAGCGCCTGAGCCCGGTGAAAACTGTCGATCACCAACTGGTGCAGCGCGCGCAAGTCCTCGGCGCCTTCAGCGGAAAAGCTCACCTGTGCCTTGATCTTTTTCTGCGCCAGCTCCATCAGATTCTTGTCCACGATATCGCCGATATGTTCGAGGTTTATCACGGAGGTCATGATCGCCGAGGCCCAGCGCCGGTCTTCGTCGTCGAGCGACTCGCGCGTCACCTCGGTCACGTAGCTTTTGATCGCATCGTGCAGCATATCCACCGCATCGTCGCGCGCCGCGATCTCGTGCACCGCGCGCCGGTCGTTTGCGATCAGCACCGGCACGCTCGCGCACAGCATCGCTTCGACGATATCGCCCATCCGAATCAATTCGCGGGTCGCGCATGCGAGCGCCTGCGAGGGCACCCGCAGCGCGGCTTCGTCGAGGTAGCGCGGCGCGTCGCCGTTGTCGGGGGCGCCCGGCGCCGGCAGCAGCCGTTCGAGAAGGCGCGCGACAGGGGCGAGCAGCCCGATGAAGAACACGGCGATCGCCACGTTCACGCCCGTGTGGAAGTCGGCGATTGCACGGGCGGGGCTGCCGTAGACCTGCTGGAGCAACGTTGCGAGCGGCGCGCACGCGGCGAGCAACAGCAGACACACGCCGCCGCGCAGCACGAGGTTGCCGGCCGGCAGGCGCCGGCGGCTGCGGTCGGCGCCTTTCGCTGCCTCGAAGTACGGGTTGAGCGCGCTGCCGATGTTCGCGCCGAGCACCATCGCGATCGCCGTGTCCATCGGCACGGTATGCAGGTTGGCGAGCGACATCACGAACAGTACGACCGGAATGCTCGAATGCGCGGCCCAAGTGAGCACGCACGCGAGCGCCGCATTCAGCACGGGCTCGCCTGCCAGCGCGCCGAGCACCGTGCGCAGGGCAGGGGCGGTCTCGGCGGGCTGCACGGTCGAGACGAGTAGCGTGAGCGCAAGCAACATCAGGCCGAGCCCGATCGACGCGCGGCCGAGATCACGATTGCGCGAGCCTTTGCCCTTCTCGAACAGCGTCATGCCAACCAGCAGACACACCGGCGAGATCCAGCTCAGATCGAGCGAGAACGCCTGCACGATCAGCGTCGAGCCCACGTTGGCGCCCAGCATGATCGCGAGTCCGGTAACAGGCCGCATCAAACCGCGCGCCGCGAACGACGACGCGATCATGCCGGTCGCCGTGCTGCTCTGCAGCGCGCCGGTGATCGCGAGCCCGGCGCAGAACGCGTTCAGCCGGTTGCCGAGACTCTTCGCCATGAAGCGCTTGAGCGACGCGCCGAACGCGCGCATCAGGCCGGACTCGACCATATGAAGGCCCCACGTCAGCAGCGCGACCCCACCCGCGAGATGAAGCACGATCATGATCATCCGGCACCTCCCTTTATGTTTTTGTCGTGCGCATCTTTCAGGCCCGCTCAGCGCCCGCCGCGATTGCCTCCCCGAGAATGCGCGGCGCCTCCGGCATCTGCTCAGCTGTGACGGTGAGCGTCAGCTCGCGGCTCTTTCCCTGAGGGTCAGCGACACCGTCATCCACGCACCATTGCGCGGTTCGAGATGCGCGAGAGCCCCATCAACACCGCGAGCGTGCCGATACCGAGGATCATCGTGAGCGTCGCGGCGTCGAAGATCGCACCACGGTCCGACAGCGCGAAGATGCCCACCGGCAGCGTGACCCAGCCCGGCGGATAGATCATCAGCGTCGCACCGAGCTCGCCCATCGACAGCGCGAAGCTCAGGCTGAACGATGCGAGCAGGTACGGCGCGACGAGCGGCAGCGTCACGCGCGAGAGCTGGTAAAGCGGCCGGGCGCCGAGACTCTGGGCCACCTCGCCGTATTCGGGCGCGACCCGCGCAAGCCCGGCCGCCACGTTGCCGTAGGTGAACGCCGAGATCAGCAGGAAGTGCGCGATGAAGACGATCGTCGCCGTGCCGTTGAGCAACACCGGCGGCCGGCTGAACGCGACCAGCAACCCGAGCCCGATCGAAACCGACGGCACCGCGCTCGGCACGAAGAAGATCACGTCGAGCACGCGGCGCGGCAGGCCTTTGATGCGGCGCAGCGCGAGCGCGGCCCACGTGCCGCTGACGAGCGCCGCGACGCTTGCGACCACGCCGGTCAGTACGCTCACTCGCAGTTGGCTCGCCGAATCGGTATGCAGCACCCGCGCGTAGTGTTCGAGTGTCAGGTGGCTCGGCAGGATGCCGTTCCACTGTCCGCTGATGCTGGCGAGCGCGATCATCGCGACCGGCAGCCCGTAGACCGCGCAGAACAGCAACGCCGTGCCGCCCCACGTCAGCCATTTACCCCATTTAGCCCAGAGCAGCACGGCGACCTCCGCAAAGTGACACGACGGCCCGGTAGCAGGCATAAAGCCCGAGCGACAGCGCGATATTGACGACGGCGATCACACACGCGGTGGTGTAGTCGAATTCCTGGATCGCTTTGTCGTAGATCAGCAGCGGCAACGTGATCACGTCTTTCGCGCCGATGAAAAGCACGATGCCGAACTCGTTGACGGTCAACAGCAGACACAGGCTGCCGCCCGCCAGCAGCGCCGGCAACGCGGCGGGCAGGATGAGCTGCCGGATGATGCGCAGCGGCCGCGCGCCGAGGCTGCCCGCCATCTCGATCTGCGCACTGTCGATCTGCGAGAAGCACGCGAGCAGCGGACGCATGATGAACGGCGTATAGACCGTGATCTCCGACAGCACGACACCCCATTGCGTGTACAGGAAGTTGAGCGGCGGCAGCGGCAGATGGAACATCTGCATCAGCGACTGGTTCAGCAGTCCGGCCGAACCGTACACGAACGTGAACGCGAGCGCGACGAGGAAGGTGGGCAGCGCGATGAACGTATCGATGAGCCGGCCCACGAAACGCGCACCCGGGAACGGCACGAACGCGATCACGAGCGAGAACACGAAGCCGAGCACGAGGCATCCCGACGAGGCCGATACCGCGATCGCGATCGTGTGATACAGCCCGCTCAGGAACTGGCGTGAGCGCAGCACGTGCTCGAAGTTCGCGAACGACAGCACATGCTGGTCGCCGCCCAACGCCTGCACGACGATCAGCCCGAACGGGTAGAAGAACAGCGCGGCGAGCACCGCGAGCGGCGGCGCGATCCACAGGCCGCCCAGCCCCGCGCCGGGCGCTCGCGCGGGGGCCGGCGGCGCGATGACGATATCAGCCATGACGTTCAGCCTCCGGTACGAGCGTGACATCCGCGGGATCGAAACGTACGCTGAGCGCAGTGCCCGGCTCCGGCGGTTCCGCGAGCGGCGCGCAGGTGAGCCGCAGCAGCTCGCCTTCGACGTCGAGCACGATGCTGTGCATTTCGCCGAGCCACTGCACGCTGACGACGGCCCCCGTCATCTGGTTCATGCGTTGCCCATCGGCGCCTGGCGTGCTGCCACCCGCAACGGACTGCAGATGATGCGGCCGCACGCACACGAAGCAGGCGGAGCCGGCCGCGAGTCCGTGATGGTTGCAGCCTTCGAGCGGCCGGCCATGAAAGCGCACGCGGGCGCGCCCGTCGGGCATCGGTTCGAGCTGCTGCGCCGGCAGCACGTTCGCGCGGCCGAGGAACTCGGCGGCGAAGCGGTTCGGCGGATGACGATAGAGCCCTTGCGCGTCGCCGTAAGCGACCAGGTGGCCGTCGCGCATGATGCCGATGTGGTTCGCGAGGGTCAGCGCTTCGGTCTGATCGTGCGTCACGTATAGCACAGTGAGCGACGGCAGCGTGCGGTGCAGCTTCGCGAGTTCGTCGAGCATCGAGCGGCGGATCTGCGCGTCGAGCGCGGACAGCGGCTCGTCGAGCAGCAGCACCTGCGGACGGATCGCGAGCGCGCGGGCGATCGCCACGCGCTGCTGCTGGCCGCCCGACAGCTCGCGCGGATAGCGCTTCGCATACTTCGCCATACCGACGAGCCCGAGGCACTCGGGCACCCGTTCGCGTATCACCTCGGCATCCGCGCCGCGGGCGCGCAGCCCGAAGGCGACGTTGTCCTCGACGCGCATATGCGGAAACAGCGCGTAGTTCTGCACCACCATGCCGATGTTGCGTGCGTACGGCGGCAGCCGGGTCACGTCGCGATCGCCGATGGTGATACGCCCGGCGCTCGGCTGCACGAAGCCGGCGACGGCGCGCAATGCGGTCGTCTTGCCGGAGCCGGACGGGCCGATCAGCGCGACGATCTCGCCGGGCTTCACGGTCAGCGTCAGAGCCTCCAGAATGGTCTGGCTGCCGTAAGCCACCGACACGCCTTCGAAACCGATACCGCTCGCTCCGTGCGCGATGACGGTCGGCGCAGCGGAGGCGCGCCGCTGCGGCCCCCGTTCCATGGTCATGGTGTTTGCCATTAGTCGCTCGTCGGTAGCTGGGTTAGTCGATGGAAATCGCCTGGTTGTAGGCGGCCACGTCGGGACGCAGCTCCTGGAGCACCTGGTTCCAATCGGGTTGCCAGATGTCGACGCCCTTCAGCAACGTGTTCAACGTCTGGAAGTTGCTGTCCGACGGATGCACATCGGTGCGCACCGGGAAGCCGTACGCGACCTTGCTGACCTCCTGCTGCGCCGGCGCGCTCAACAGGAAATCGATCAGCTTTTTGCCGTTGCCGGCATGCGGCGCGTTCGCCACGAGGCCGACGTAGTAGGGCAACGCAAAGGTCGTGCGGCGGCCGTCGGGACCGGCCGGGAAGAACATCGCGACGTTCGGGTTGTCGTGCATCTGCGCGAGGTTCATCTGCATATCGCCGTTGGCCACGAAGAGCTCGCCTTTGTTGACGAGCGCCGTGAGCTTGCCGGTCGATGCGGAAGGCCCGAGGTTGTTGGTCTGCAGCTTGCGCAAATAGTCGAAGCCGGCCGGCTTGCCACCGAACGCGTGGAAGGTCTGCAGCATCAGCGCGGTGCCGTCGCCAGCCTGGCCCGGCGTCGAGTACTGGATCTTCTGCTTGAACTGCGGCGCGAGCAGGTCCGCGTAGGTCTTGGGCGGGCTCTTCAGCACCGCCGAGTTGTAGATGAAGCTCGGGTAGTTGCCGACCATCGCGTAGTACAGGCCTTTCGGGTCCTTGTCGCGCGTCTCGATCTTGTCGGCGCCCGCCGGCGAATAGGACTGCAACAGGCCGTCAGCCGCGGCTTTCTGCATGAAGGGCGGCAGCGTCACGAGCACGTCCGCCTGGGTGTTCGACTTCTCCTTGCTCAGCCGGTCCACCACGCCGCTCGAGCCGGCCTCGATGTACTGCACCTTGATGCCGGTCGCCTTCGTGAAGGCTTCGAACTGATTGCCGAACCAGCTCGGCGAACCGTCGTGCAAACCATCCGCGGCATAGATGGTCA
Source organism: Paraburkholderia sp. BR10954 (assembly GCF_040965775.1). Classification (NCBI taxonomy): domain Bacteria; kingdom Pseudomonadati; phylum Pseudomonadota; class Betaproteobacteria; order Burkholderiales; family Burkholderiaceae; genus Paraburkholderia; species Paraburkholderia sp. BR10954. The sequence goes on from NZ_JBFRCK010000002.1 coordinate 98,410, forward strand.
CGACGTCGGACTGTGCGTAAAGGGGGGGCGTTGCCATGGCGAGCGCGCAGACGGCGAGAGCCATCAGACGAGTTTTCATATCCATCCTTCCTTGCGTTGAGTTCGGATGAGGTCAGCATTTCACTTGGTCGCGCGGCCGGTCACTCCCAGGGCAGCGACCAGGTCCGCACATTCGAGTAGCTCTTCATTGCCTCGACCATGCCCTCCTTGTAACCATTGCCTGAATCCTTGATGCCGCCGAACGGCGACATCTCCGTGCGATAGCCGGGCACCTCCCAGACGTTCACGGTGCCGACTTCCAACTCCCTGACGAAGCGCGTGATGTAGTCGAGCCGGTTCGTGCAGACGCCCGACGAAAGGCCATACGCGGTCGAGTTCGAAACCCGGATCACTTCCTCGATCGCATCGGGCACGCGGATGATCGGAATCACCGGGCCGAAAGTCTCTTCGCGCACGAGCTCACAGTCGTACGGCACGTGATCGACGACGGTCGGATGGAACAGCGCGCCCTCGCGCGGCGCGCCGTAAAGCACCCGGGCACCGTGGGCCTGCGCGTCTGCCACGCGTCGCTCGAACAGTTGCGCGGAGGCCTCGTTGATGACGGTGCCCACGTCGACGGACGGGTCCATCGGATCGCCGCACTTGAGCTTTTTCGCATGCACAAGCACGCGCTCGACGAACGCGTCGGCCACGCTTTGCACCACAAGAATCCGCTTGACCGCCGTGCAGCGCTGCCCCGAATTTTTCGTCGCACCGGTTACCGCGAGCTGCGCGGCCTTGTCGAGATCGGCGTCCTCCATCACGATCAGCGGATCGTTGCCGCCAAGTTCCAGCACCGTGCGGCGATAGCCGGCGTGCTGCGCGATATATTTGCCGACCCGCACAGAGCCTGTGAACGTGACGAGATCACAGTGCGGATCGGTGATCATCGCATCGCCCATCGTGCGCGGATTGCCGGTGACGACACTCAGCATCTCGGGCGGCAGGCCCGCTTCATAGAGCACGTCGGCAAGCGCGAGCGCGGTGAGCGGCGTGAGCTCGGTGGGCTTCAGCACCACGCGGTTGTTGGTCGCGATCGCGGGCGCCAGCTTGTGGCTCACCATGTTCAGCGGATGATTGAACGGCGTGATCGCCGAAATCACGCCGAGCAGCGGCAGCCGCGTGGTGAAAATCTTGCGGTTCTTGCCGTTCGGGCTGATATCGCAGGAATAGACCTCGCCGTCGTCCTTGATCGTGAGCTGCGCCGCGAACGACCACACGTCGTAGGCGCGGCTCGCCTCGTAAAGCCCATCCTTCCAGCACAGCCCCGACTCCGCGGTGATCAGGCGCGCGAAGTCTTCCTTGCGCTCGCTCAGGATCTCGGCCGTGCGCTGCAGGATGCGCTGACGCTCGAAGCGCGTGAGCCGCGGCTTGAATGCGTGCGCTTTTGCGAACGCCTGTTGCACGTGTTCGGGACGACCCGCGGGCACGGTACCGACGACCTCGTTCGTGTACGGGTTGAAGACTTCGATCAGCTCGTCGGTGCTCGTGTGTTGGCCGGCGATGCGCATCGATTCCTGCCTGAAGGCGGGTTTGGTCATGACGTTCATCGAATACCTCGTTCAATGATCCGGTGGAGCCCGCAGGCCGCCGCGAGATGCGGGACGCGCGGGTTGTTGTGATCGACGCGTTATGCCGCGGCGGACTGCGATACGTGGTTCAGCGCGACATCGAAGATGTCGAAGTTGCGCAGCGCGCGGTCCGCCGGCCAGTCGGTCTTGCGGTTGACGATCAGCGGCACGTTCTCCTCCGTTAGCCCGCCATGCGAACGCAACGGCTCGGTCAGTCCCGACAGGTCGTGACGCGCGGCGCTGGTGCCGAATACCTTGGCGCGTGTGCCGACCACGACGACGTCGCCGATACGGTCGGGCGGCAGCTCGAAGCGTTCGCAGGCCTCGGCGCTCGTCAGCGCGAGCTGGATGCCTTCGGTCTGGCGCAGCCGTTCGAGCAGCGCCGCTGCTTCAGCCGCTGCGAGCCCCTCGGGCAGATAGACGGTGGCGAAAGAGCCAAGCGCCCCGTGATGCGCGACGTACGGATCGGTGATGGGCAGGATCACGCGGGAGCGGCCTGCGCCGGTCCATTCGTCGAACAGGTCTTGCAGGTACAGCACGTCGGGCGCGCCATCCGCGCGATGCTTGCCGTTCATGCCGTGATCGGCGGTGATCGCCAGCACGCAGCCTGCCGCATCGAGTGCGCCGACGTAGCGGTCGAACATCGCGTAGAACTCGTTGGCCTTGGGCGAGCCCGGCGCCGCCTTGTGCTGCACGTAGTCGGTCGTCGACAGGTACATCAGGTCGGGCCGGAACGTGTCGAGCAGCTTGACGCCTGCCGCGAACACGAACTCGGACAGGTCGGCCGAATACACATCCGGCAGCGGCTTGCCGACGTAGGCGAGCACGTCGCCGAGGCCGTTCTGGGCGCGGGTAGCCTCGTTGGCCTTTTCAGCCGAAAAGGCGATTGCGCGGCCGCTCGTGTAGTCGAGTCCCTTGCCGAGCAGCGTGCGCAGCTTGTCCTTCGCGGTGATCACGGCGACTTTCGCGCCGGCGTCGTGGAACGTGGCGAAGATCGTCGGCGCGCGCAGGAAGCGGGCGTCGTTCATCATCACTTCTTCGCCGCTCGCGCGGTCGTAGAAGTAGTTGCCCGCGATGCCGTGCACCTTCGGCGGACGGCCCGTCACGATCGACAGATTGTTCGGATTCGTGAAGCTCGGAATCACGCATTGGGCGATGCGGCTCGTGCCCGTGCGCAGCAGCTTCGCGAGATGCGGCGCGTGCCCGGCCTTCGCGGCTTCTTCTATATAGGCGGGCTCCGAACCGTCGAGGCAGATCACGACGACCGGCTCCGCCGGAAAGCGATAGTCGCGGCCATTGATGCTCAGCACGGTGTCTTGCAGCGTACTCATGATGTCCCCCTTCATGCCGTTTTCGCGACTGGCGCGTTGATACCCATTTCATCGAGCACCTCACTGATCGCACCGAGCGCCGCGCGCATCTCGCGCTCGCCGAGCCGGCCGATGCAGCCGATGCGAAACGAGTCCGCGACGGTCAGCTTGCCCGGATAGATCACATAGCCACGCGCCTTCAGGCTGTCGTAGAAGCGCTGGAATTCGAAGCGCGGGTCCTCGGGCATATGGAAAGTCACGATGATCGGAGCCTGCAGCGCTTCAGCCAGCAGCGGCTTGAAGCCGAGCGCGCGCATGCCCTCGACGAGAATCCGGCAGTTGTTGCGATAACGCGCGCCGCGCCCCGCGACGCCGCCTTCGGCATCGAATTCCTCCAGCGCTTGATGGAACGCGACGATCACGTGCGTGGGCGGCGTGAAGCGGTACTGGCTGGTCTTTTCGAGGTTGGTCCACTGCTCGTGCAGATCGAGCACGAGCGTGGTCGCGTTGCCCCGCGTGCGGGAGAGCGCTTCACGTCGGCAGATCACGAAGCCGAGACCGGGCACGCCCTCGATGCACTTGTTCGACGACGCGGCGACCGCATCGATATGCATCGTCTGCACGTCGAGCGGCAACGCGCCGAACGCGCTCATCGAATCGACCAGATAGCCCTTGCCGTAGCGGGCCGCGAGCGCGCCGATCTGCGCGATCGGATTGAGAATGCCCGCGGTGGTCTCGCAGTGGACCGCGAACACATGCGTGATCGACGGCGAGGCGGCCAGCACCTTGTCGATCTCGGCGAGATCGGGCGGCGTGTCCTCCGCCGTTTCGTGCACGACGGCTTTGCGGCCGGCGATTTCGAGGATGCGCTTCGCGCGCTTGCCATACGCGCCGTTGATCAGCACCAGCACCTCGCCGCCGGGCGGCACGAAAGTGGTGAGCATCGCCTCGACGGCGAAGGTGCCCGAGCCCTGCATCGGCACCGTCACCCAGTCGCGCGCGCCATTGGCGATCGCGGCAAGGCGCGCGAGCACCGAGCGGTTGATCTCGATGAAGTTGGCGTCGCGCGAGCCCCAGTCGTGAACCATCGCGGCCTTGACGGTGCGTGACGTGGTCAGTGGTCCGGGGGTCAGCAACAGCGGATCGCCAGTTTCGGAACAAGCCGGCGATGCATACGTGGAACCGGTCATCGATGTCTCCTTGTGGGTCGATTTGGGTACTGCGCAGGTGCGTGAGACCCACTCTAGGGGCTGCAACAAAAACAGTCAAGATGCCAAAAAATGCCACATTCCGCTCGGACACGCGAAACGCCGCCTGGAAGTTGGCGAAGTCCGTGATGGATATGGGAAAACGGCCTCCGCTCGGGACAAACCCGCATGGGGAGGCCGGAGGGGGTGACCGGGGTTGATCGAGCGCATCGCGCGGCCGGTTGCGGCACCGGTCAGAAGGCCAGTGGCCTGCCGTCAGCGCCGAAACCCACGCTCGGAATCAGAACAGCCGCATCAGCGCGAGGCCAGCCAACGTCAACGTAGCGGCCGCGGTACGCACGCGGCTGAACGGCTCCTTGAGCACATACACGGCGATGATGCCGGCGAACACCACGCTCGTCTCGCGCACTGCCGCAACGAGGGCGATGGGAGCGACGGTCATCGCCCAGATCACGATCCAGTACGCCGCGAGCGACATCGCGCCGCCCGCGAACCCCGGCAGCAGGAATCGCCGCATCGGCGCCATGCCGGCCGGCCCGTAGCGATACAGGCAAAGCGTCAGCATCGGTAATGCATCGAACACGAATAGCGTCGCCGCGTAGGAGTTCGGATTGCCGGCGACGCGTGCGCCTACGCCGTCGACGACCGTGTAGCCCGCGATCGTCACCGCCGTGAGCAGCGCGAAGCCGAGCGCGACACGGTTTTCAGATGCGGAGTGATGGCGGCCGCGCAGCGACAGCAGCAACACGCCGCTGCCGAGCAGCACGACTCCCGCGATGGCGCCCGCGCTCATCGTCTCGTGCAGGATCGTGACGGAGACGAGCGCGGTGATCAGCGGCGCGGAGCCGCGCGCGATCGGATAGATCTGGCTCATGTCGGCACGACGGTATGCCTCGCTCAGACACACGTAGTAGCCGAAATGAAGCGCCACCGATCCCGCCACCCAGGGCCACGCAGCAGGCCGAGCGAATCCGGTGAACGCGAGCGACGGCAGCGCGATCAGACCGCACGCGATGCACAGCAGGGTCATCGCCAGAAAAGGATCGAGGCGCACCTTGATCACCGCGTTCCAGCCCGCATGCAAAAGCGCGGCCGACAGCACGGCGAAAAACACGGGAAGCGTCATCGTCATGCTAGCTGTGGCGATTGGCGATGATGATTTCCCAGCGCTGTTCGGCGCAGGCGCGGACGATGCCGGCGGGCGGCTCGGCGTCGACGATCAGTCCGGCGATATGCGGCACAGGCGCGATCAGCACAGGCGTCTGCTGTTCAAACTTGCTGTGGTCCGCGAGCACGTAAACCTTTTTGCCCGACTTCATCATCAGATGACGTTGCTCGGCGGCGAGTCGCGAGTAGTCGGTGAATTCGCCTTCGGGCGAGATGCCGCCCACGCCGACAAACACGAGATCGGCGCGGAAATGGCTGAGCGCGGTCATCGTCTCGACGCCGAAAGCGGCTTCGTCGTTCGGGTCGATGTCGCCGCCGAGCACGACGACCTTCACGCCGGGCGCGCGGCACAGCATCAGCGCGATCGGCAGGCTGTTGGTGATCACGGTCAGGTCGCGATGATGCTGCAGCGCCTCGGCGAGGCCCAGCGTAGTCGAGCCCGAGTCGATCAGCACGACCATGCGATCCGCGACGAGTCGTGCGGCCGCGGCACCAATGGCCGCCTTGCCCAGCGCGTTGACCGCCTCGCGGCTTGCCAGCGACGGTTCCGCGACGGGCCGCTTCGCCGCGCCGCCGTGCACGAGATTCGCGCGGCCCTGTTCCGCGAGAATCTTCAGGTCGCGGCGGATCGTTTCGCGCGACACGCCGAGCGTCGCCGACAGGTTCACGACGCTGACCGAGCCGCTCGCCTCGAGGCTTTGCACGATGTAGTCGATGCGCTCGATCGCGAGTCGGCGGTTCGGGTTCAATGAAGCGGGCACGGGCCCCGCTGAGCGGTTATCGAGCATGGTGTGGCTCTCCGTGCGTATCGTCGGCGGTGGCGTCGCTGGTTGCCTGGCAAGTTGCGTCGGGCAGACCGCGCAGGGGCGATCGATGCGCTGCCTCGCCCGGTCCTTCCGTCTCTTCTGCGAGGGCAGCAGTTATCGGCGCGGCCGCGCTGCCCGGATAACGCACCTCGACGCGTGCCGCGGCGAAGATCTGCGCATAGTGCGCGTCGAGCGGCGCATCGGTGACCAGCACGTCGATCTCGTCGGCGTTCATCGCGCACCTGCGAGCTACGCATGGCGTGTCGGGTTTCGGCCGTCACAATGCCACAAAATAACACATGTTTCCTCGCCGTTCGCGATTTTTATTGCGGTTCGATGCCTGCGGCCTCCGCTCGAAAAAGGCGAGGTGGGTAAGTGTCTCGCGGATTCCGGACATGCCTCAAAGCCCCATTACCCCAAGGATTTGCGGCGAATCTTCACCTGTCCGCGCTCTCAGCAACCTCCCGGCAACTTCCGGTTCATGTCGTTTTTTGCGTTTTTTTGTTGCAGTCCATGGCCACAGCATTTTCCACACATTGCCACACACTTGCAAAAAGCGAGGTCGCCCGATGTCCACGGAAAGCCATGTGGCTTCGCGCTGGTGGGCTTCTTCTCGGGTGTGCCGATCATTCAGCACCTGGACACGCCCGGTTGCCGCAGCGTGACCAACGCGGCTGAGAGCGTCGTGGCGGCGGCACTCGCAGTGATGGACGGGCCGGCTCCAGAGGTGATCGTCTATCGCGACAGCATGGGCAGTTCGACGGGCTGCTCGTCGGCGAGAAAGACTGCTTCGCCGGATATCGTTGGGTGGCGCACGTTCGCATGACGAAGCGCGTGCGCAATTTCCATACTCACTCGCGGCACTACGCGCGAACGTGGGCTATGCCGAATCATAGTGGTGCCGCTTGCCTGCAAGACTCACGACTTTGCGGAGCCCGCCGAAGCGGGAGCCTGTTCGGGTTCTTACGGGTTGATCACTCTGCTACGGGGCGTGACTCGGGGATCGTCGCACATCCACGCGCAGCTACCTTTACAGATCGGAGTCAACTCGATTTCGATCTGACGAACAGTCGGGCTACCGTCGCGGCGCTTCACAACATATCCCTCAGTAAGAGTTGTGGGATCGATCATGATGTACTCGCTCCTGATGCCAAGCTTCCTCAAATACGCTTTCACAACCTGACCACGGCGGTCTTGCAACTCTTCCAGATTGCGCTCACCAATATACGCGCCAGCCATAACAATCGCCTGAATCTGCACGTTGGGCCACTTCTTTGCCTCACCTACGGCTCCCGCAATCGCACGTCGATCCGCCGTCGAAAGCGCGGTAGCGTTGAAGGGCAACTCAAGCGCTACGTTCTCTCCTATCGTGCATGCACGAACTGATCCAAAAAAGCAGAGCGAGATGGCGAGCAGTGCGGCCACGGCGCCAGCCCTGTAATTCAGCCTTCTACTCATGTGAGATTTACTCCGTCAAATGTTGCGATATAGCCGGTTATGTTGTCTGCGTTTCGGATAGCCTGATCCGGATGATTTTCGGCGAATATCCGTGCGCCCGATGCCTTATCGGTGTAAACCCAGTCTTCTGAATTAAAAGTGTCGGTGAAGTGAGTGCATTCGTGAATTATTGTTTTTATCTTACACGTGCTCCACAACTGACCAAATGGACTGCTGCAAAATTTGGAATAGACAGCGATGACACGCTTTTCCGAATCAGGTTTGCAGACTACGGCCTGATTGTCTCCCGTATCTGGCCTGACTGCACAGGACAGCTTCCTGTTTGTTTCGCTGTCAAATCGCACAATCTTTTCTGGTACTAACTCCCGCATTGCTGTGAGCAATCGCGGCAAACCATGGCTGAGCACGGTTCTTGTAGATTCATCCGCACGTGCAAAGTAGAATTTCACACGGTCCTGCTCTTTCAAGTCCCAACGCGCAAGACCCTCAATGCGTCTCTTGATTAACTCCGCACCGATATCACGTGCCCGCATGACCTCCTGTCTGAATTCCTTGTTACTCATGTTTGGACAGATAGGCGTCGTATTGATCACGACATTGGATATTGACCCGGGAGTTGTATTGGTAATGGCTGTGCCGACCTCGGTCCATTCTTCATGCTCGTCGGTCTTGAAATATTGGCTATTCTTTTTCAAAAATTCATTCGTCATGTGTTCACCAGTGATGGAAGACTCACCTGCTGTCCATCGCTATTGACCGGCAACTTCGATGAAAACCTGCTTTGCGTTATCTGTCGAAACACGCTGGGTACGCCCTTGGAAATCGGTGACATGTTCGGTCGTTGCGTGACACGACGCGCGATCTGCAACGCCGAAGCGCCCAAGGTAAAAGCCCCCGCCTAAGCGGGGCGAATTTCTATCTGATAGCCTTGCTCGTCGGCACTACGCGCGGATCGTCGCATAGTCGTTCACAGCCGCCGCTACAGATCGGGGTTAGTTCCACGACGATCTGCTCAATGTCCAATGTGCCGTCCGGGCGCTTTGCTACCATTTGATCCGTAAAAGTCTTGGGCTCGATTATGATATTTTCACTCCTGATACCAAGTTGTTTCAAATACGCTTTCACGTTCTCGGCACGATCTTTTTTTAGCTGTTCCAAATTGCCTTCGCTAATATAGGCACCGGCAATTACAACTGCCTGAATTTGCACTTCAGGCCATTGCCTTGCGGTAATCACTGCGTCTGCAATCGTCAGCCTATTTGCATTTGAAAGATCCGTGGTGCTGAATGGTAACTGGAGTCCCGCTACCTTTGAGATCGAGCATGCACTAGCTGATCCATAAAGACACATGGATATGATGGACACGGCAGCAATACGGCGGCTGAAACCTGGCATAGTACTCATGTCACTTCCCTGTCGAATGTTGCGATATAACCGGTGATGTTGTCCGCGTTGCGAATCGCTTCGTCGGGATGATTCTTCGCATATGTCTTGAGTCCAGCTTCAGTGTCAGCATACACGCGGTCAAGGGAGTCAAAAGTGTCGGTAAAGTGAGTACATTCGTGGATTAGCGTTTTGATCTTACATTCTCGCCACAATGCGCCGAATTTGAAGCTACAAAACTTCGAATATATGGCAATAACGCGGTTCTGCGAGTCGGGCTTGCAAACAGCAGCCGCGTTGTCACCGTGGTCCGGTTTGGGTGAGCATGTAAGGCTCCTGTTCAGTTCGCTATCCCATCGCACAATTTTTTCTGGCACGAGTTCTTGCATCGCGGCGAGTAAGCGCGGCAGGCCAGCAGCCAGAGTGCTTCGGATTTCTTCGTCCGCGCGGGCGAAATAAATTTTGGCACGGTCCTGCTCTTTGGCGTCCCAGCGTGCTACTGCAGCAATGCGCTCCTTGATTAAAGATGCACCAGCATCGCGCGCCCGCATGACCTCTTTTCTAAACTCGTTATTACTCATGTTGGGGCAGATACGGGTGGTATTGATCACGACATTGGATATTGACCCAGGAGTGATATTGGTAATGGCTGTGCCGACCTCGGTCCATTCTTCATGCTCGTCGGTATTTAAATATTGGCTATTCTTTTTCAAAAATTTCATTCGTCATGTGTTCACCAGTGATGGAAGACTCACCTGCTTTCCACCCCTATTGCCCGGCAACTTCGATGGAAACCTGCTTTGCGTTATCTGTCGAAACACGCTGGGTTCGCCCTTGGAAATCGGTGACACCTTTCGCGATGACCCTCGAACCGACGCGAATCCTGTAACGCACCCCCGCCTGTCGCTTGCCGGTGGAGTCTCTTAGCTCGAACTGCTCATTGAACCGTTTGGGGGCACGCCCGCGACAATTGCACGCCCATGCGTAACCCAGCGCTTCGGCCATCGCGTAGCCGGATTTCAACTCACGAACCCTGTCAAACGGAAAGAACTCGCCGGTTTCGGCGTTCAGGGCCTGCGCGTGAGGCATCGGCGGGAAGTTTGAGTAGATCGAATAGGTGATACGGCAAAGATCGCATTCTTCCTCGACTGTCCAATCCGTCCCGCTGCTTCGCTGTTTCAGTTGCTCCATTACACTCCTCAAGAGTTTTCAGGCGATACCTCGCGAATTAATCATCGAAACGGAACACGGTCAATCGCTTTAATTCGGGATAAGCCCGTTTTGACAGCTATTTACGATTGTGTCGGACATCTCGATTTCTATTGCATATTCCTGCTAGTGCAGGATTAAAAAAGGCGGCATTAAGCCGCCTTTATCGTCAGGGATCGAAATGGTTAGTGCTGCGTCCATGAGGCGTCTATCGCCGCCAGCTTCGCGTTCACGCCTTCCATAGCGTCAGCGAGAATCGCTGCCACGTCCTCCGGTTTCAGTTGACGCTAGGGGGAGTCCGTTGGCGTCGAGCGGCCTTCGACCCTGACCTCTTCGATATTCAGTTTGGGGTGGAGTACAACGTAGGGCGACAGCAAACGCTGGCGACCGGCCCACACGAAAGGTGCAATCCGGTCCGATCTGTCGAGCATCAACTACTTATCCGGCCGATGTCGCGGGACGGTGCTCAATGGCTGCTTCGTCGCTCTCTCGCACGGTCAATCTGTTCCTCACCGACTTGACACCGAGCACTGATCTCGCCGCATTGGCGGCGCGCGAGATCTGCCAGCTTTCCGGCACCGTCCCGGTGAGCGTAACGACGCCGTGGCTCGCCCTGATATGAATCTTTGAATCATCCATATCGGGTACGCGCCTGAGGGCACGGCGAACGTCGCGAACTATCGAAGTATCCGGCTTGGGTCGAGGCGGTGAGCTCGAGGCCGCCACCTTTTGTGCAATCACGTCGGTCGTCGCGCTAAGACCGGGTTGCCCGTTCGCATAGGCCGAGCCACTCGCGATGGCCGCGACTAACGTTGCGCCGATTATTCTGCTCGCATTGCTTTTATTCATGCTGCCCTCCGTTGGGTTCCGTCAACCTTGCGGTCCAAGACAGAAAGATGGGGCGCGGCTCCGCCGTTCGTAGCGTTAAGCATACCAACACTGAGGTAGCGATCCTGCGCGATGTTTTGATCGATCAGACGGCCGAACTTCTCGACGCCATGCTGTTTCAGAGCCATCCAGACTTTGAGCGCGCGGAAACCTCTGGACGTCTGCAATCCATACTCGTATAACCAGGGAGCCGAAGCGATTCCACGCGGTGTCGGTTGCAGATATTCCGGAGTCAGCGCGAATGCGCCTCGATGCGCAGCGGCGTCGCGAACGAGCGCGCAGCCGACCTCGAACGGGGCGTGCAACCACTTGTGAGGATCGAGGGCGATTGGCATCAGTCGACGACCTGCTGATCCATCAAAGCCGCCGCATGATTGCCGCCACCCAGGTTAGAACCCTGAATGGCCGCCAGGAAGTCTCCCAGTGCCCCGGTGAAGTTGCTTGCGCCCATATACCAGGACCAGAAGCGAGGATGTATGTTGCCCAGTGGATAGGGCATCGAATTGTCGCCAAGCTCGTGATAGATGGCGTTTTCGCGAAACACCGGTTCATACCGCTCCATTCCGAGGCTGTGCAGCCATACGGCGACGTCCACGAGCCGTCCTGACAGGAAGGTTTCGAATCCGTAAAAGATAGCACGCGGTTACACCGCGCCCGACCCGCGCTTCGAGCGTGCCAACGCCAGCGCCAGCCTTGCGCCGACCTCGGCATTGTGTTTTACGAGCGCGATGTTTGTCGCCAGACTGCGCCCGCCTGTCAACGCCTTGATGCGCGCCAGCAGGAACGGCGTGACGGCCTTACCGGTGATTCCTTGCGCAGCGGCCTCGTCGAGCGCCCGCCGAGTCAGCGCGTCGATCTCTTCGGCCGACATCGCTGCCGCTTCCGGCACTGGCGTGCTCAACACCACACCGCCGTCGAGGCCGAGGTCCCACTTGGTGCGGATGAAGCGTGCCTGCTCCGCCGCGTCGTCCAGCCTGAAGTCCGCGCGAAAGCCGCTGTCACGCGTGTAGAACGCCGCAAAATTGTCCTGTTCGCAACTGAGCACCGGCACGCCGTGGGTTTCCAGGTATTCCAGGGTGAGCCCGATGTCCAGGATGGACTTCGCACCGGCGCAGATCACCGCGACCGAGGTCTTCGCCAGTTCCTGCAGATCGGCCGAGATGTCGAAGCTGTGCTGGGCGCCTCGGTGTACGCCGCCAATGCCGCCGGTGACGAAGACCTCGATGCCGGCCAACGCCGCGCAGATCATCGTGCCAGCCACGGTCGTGGCGCCCAGGCCGCCGCCGGCCAGCACCGCCGGCAGGTCGCGGCGGCTGACCTTATGCACGTGGTCGGAACGGCCGATCATTTCCAGTTCGTCATCCGAAAGGCCGATGTGGATTCGCCCGCCGATCAGCGCGATCGTCGCCGGCTCGGCGCCCGCGTCACGGATCAACGCCTCCACTTCGCGCGCGGTGCGAACGTTCTCCGGGTAGGGCATGCCATGCGCGATGATGGTCGATTCCAGCGCCACGAGCGGGCGACCGGCGGCTTGCGCAGCGGCCGCAGGCGCGCTCCAGGTCAACCAGGAGCGTGCAAGCTTGGCAACCATGTCGATCCTTTCGGGGGGCGATTCACCGAAGTATGCGGTACGAGACCGGGTTAGGCGTCCGTGTGTCCCTGGCGCCTTAAAACGACATGCGTGGCTTTGTCCGACGCTACGAATTCAACGCATTCGTACCCCAGAGCCCGCAAGTCGATCCCTTCGAACAGCGATTCTCCCCGGCCGAGCAGGACCGGCGCGATGGCAATGTGCAGTTCGTCGATGAGGCCCTCGCGGAGATACTGCCGGATTGTCTGCGGCCCACCGCCGATCCGCACGTCCATTCCGGCAGCGGCCTCGCGGGCGCGGTCGAGCGCCTCGCGAATGCCCCCTGTGATGAAGTGGAACGTCGTGCCGCCTTTCATCTCGATCGGGGCACGCGGATGATGGGTCAGGACGAAGACCGGGACGTGATATGGCGGACTGTCTCCCCACCAGCCTTTCCAGTTGGTGTCCGGCCACTCCCCACGAATGGGGCCGAACATGTTCCTCCCAAGAATCCAGGCCCCGACATTCTCAAAGCCACGGGCGGCGAAATCATCGTTAACGCCGGTCGTACCGCGGTCGTTGCCGAACAAGGCCCGCTGGAACGTGCGGGTTGGGACTAGCCACTGATGCAATTCCGTCCCGCCAACGCCGAGCGGATTGTCAATGTCCTGATTCGAGCCTGCACCATATCCGTCGAGCGAGATGGTGAAGCCCTGAACGCGAACGCGTGTCATCGATTCCCTCCGATTGGACGCCTAACGTAATGTGGACTGCAAATCTGCATGGTTGCCGGAACTACGCGAAATTTTCGGGCAGCAGATTTATGCTTAACCATACGTGTTTAGGAGAATTTCCTGAATTTGCAAGCTGGCATACAGCAGTGATCGTCCGCCCACAGTATTGCCTGCGGCAGGCGTACGATAAACAGCATCGTCCCGTTGGCGGGCGGCTTGATTGATGGAGGATCGAGATGAGACGCCTTTATTTCCTCGCACCCGACACGACGACGGCGAAGGCGATCGTAGACGACTTGCTGCGGTCGCGGATCACATGGCGGCATATCCATGTTCTCGCGAACCACTGCGTCGCACTCGAAGAGTTACCCGAGGCAACTTTGCTGCAAAGCAGCGACGTCGTGCACTCCCTCGAACGCGGCGTGGCGCTCGGCGGTGCGACTGGAGCGCTCGTTGGCCTCGTGGCGCTGGCGTTTCCTCCCGCGGAGCTCGCCATTGCGGGCGGAGCCGTCGTCGCATTGACGTTGGCGGGAGCCGGCTTCGGGGCCTGGACGGCCGCAATGATCGGCGTCGGCGAACCGAACGCACAACTCGAGCGTTTTCGCGGCGCCATACGCGACGGCCAGTTCCTGATCATGGCCGACGTGCCTGGATCACGAGAAGAGGAGATCGAGCAGATGGTCGCGCAGCATGTACCGAAGGCCGATCTGGAGGGCGCGGAACCCACCACACCGATCTTCCCGTGAGCAGCGGCTGAGACGAGGCCATCGGCGTCGGCCGGATGGGTAACGAAGGCGTCTCCGGCGATGCCGCTGCGGGCAGCTTTCGTTAGAATTTGTTTTCGATTCTTTTACTCGTCAATTACTGGAGGCGAACGTGCCAGGTTTACTTCCCGATGTCGACCCCGAGGGACTCCTCGAATATTCGGTCGTGTACACCGACCGATCGATCAATCACATGTCGGAGCTCTTTCAAGGCGTCGTACGCGATATTTCCGGCGCCCTGAAAAAAGTCTACAACGCGAAGTCGGCCGTAATCGTCCCGGGCAGCGGCACGTTCGGCATGGAAGCCGTCGCCCGGCAGTTCGCGACGAACAGCAAGTGTCTGGTCATCCGCAATGGCTGGTTCAGCTACCGCTGGTCGCAGATTTTCGACATGGGCGGCATTCCGTCCGAATCGATCGTGTTGAAGGCGCGTCCGGTCGGCCAGGAAAGGCAGGCCGCCTATGCACCCGCTCCGATCGAAGAAGTGGTCGCCGCGATCAAGGAGCACAAGCCGGATCTGGTGTTCGCGCCGCATGTGGAAACCGCATCCGGAATGATGCTGCCCGATGCCTATATGCGCGCGGTGTCCGACGCCGTGCATGCGGTCGGCGGCATGTTCGTTCTCGACTGCATCGCCTCCGGCACGATCTGGGTGGACATGGAGGCCAGTGGCATCGACGTGCTGATCAGCGCACCGCAAAAAGGATGGAGCGCGTCACCTTGCTGCGCCATGGTCATGCTCAGCCCGCTCGCCCGCGAACGAATCGACGCGACGACCAGCACCAGCTTCGCCTGTGATCTTCGCAAGTGGCTGCAGATCATGGAAGCCTACGAGAACGGCGGGTTCGCGTACCACGCCACGATGCCGACGGACAGTCTCGCGACGCTGCGCGACGTCATGAAGGAAACCGAAGCATATGGCTTGGACAAAGTGAGAGCCGAGCAGCTTGAACTCGGCAAGCGCATTCGCTCACTGCTGAGTGACAAAGGCTTTAAAAGCGTGGCGGCCGAAGGTTTTCAGGCTCCGGGCGTCGTGGTCTGCTATACGGACGATGACGGCATACGATCCGGCAAGAAATTCGCCGATGCCGGTTTGCAGATCGCGGCCGGCGTTCCTCTTCAATGCGACGAGCCCGAAGATTTCAAAACCTTCCGCGTCGGATTATTCGGCCTGGACAAACTGCATGACGTCGAGGGTTCGGTCGCCAGGTTCGCCAAGGCGCTGGACCGTATTGTCTAGAGCGTCTTTCCGAAGCATGTGCGCATGGCTCGCATTCGCAGCCGCATCGGCGGGAGGACTCCGGAGCCTGCCGGAATAGCTATGCGCACTCTGGATCGTGACAACACACGCAAATCTTGTTTCCCTCTGGGTCGCGAAAATACGCCCCGTAATAGTTCGGGTGATAGTGCGCGCGCAAACCGGGAGGGCCTTCGCAAGAACCTGAATTTGCCAGCGCGGTAGCGTGTGCGTTGTCGACTGAACGACGATCAGGCGCAAGCAATGCCACCATCTGGCCGTTCCCGTGTTCTGCGGGGTTGCCATCATATGGCCTGCCGATAAGGAAAAGCGGACGCGGCATACCCACAGCCATCCAACCAGCCCACGGTCTATCTGGCTCGCAAAACTTCAGTTGATGTCCCAACTCGCTCATGACAGCCGAATAGAACTTCAACGCGCGGTCAAAGTCATTCACCCCAACGAATACATGCGAAATCATCCTGCTACGTTCCTGTTCGAGAGTCGCGATGTCTGTTCACGTTAGCACGCGCAGTTGCGCTCGACCAATCAGGCGTCCGCGAGTGCCGCGCCTGCGAGTGGAAAACCTGGAAGCTTCGATTAATGAATCTGTAATAGCAAGCGACAGAACCGTGCACGCATGCCCCATGTTGGACGGACAACAGGAAAGCGCGCTCGCGCATGGTGCCTAGGTACATGCCGCATACCGCGAAGAAGCCTGCTGACAGTCCCGCCATTCAATCCCGCTCCGTCTCTCACTGCATCCATCTGATCGCCGAAAACCAACGCGCGGCTCCTCCGATCACTCTCCCGCTCCAATACCGTTCGTGCGAATGGCATGACAGTTGCTTTGAACGTCCCCGCGCGCTGAGCCACCGTCAACGGCGGCCAGTATCGGGATGGGCGATCAACGGAGAGGCAAATTGAAACTAATAAGTGCGGTCATCAAGCCATTCAAGCTAGATGAGGCTCGTGAAGCCTTGTCGTCGCTTGGCGTCTCTGGAATCACGGTAACGGAGGTCAAGGGCTTTGGGCGTCAGAAGGGCCATACGGAGATGTATCGGGGCGCGGAGTACGTCGTCGATTTCCTGCCGAAAGTGAAGATCGAAGTCGCCGTACCGGATGACATCGTCGATCAGGCTATCGAAGCGATCGAGCGTGCGGCGCGCACTGGAAAGATTGGTGACGGCAAGATCTTCGTGACACCGATCGAGCAGGTGATCCGGATCCGCACCGGCGAGACCGGCGCCGACGCCCTATAAAGACACAGGACAAGAGGAAAGAGAGATGCGCAAACTGTTGATGACTTTGTTGATGGCGGGCTCGTTGCTCGCGGGCGGGCTGAGCCCCGCATTCGCGCAGGACGCGTCGGCACCCGCGGCCGCCTCCGTGCCGGTCGCGCAAGCGTCCGCGGCTCCCGCGGCGGATGCCGCTGCATCGGCGCCGGCCGCGCCGACCGCACCGTTCTCGGTCGATTCGTCGAAGATCAACTCCGGTGACACCGCGTGGATGTTGACTTCCACCGCGCTGGTGCTGTTCATGACGATTCCGGGCCTCGCACTGTTCTACGGCGGCATGGTCCGCAAGAAGAACGTGCTCGCGACGCTGATGCAAAGCTTCGCGATCACCTGTCTGGTGACGATCGTCTGGACCGTGGTCGGCTACAGCCTCGCGTTCACGCCGGGCAACTCGTTCATCGGCGGCTTCTCGCGCGTGTTCATGACGGGCATGAACTACATCAAGGGCGACAAGGCCACGACGCTGACCGTCAGCCATCTCGCGCCGACGATCCCCGAGACGGTCTACTTCGTCTACCAGATGACTTTCGCGATCATCACGCCGGCGCTGATCACCGGTGCGTTCGCGGACCGCATGAAGTTCTCGGCGATGCTGGTGTTCATGACGCTGTGGTCGATCCTCGTCTACTCGCCGATCGCGCACATGGTGTGGGAACCGAGCGGCTGGCTGGCGACCGCGGGCATCCTCGACTTCGCGGGCGGCACGGTGGTGCACATCAACGCGGGTATCGCGGGTCTGGTCTGCTGTCTGGTGCTCGGCAAGCGCGTCGGCTACGGCAAGGAGTCGATGGCGCCGCACAACCTGACGCTGACGCTGATCGGTGGCGCGATGCTGTGGGTCGGCTGGTTCGGCTTCAACGCGGGTTCGGCGGTAGCGGCGGACGGCCGTGCCGGCTTCGCGATGTTCGCGACCCAGGTGGCGACCGCCGCGGCAGCGCTCGCGTGGATGTTCGCCGAATGGGCGGCCAAGGGTAAGCCGTCGGTGCTCGGTATCGTGTCGGGCGCGGTCGCGGGTCTGGTGGCGGTGACGCCGGCGTCGGGCTTCGTCGGCACGGTAGGCGCGCTGGTGATCGGCATCGTCGCGGGCGTGGTCTGCTTCTGGTCGGCCACGTGGCTCAAGCACAAGCTCGGCTACGACGATTCGCTCGACGCGTTCGGCGTGCACTGCATCGGCGGGATCATCGGCGCGATCCTCACAGGCGTGTTCGCGGTCAAGGACATCAGCGGCTTCGACGGCAACGTGATCCTGCAGGCGAAGGGCGTGCTGACGACGCTGATCTACAGCGGCGTGGTGAGCTTCGTGCTGCTGAAGATCATCGACATGGTGATCGGCATCCGCGTAACCGAAGAGCAGGAGCGCGAAGGCCTCGACGTGAGCCTGCACGGCGAGAAAGTCGAATAACGAAGAACCTGTTGTGCTGCGGGCCCGCGCTCCTGGGCCCGCCAGTCAGGAAAAAGCTGAGCGCAGCAAAGTTCGCCCGCCTTCATGGCGGGCTTTTTTCTTGCTGATCGGGTTGCGAACGGCAATTTTCCGCGCCTATCATCGAGATAGGGAGAATGCATTCGGGTCTGCTTGCGAATGGAGAAACCGTCCCCAAATGGACAAAGCATTTGCTCTACAATCTTTTTTCTCCAGTCTGCGAGTGATCAATGGTTCCGCACCTAGTTACGGCGTTAAACGGCCCGCTGCTCGACCTCGAGCGGAAGATCCTCGACGCCACGCCCGCTATCGAACGCTGGTTCCGGCTTGAATGGCAGGAGCACACGCCGCCGTTCTATTGCTCCGTCGATCTGCGCAACGCGGGCTTCAAGCTCGCGCCGGTCGACACCAACCTGTTTCCCGGCGCATTCAACAATTTGCCGCAGGAAGTGCTGCCGCTCGCGGTGCAGGCCGCGATGGCGTCGATCGAAAAGATCTGCCCGGACGCGAAGAATCTCCTCGTGATTCCGGAGCGCCACACGCGCAACGCGTTCTACCTCGAAAACGTCGCCCGGCTTGCGTCGATCATGCGTCAGGCGGGCCTCAACGTACGCTTCGGCACGCTCGACGAAACCATCAACGGCCCGGTCACGATCGCGCTGTCCGACGGCCAGAAGCTCGTGCTCGAACCGCTCGAGCGCTCGCAGCGGCGCTTGGGGCTGAAGAACTTCGACCCGTGCTCGATTCTGCTGAACAACGACCTGTCCGGCGGCATTCCGCCTGTGCTCGAAAATCTGCACGAGCAGTACCTGCTGCCGCCGCTGCATGCGGGCTGGGCAGTACGCCGCAAGTCGACGCATTTCTCGTGTTATGACGACGTCGCGAAGAAGTTCGCGAAGATGGTCGAGATCGATCCGTGGATGATCAATCCGTATTTCGCGCACGTCGAGGGCGTCGACTTTCAGCAGCGCACCGGCGAGGAAGCGCTGGCCGATGCGATCGACGGCGTGCTGAAGAAGATCGCGCGCAAGTATCGCGAGTACGGCATCTCCGAAAAACCGTATGTCGTGATCAAGTCGGATGCGGGTACTTACGGCATGGGCGTGATGACCGTGCACGACGCGTCGGAAGTCGCCGCGCTGACGAAGCGCGAACGCACGCGCATGGCGGCGACCAAGGACGGCCTCGAAGTGCACGACGTCATCGTGCAGGAGGGCGTGTACACGTTCGAGCGCATCGGCGAGGAAGTCGCCGAGCCGGTCGTCTACATGATCGACCGCTATGTGGTGGGCGGCTTCTATCGCGTGCACGGCAGCCGCGAGCGCGACCAGAACCTGAACGCGCCGGGCATGCACTTCGTGCCGCTCGGCTTCGAGCATACGGCGCTGCCCGATGCGCACGCGAAGCCCGGCGCGGCGCCGCCGAACCGCTTCTATATGTATGGCGTCGTGGCGCGGCTCGGGTTGCTGGCCGCATCGGTCGAACTCGAAAAGACCGATCCCGAAGCGATCCAGGTCTAAGCCATCTCGCGCGGCAGGATGGCGGCATGCGTGCCGCCATCGCCGTCTTCAAAGACTATATTGACGAACAATGTCACGCCCGTCAGGGCGCACCGGGACTTTCATGGACATTCTTTTCATCGCCGATCCGCTCAGCCATTTCAAGATTTACAAAGACTCGACCTACGCGATGATGGCCGAAGCGGCGCGCCGCGGCCACACGGTGTACACCTGCGAGCCGAAGCATCTGGCGTGGACGGGCGGCGATGTCGAAGCGAACGTGCAGCGCATTGCGATCACCGGCGATACCGCCGATCTGCATCGTGACGTCTGGTTCGTCGCCGATGCCGCCGCGCCGCGCGCGCTTGCGAGCTTCGGCGCGGTTGTGATGCGCAAAGACCCGCCGTTCGACATGGAATACGTGACGTCGACGTGGCTGCTCGAACTGGCCGAGCGTGGCGGCGCGCGCGTCTTCAACAAGCCGCAGGCGATCCGCGATCATTCGGAGAAGCTCGCGATCGGCGAGTTCGCGCAGTTCGTCGCGCCGACGCTGGTCACGCGCGACCCGGCGCGTCTGCGCGCGTTCCACGAACAGCATGGCGACGTGATCCTGAAGCCGCTCGACGGCATGGGCGGCATGGGCGTGTTCCGCGTGAAGGCGGACGGTATGAACCTCGGCTCGATCGTCGAAATGCTGAGCCACGACGGCGCACGCTCGGTGATGGCGCAGAAATTCATCCCCGAGATCAAGGAGGGTGACAAGCGCATCCTGCTGATCGGCGGCGAAGCGGTGCCATACTCGCTCGCGCGCATTCCTCAGGGTAATGAGGTGCGCGGCAACCTGGCGGCCGGTGGACTGGGTGTCGCGCGGCCGCTCAGCGAGCAGGACCGCAAGATCGCCGATACGCTCGCGCCGGCGCTGGCGGCGCGCGGCTTGCTGCTGGTCGGACTTGATGCGATCGGCGACTGGCTCACCGAAGTCAACGTCACGAGCCCGACGTGTTTCCGCGAGATCATGGATCAGACCGGCTTCGACGTCGCCGCGATGTTCGTCGACGCGCTTGAGCGCGCGGTCGGCTGACGCGCCGACTCTAGCGGCCTTGATTGCCCGGCCGCACCCCCAATCTGTGTAGTAAATCCGCATCAGGCGCGCCGTCGGGATTGGCGCGAAAATGAGGCTGCTACAATGCCCGCTCGTCCGACGATGCATTTCCGCCCTCGCGACCCACGGCCGGTCCGGGGCGATGGCGAACCGGGCTCGAGTCCCGGTCCACGGTTTTGGGGCCGTTCTATCGCAGTAAGGCTGACATGGCAGGCATTCTGATCATTGCGCACGCTCCATTCGCCACCGCGTTGCGCGATTGCATTTCCCACATCTATGGCGGTTTGCCGGCGCGTATCGGCGTGATCGATGTGTCGCCGGATTGTGATCCCGCGCAGGTCGTCGCGTTCGCGAATTCGGAAGTCGCGCGGTTGAAGGAAGAGAACGGCGCGCTCGTGCTGACCGATATGTTCGGCGCGACGCCGGCCAACATCGCGGGCCGGCTCGCCACCGAGCCGGATGTGCGCGTGCTGTGCGGCGTCAATCTGCCGATGCTGGTGCGTGCGGTCTGCTATCGGGCGACGCCGCTCGACACGCTCGTCGACAAGGCGCTCGCCGGCGCGACCAAGGGCGTGCACGCGATCGGACCGGCGACGCCGGAACCGGTCGCGGCGTCAGCCTGCCCGGCCGATGGCCTGCCGGCGCTGCCGGCTGACGCGGCGCCCGCCGACTGTGTTCCCGCGTTGCCGGCCGATGCCGATCTGACACAGAAGCCGGACGCGCCCGGCCTGTAAATCGGGCTGGTTCGCAGGCAGGCAGCTTCGACGGATTCAAGCGGTTTCGCAACGGCGCCAAGCGCATTGCAGCCGCTTTGCAGTTTGACTTTTCACCATTTCATTCACCCGCGCTTCGGACCATCACATGCTGCAACAAGAAACGACAATTGTGAACAAGCTGGGGCTGCACGCGCGCGCGTCGGCCAAGTTGACGCAACTCGCGGGCAACTACCAGGCGGAAATCTGGATGAGCCGCAATGGCCGTCGTATCAACGCAAAGAGCATCATGGGCGTGATGATGCTGGCCGCGGGCATCGGCAGTACCGTGCTGATCGAAACGGAAGGTACCGACGAACAGGAAGCGATGGACGCGCTGTTGAAACTGATCGCCGATAAATTTGGCGAAGGTCAATAACGCCGCGCGCTTTGTGTTCGACAAACCCGAAAATGCCGCGGCTCAGTCCGCGGCTTTTTTTTCGCCGCCGACATTTGAATATCAGAAGAGGCCCGCTGCGAATCGACATTAAGGCTTATAGAAGCGGCGCGAAAGCCGCGGGGAAGAGTGCGTAAGGCGACATGCGCGTAGGGCGACACGCGTTTTCAATGTTTAAACCATATATTTTGTGTGACGCGTATAAAGCGCAGCTTCGCGGTGTACGAGGACACCTGATTGCGATAACTCGTGCTGCGCTGCACACACCGCCGACATACTTCAAAAAGGCGCGGAATTTATAATGCCAGGTACAGTCTGAGAGCATTGCAGCGGTTTGCCGCGGCATTACACAACTAGAGGAGGTGCGCGTGTCATTCACGCTGCATGGAATTCCCGTGTCACGCGGTATCGCCATCGGGCGGGCCTATCTGATCGCCCCGGCAGCACTCGACGTAGACCACTATCTGATCGAACCCGCCCAGATCGAAGGGGAGGTCGGGCGCTTTCGCGCGGCTCAGCAACGCGTGCATGAAGAACTCAACGTGCTGCGCGCCGATCTCGCCGCGGATGCCCCCAGTGAAATGGGCGCGTTCATCGACGTTCACACGATGATCCTGAACGACGTGATGCTGGTTCAGGAAACCATCGACCTGATCCGCACGCGCCGCTACAACGTCGAGTGGGCGCTGACCGAACAGCTCGAAAGACTCTCGCGCCATTTCGACGATATCGAAGACGAATACCTGCGCGAACGCAAAGCCGACATCGAACAGGTCGTCGAACGTGTGCTGAAGGCGCTCGCGGGTGCGCCGGGCATCGTCGACAACGTGCATGGCGCGTGCGATGAAATGATCGTCGTCGCGCACGACATCGCGCCGGCCGACATGATGCAGTTCAAGACGCAGACGTTCCAGGGCTTCGTCACCGATCTCGGCGGGCGCACGTCGCATACCGCGATCGTCGCGCGCAGCCTCGGCATTCCGGCCGCGGTCGGCGTGCAGCATGCGAGCGCGCTGATCCGCCAGGACGATCTGATCATCGTCGATGGCGACCACGGCATCGTGATCGTCGATCCCGCGCCGATCGTGCTCGAGGAATACTCGTATCGGCAAAGCGAGAAGGAGCTCGAGCAGCGCAAGCTGCAACGGCTCAAGTTCTCGCCGACGCAAACGCTGTGCGGCACGCGCATCGAACTGTGCGCGAACATCGAGTTGCCGGACGACGCGCGCGCGGCGATCGAATCGGGCGCGACCGGCGTGGGTCTGTTTCGCACCGAGTTCCTGTTCATGAATCACAAGGACCGGATGGCCGAAGAGGAGGAGCAGTTCAGCGCGTATCGTCGCGCGGTCGAACTGATGAACGGCTTGCCGGTCACGATCCGCACGATCGACGTCGGCGCCGACAAACCGCTCGATTCGATGGCCGGCGGCGACGGCTACGAGACCGCCGTGAATCCGGCGCTCGGCTTGCGCGCAATTCGCTGGAGCCTGTCCGAGCCGCAGATGTTCCTCACGCAGCTGCGCGCGATCCTGCGCGCGTCGGCGTTCGGCAAGGTGAAGATCCTGATCCCGATGCTCGCGCACGCGCAGGAAATCGACCAGACGCTCGATCTGATCCGCGAAGCCAAGCGCCAACTCGACGACGCGGGCATTGCTTATGATCCGAACGTGCAGGTCGGCGCGATGATCGAGATTCCGGCCGCCGCGATCGCGTTGCCGCTGTTTCTGAAGCGGCTCGATTTCCTGTCGATCGGCACCAACGATCTGATCCAGTACACGCTCGCGATCGATCGCGCGGATAACTCGGTCGCGCATCTGTACGACCCGCTGCATCCGGCGGTGCTCCATCTGATCGCGTTCACGCTGCGCGAGGCCAAGCGTGCGGGCGTGCCGGTATCGGTGTGCGGTGAGATGGCGGGTGATCCGGCGTTGACGCGTCTGTTGCTCGGCATGGGCCTGACCGAGTTTTCGATGCATCCGAGCCAACTGCTCGAGGTCAAGCAGGAGGTGCTGCGCTCGCATCTGAAAACGCTCGAAAAGCCCGTGGCCGAAGTGCTGGCTTCGTTCGAGCCGGAAGAGGTGCAGGCGGCGCTCAAGCGGGTCGCGCTGGTGTGAATCTGACGCGCTCGATCGCGCCTCGTTGAACGAAAAAACGCCGCACATGATTGAACCGACCCCGGAAAGTTGGACAGTTTTTGGCTAGGGCCGCGAGGACTGGGTTCTGTACATCACAGGACTCAGCCCGTTTAACTTCAGCTTGATGCGTTTGTGGTTGTAGTAGTGAATATATTGTCTGATACCGGCTTTCAGGGCGTCGATGCTCTCGAAGCGATTCAGGCGGAAGAACTCTGACTTGAGCGTTCCAAAGAAGCTTTCCATCGCTGCATTGTCGTAGCAGTTTGCCCTGCGCGACATGCTCTGTGTCAGGCCGTGTCGAGCCAACAGATGCCGGTACGCGGGCATCTGGTATTGCCAGCCCTGATCTGAATGCAGCAGCGGCCTATCCGTGTTGCCCAGTCTGGTCAGCGCCTTGCGCAGCATGCCGCTGACCAGCTCAAACACAGGGCGCGTGTTCATCTGATAGGCCACGATCTCACCGTTGTACAGATCGAGCACAGGCGAGAGATACAGTTTCTGCCCCAGCACGTTGAACTCGGTCACATCCGTCACCCACTTCTGGTGCGGCTGCGGCGCACTGAACTCACGATTGAGCAGGTTCGGTGCGATACGCCCGACTTCGCCGCGCCATGAGCGGTATTTCTTCACGCGCACCAGCGACTTCAGTTTCAGCTGTGCCATCAGACGCTGTACCGTCTTGTGGTTCACGCTCTGGCCTGCCTGCCGGATCGCTGCGGTGATGCGCCGATAGCCATAGCGGCCCTTGTGGCGTTCATACTCAGCCTTGATCCTGGTTTTGAGTTCCCCGTGCCGCTCGCCAGCGTCCAGCACCTTCACCTGATAGTAGAAGGTGCTGCGCGCCAGTGCTGCTGCCTTGAGCAGCACTGGCAGCCGGTGTTGATGCCGCAGTTCCAGCACTATTTGCGCTTTTTCTTTTGCGCACCCTGCTTCTTCGCCTGAAGCAGGGCATCGAGCTTTTTTAGGTAGGCTACCTCCGCGCGCAGATACTCGTTTTCCTTGAGCAACTGCTCACGCGTGCGCTCATCCGGCGCATTTTCTTCGGCTGGTTTTTCGTGTTCTGGGCGGGGCATTGGGGCGCCCTCGTGGACGGGGCGCCAGAGCATCCATACCGCCATCATGATACTGGCGTTCCCACTTCCCTATACATCCTGGGCTGCGGATGTCGAAGAAAGCAGCCACCTGCTGACGCGACAGCTCCTTCTTCCACATTTGGGACAAAACCGACATCTTGAAGTGCTCATCGTAGTGACTGCACTTCTTGCGTAATCCCTCACGGCCATGCCGCTCATAGGCCGCCACCCAGCGACGCAATACGGTGCGGCTCACACCGTGCTGCTTTGCAAGCGACCTGGTTCCGGCAACGTTATCCAAGTATTGCTTAACCAGCTTGAGCTTTAACCGCTCATCGTACTTCGTCATGAAAAACACCCCAAAGGTTGGATCGGTGTCCAACTTTTGGGGTGCAGTTCAGATGCGGCGTTTTTCAATTTCGGCGTCGTTCGGACGGGTAGTGGGGGAACCGCCTCAAGAGCCGTGCGCGTGGCCGCACACCGGGCAATCCGGCTGGCGTCCGATGCGCATCGTGTTCCATTCCATTCGCAGCGAATCGAGCATCGTCAGGCGGCCCACGAGCGGCGTGCCGATTGCGCCGATCACCTTCAGCGCTTCGGCAGCCTGCATCGAACCGATGATGCCGACCGTCGGCGCGAACACACCCATCGTCGAGCAGGCGACTTCCTCGAACGGCTGGTCTTCGGGAAACACGCACGCGTAGCATGGCGACGCTTCGTCGCGGAAATCGAAGGTGCTGATCTGGCCGTCGAAGCGCAGCGCCGCGCCCGACACGAGCGGCACGCGATGCTTGACGCACGCGCGGTTGATTGCGTGACGCGTCGCGAAGTTGTCGGTGCAATCGAGCACGACACTCGCGTGCGGCACCTCGCGATCGAGCCATGCATCGTCGACGCGCTCGGCGACCGCGCTGACGACGACCTCGGGATTGATCTGCGCGAGCGTGTCGCGCCCGGACTCGACCTTGCTGCGTCCAACCGACGCGGTGACGTGCAGGATCTGGCGCTGCAGATTGGTCAGGTCGACGGTATCGGCATCGACGAGCGTCAGACGGCCGACGCCCGCCGCCGCGAGATACATTGCGGCCGGCGAACCGAGCCCGCCCACGCCGACGACGATCGCGTGGGCGTCGATAAAACGCTGCTGCGCCTCGATGCCGATTTCGTCGACGAGGATATGGCGGGAGTAGCGAAGGAGTTGATCGTCATTCATGGCGGGGCGCGTGGGGTGTGTCGCTATGTCGCGGTGTCGCGCAAGGAGAGGCAGGCCGAAGGGCCGCGGCGCGCATTCGTGGCTGTTATTTTAATCGCGCGGGGAGGGTGGCTGCTGCGGCTTGCCGTGAGATGCCGCCGGTTAAGCGGCGGCCTGTGCTGAAACTGCTGCGGCGTGTCTTCGCAGACTATCGTGCTGCGAAGACACGCGCGGGTTCGCTGCTTATTGGCCAGCTTATTTGCCGGCTTACTTTCCAGCGGGAGCCGGTGCCGAAGCCGGCGCCGGTCCCGATGCGCCCGGCACCGGTTGCGTCGGCTTCACCGCGACCGGCGCGGAGGCCGACGTGCCCGGCTTGTTCTGCGCGAGACGGCGTTCCATCAGCGACTTGGATTCCTGAACCGGCTTGCCTTCGAGCTTGCCGACCGCCTGTTGCATCATGAAGTCGTCGTTCGAACCGAACTCGACCGGCTTGCGTTCGCGTTCCTTCTGGCGCTGCTCCGGCGTCTTCTTGTCGTTCTGCTCTTCGAGCTGACGCAACTGCTCCATGCGCTCCGACTCGCGCTGCTCGGCTTCCTTCTTCTCGTTCGGGTCCTGCGTGTTCGCAAGGTGATTCGAGTAGTCGACTTCGCGAGTGACGAGCGCGTCGTCCGGATCGCCGTCCGCGTATTGATCGACCGGAAGGTCGGGGCGGATGCCCTTGTTCTGGATCGAACGACCGCTCGGCGTGTAGTAATACGCGGTGGTCAGGCGCAGCGCGGTGTCCGCCGTCATGGGGCGTACGGTTTGCACCGAACCCTTGCCGAACGTGGTCTTGCCGAGAATCAGCGCGCGGTGCTGATCCTGCAGCGCGCCCGCGACGATTTCCGATGCCGACGCCGAGTAGGCGTTGGTCAGCACGATCATCGGCACGGTCTTGAAGATGGCCGGGACGTCTTTCAGCGGATCGCTGTCGAACGATTGCAGACGGTAGTTATCGTAGGTGTCGCGATAGATCTGCTTCGAATCCGGAATCTGGCCGTTGGTCGACACCACCACCGAATTCGGCGGCAGGAACGCGCCCGCGACGCCGACCGCGCTTTGCAGCAAACCGCCGCCGTTGTTGCGCAGGTCGAGGATGAGGCCCTTCAGGTTCGGCTCCTGGCGCGCCAGATCCTGCAGCTTGGCCGCGAGGTCAGGCGTGGTGCGTTCCTGGAAGCTCGTGATGCGCACGTACGCGAAGCCCGGCGCAACGATCTTGCCCTTCACCGACTGCACCTTGATGATCGCGCGCGTGACGGTCAGCGGGAACGTGCGGTCGTCGGTCTTGCGGAAGATGGTCAGCGTGACCTTGGTGCCCGGCTCGCCGCGCATCTGCTTGACCGCCTGGTCGAGCGTCATGCCGCGCACGGGCTTGTCGTTGATGCGCGTGATCAGGTCGCCCGGACGGATGCCGGCGCGGAACGCGGGCGTGTCTTCGATAGGCGAAATCACCTTGATCAGGCCGTCTTCCGACGAAATTTCGATGCCGAGGCCCGCGAAGCGGCCCTTGGTCTGCTCCTGCAGCTCTTCGTAATCGGTCTTGTCGAGGTACGACGAGTGCGGGTCGAGGCTCGACACCATGCCCTTGATCGCGGAAGTGAGAAGCTTCTTGTCGTCGACCGGTTCGACGTATTCGTGCTTGATCTGCCCGAACACTTCGGCGAAGAGCCTGAGCTGGTCTAGCGGCAGCGGGGCGACCGCGGCGCTAGCGGGTTGCTGGGCCGAGGCGGAAAATTGCAGGGTGGCAAGGACACCGGTAGCAAGGCCCGCGGCAATCAGGCCGATATTTTTCAGGTTCTTTCGCATAGAGTCTGTTGCGGTCGGAAGCGCGTGGCAGCGTCGATAAAGATTGGACGGACAAGTATAACTGCACACCCGCCTGCTCAGGGCGCGGTGCAGGCAATCGTGCTTCGACAGTACGGGAAGGTCCTGGTTCTTGCGAACCGGCCCGCGGCTGGCAGTCCGTGCGATACGTCGCGCGGCGCAATACAGTTTTTCCTGCCGGGCCGGTTGTCTCCGTGCGGCCCCGGGCCTTCCCGTGGCGAGGGGCCGCGGCCGGAAACGCGCGATCAGCCCGCCTTGCCTTGGCTCGCGACCGCGGCTTGCGCCTTTGCGATCGCGTCCTGGTCGCCGAGATAGTAGTGCTTGATCGGCTTCAGATCTTCGTCGAGTTCATAGACGAGCGGCACGCCGTTCGGGATGTTCAGGCCGACGATGTCGCTGTCCGAGATGTTGTCGAGGTACTTGACCAGCGCGCGGATCGAGTTGCCGTGCGCGGCGATCAGGATGCTGCGCCCAGACTTGATGGCCGGCGCAATCGACTCGTTCCACAGCGGCAGCACGCGCGCGACCGTGTCTTTCAGGCACTCGGTCAGCGGCAGTTGCTCGCGCGGCACCTTGGCGTAGCGCGGATCGGTGTACGGCGCGCGCTCGTCGGTCGGCTCGAGCGCGGGCGGCGGCGTGTCGTAGCTGCGGCGCCAGACCAGCACCTGCTCGTCGCCGAATTGGGCTGCCGTTTCGGCCTTGTTCAGACCCGACAGCGCGCCGTAGTGGCGTTCGTTCAGGCGCCATGAATGCACGACGGGCAGGTACATCAGATCCATCTTGTCCTGCACGTGCCACAGCGTGCGGATCGCGCGCTTGAGCACCGACGTATAGGCGATGTCGAACGTATAGCCCGACTCCTTGAGCAGCACGCCCGCCTGCTGCGCCTCGATGCTGCCCTGCTCGGTGAGGTCGACGTCGATCCAGCCGGTGAAGCGGTTTTCCTTGTTCCACGTCGATTCGCCGTGGCGGATGAGAACGAGTTTGTACATAAGAGTTGCCGGTCGGTAGTGAGGAAGCGGTCTCGCGCTGTGCGGCGCCTTCGGCGGCGCATCGCCATCGCGTCAAACGGTTATTTTATAATGCTCGGGTTGACCTTTTCGATTTCTCTCTTTCCGGCGGATCTTCCGTGAAGTTTTTCACCGAATACACAAACCTTGTCCTGATCGCAATCGTCCTTATCTCTGGTGGGTTGCTGCTGTGGCCGACCATCAGTCGGCGTGGACGTGGCGGCCTGTCGGCCGCCGAAGCCACCCAACTGATCAACCGGCGCAACGCGGCGGTCATCGATCTGCGGCCGTCCGCCGATTACGCCAAGGGGCACCTGCCCTCGGCACGGCATTTCGAATTCGCGGAGTTGCAGGCGAAAGTCGCGCAACTCGCGAAGAACAAGAGCAACCCGGTGCTGCTGGTATGCCAGACCGGCCAGCAGTCGAACAAGGCTGCGCGTATCGTGCAGGAAGCGGGATACGCGGAAGTCCATGTTCTCGAGGGCGGCGTCGACGCCTGGCAGAAAGCCGGTATGCCGGTTGTGAAACAAGGAGTAGCCAAGTGAACAAAGTGATCATGTACAGCACCCAGGTGTGCCCGTATTGCCAGATGGCCGAACGTCTTTTAAAGTCGCGCGGCGTCGAGCAGGTTGAAAAAGTACTGATCGATAAAGACCCGGCCCGTCGTGAGGAGATGATGACCCGGACCGGGCGTCGCACGGTGCCGCAGGTGTTCATCGGCGAGACGCATGTCGGCGGCTATGATGACCTTTCCGCGCTCGATCGCGCGGGCGGTCTGACGCCGCTGCTCGAAGCAGCCTGAGTTCGCGCGTTTCGCGCCGCGCGAGCGGGCGGACCACTCGATAAGCCGGCGCGTGCGCGCTCCTCGTGGAGCCGGCGTGCCGGCGCAATAATCTGGCGGCCCATGCATGCATCGGCCGCCGCCACGCATACCTATCAGGAATCACCATCATGTCCGACGAGAATAACCAGCCGTTCTTCAACATCCAGCGCATCTATCTGAAGGACATGTCGCTCGAGCAGCCGAATTCGCCGGCAATCTTCCTCGAGCAGGAAATGCCGTCGGTCGAAGTCGAAGTCGACGTGAAGGCCGAGCGCCTCGCAGAATCCGTGTTCGAAATCCTCGTGACGGGCACGGTGACGGCCAAGGTGTCGGACAAGGTCGCGTTCCTGATCGAAGCGAAACAGGCCGGCATTTTTGACATTCGCAACATTCCTGCCGAGCAGATCGACCCGCTCGTTGGCATCGCCTGCCCGACCATCCTGTTCCCGTACCTGCGCTCGAACATCGCCGACGCGATCACCCGCGCCGGTTTCCCGCCGATCCACCTCGCCGAGATCAACTTCCAGGCGCTGTACGAGCAGCGACTCGCGCAAATGAGCGCGGCCCAGCAGGGCGACGGCGCGGCGCAAAGCGGCGTCACGCATTAAGGCGCCGCGGGCAGTGCCGGCTATGAAGGTCGCCGTTCTCGGCGCTGGCGCGTGGGGCACCGCCCTCGCCGGCCATCTGGCCGTCAGGCACGACACGGTGTTGTGGGCGCGCGAGTCCGCGCTCATCACCGAGCTTTCCACTTCGCACGAAAACGCCCGCTATCTGGCGGGCGTCGCATTGCCGCCTGCGCTTCGCTACGAAGCGGATCTCGGCGCGGCGCTCGATCACGCGCTCGCCGACGCTGCGCTGTGCGTGGTCGCGACTCCAGTGGCTGGCCTGCGCGGTCTGTTGCAAGCGATGCGCGATGCCGGCAGGGTGCCCGCGCATATCGTGTGGCTGTGCAAGGGTTTCGAGGCGGATTCGCAGTTGTTGCCGCATCAGGCGGTCGCGGCGGAATTGCCCGAGCATGCGAGCAACGGCGTGTTGTCCGGGCCGAGCTTCGCGCGCGAAGTCGGACAGGGACTGCCGGTTGCGTTGACGATCGCGAGTTCGTCGGCGGTGTGCCGCGAACGCACGGTCGCGGCGTTCCATCACGGTGCGATGCGCATCTATACCGGCGACGACGTCGTCGGCGTCGAAGTGGGCGGCGCGGTGAAAAACGTGCTCGCCATCGCGACGGGCATCGCCGATGGCCTCGGCCTCGGCCTCAATGCACGCGCGGCGCTGATCACCCGCGGGCTCGCCGAAATGTCGCGTCTTGGCGTCACGCTCGGTGGGCGCGCGGAAACCTTTACCGGGCTGACCGGCCTCGGCGATCTGATCCTGACCGCGACCGGCGATCTATCGCGCAACCGCACCGTGGGCTTGCAACTCGCCACCGGCCGCACACTCGACGACATCCTCGGCGGCCTCGGTCACGTGGCCGAAGGCGTGCGCTGCGCGAAGGCGGTCCTTTCGATCGCACGCGCCCATGCAATCGAAATGCCGATCACCCAAGCGGTCTGCGCGGTGCTGTTCGACAGCGTGGCGCCGCGCGATGCGGTCAGCGCGCTGCTGCGGCGCGATTCGAAGGCCGAATAAAGTCTTTTCTTTCAGCCGTTTAGCGCAAATTCGCGTTGAACGGCTGCCTCACCTGGCTGTCCACTTCTTGAGCGAGACTCAGGTCAGCGAGGTTTTCATGCCCACCTTCAATCTCAGTCACGGCACGTGCACGCTCGAAGCGCGCGTGGTCGATATCACGACGCTCGCCGTCGATGCGATCGTCAATGCCGCGAATACTTCGCTGCTCGGCGGCGGCGGTGTGGATGGCGCGATTCATCGCGCGGCCGGCAAGGAGTTGCTGCGCGAATGCAAAACGCTAGGCGGCTGCGCGACCGGCGACGCCAAGATCACCGCCGGTTATCGGCTGCCCGCGAAGCATGTGATCCATGCTGTCGGTCCAGTGTGGCGCGGCGGCGCGCACGGCGAAGCCGACCTGCTCGCATCGTGCTATCAGCGCTCGCTCGAAGTCGCGCGCGAGACTCATTGCACGAGCATTGCGTTTCCCGCAATCAGTTGCGGCATCTACCGCTTCCCCGCCGACTATGCGGTGAGCATCGCGGTCGGAACCGTGCTCGACACGTTGCCGCGCACACCCCACATGAAGCACGTGACGTTCGCGTGCTTCGACGACGCGATGTTCGCGCGCTACGAGGCCGAACTCGAACGCCGTCAGGCGCCGCCCTCGAAGCCGGCCTGACGCCACGCTTCGAACACCACGACCGCCACCGTGTTCGACAGATTCAGACTGCGATTGCCAGGACGCATCGGCAGACGCACGCGCTGTTCGTTCGCAAAGCGCTCGAGCACCGTATCGGGCAGACCGCGCGTTTCGGCGCCGAACACGAACCAGTCGCCCGGTCGAAAAGCGTGATCGTGAAAGCGCCCCGAGCCGCGTGTGGTGAACGCGAACATGCGCGACGGGTCGGGCGTTTCTTTCGCGATGAACGCGTCCCAATCGGCGTGCACGTTCATTTCCGCGTACTCGTGATAGTCGAGACCGGCGCGCCGCATCTTGGTGTCGTCGAGAGGGAAGCCGAGCGGCTCGATCAGGTGCAGCCGGGCGCCGGTATTCGCGCACAGGCGAATCACGTTGCCGGTGTTGGGCGGAATTTCCGGCTCTACGAGAACGACGTTGAACATAAGGGGACCACGTAAAAGCTAGTTTTTCGGAGTGCGCAACGCGACGAAGTTCGTGACCCGTCGCGCGCCGGCCGCCTTCAGCGTATGCGCGAGCGCTTCGAGCGTCGCGCCGCTCGTCATTACGTCGTCGACGATGCCGACGTGCAGGCCGCGCACCGGGCGCGCGACGCGAAACGCGCGGCCGACGTTGTGCCGGCGCGCATCGAGATCGAGGCGCGATTGCGGCGCGGTGTTTTGCGTTCGTTCGAGCAGCGTCGCGTCGCTGCGCACGTCGAGCGCCCGGGCAAGCGGCCTCGCGATCTGCCAGGCCTGGTTGTAGCCGCGCTCGACCAGACGGCGACCGGCGAGCGGCACTGGCGCAATCACGTCGGGCCGCTCGGCCGCGTCGTGCCAGTTGTCCTGAGCAAGCCACGCGAGACGTTGCGCGAAATCGCGCGCAAGCATCAGCCGGGCGCGGAATTTCAGGCCGACCGCGAGGGTATCCAGCGGCGCGCGATAGTCGGCGAGCGCGAAGCTCGCGTCGAACGGCGGCGGCTCGGCCACGCAATCCGCGCAGCGATATTGCGCCTGAGCGACCCAGCGTGACGCCGGCAACGGCACCGCGCAAACGGTGCAGCGCAGGCGGCTCTCGTTCCAGTAGGCCGCGTCGCAACCGTCGCACAGCGTCTTATGCGACATATTGCCGCACAACGCGCACAGGTTCGGCAACGCGACGTTCAAAGCCCGCGGCCATGCCGAATGCAGGCCACGCACAAAACGCGCGGCCTGATTTCGACACGACGAAGAAAATGACTGGAATCGCACGGGTGACTGCCGCTGAATGCCGTTCACGCTGAATGGAGGGGAACGAACGAGTATACTTCGAGCTCACGCCAGCACGACACACATGTCCCCAACATCCGCTCAATCTGGCCGTCCGGCCTACGATTCACGGCGCCTCAGGCGTATTTTCGACCGTCGCGCCGCTACCTTCGACGAGGTTGCATTCCTGCCGCGCGAGATTGCGCAGCGCATGCGCGAGCGTCTCGATTACATCAAGGTGGCGCCCTCGAGCGTGCTCGACGCCGGATGCGGTGCGGGCGAAGACATCCCCGCATTGCGCGCGCGCTTTCCCGAGGCGCCGGTGTTCGGCGCCGATCTGTCGCATGGCATGCTGTGCCGCGCGCTGCGTCACGATGCCGGCGACACCAGTTGGCGACGCTTTCTTCCCGCCTCGCTCGGCAAGGCGCTCGGAGCGCGTGGCCCGCGCTTCGCGCAAGCCGATTTCTCCGCGCTGCCATTCACGGCCGGCGCATTCGAATTCATCTGGTCCAACCTTGCGCTGCACTGGCACTCGCGGCCCGATCTGGTCTTTCCCGAATGGCAGCGGGTGTTGAAGGTCAACGGCCTGCTGATGTTCAGTACGCTCGGCCCCGATACGCTGAAGGAATTGCGCGGCGCCTACGCCGAGATCGAGGCCGCGCACGGCGTCGCGTCGCGCAAGCATGTGATCGACTTCGTCGACATGCATGATCTCGGCGACATGCTCGTCGAGGCCGGCTTCGAGATCCCGGTGATGGACCAGGAGACGCTGACGATCACCTACAAGTCGCCCGAGTCGCTGCTCGCGGACGTGCGCCGCTGGGGCGCATACCCGTTCGAGCGCGATGCGCATGACGGCGCGCTTGCGCGTCGGTTGCACAAAGCCCTGCTCGCCGCGCTCGAAGCGCGCCGGCGCGCCGACGGCACGATCGCGCTGACCTTCGAGGTGATCTACGGACACGCATGGAAAGCCGTGCCGCGCACCACGGCCGAAGGACATGGCATCGTGCGGCTCGAGGACATCGGACGAGGTCCGGGCAAGGGTGGGTAGCAGATTGCGGTGCGGTCATCAACTGCTTGCCGACGGTGCGGTTGACGTGTTGCAAAAGCGGTAAAGAGGACATCCGTTATGCCTGGGATTTGCCCTCCGAAAGAGCCGCAAAATGCCGGGCAAAATGGCGCGAAGGCTTGTCGCGCCGGGCTTGTGGGCCGATCGGGGCTTGCTTGTCGATGCTATGGATCGCGCCTATAATGCGTCAGTTTGTCGCCCGACGTTCCCACATTTGGGGTGGCAAGCCTGAGGCGCAGGGCTGCAAAATGAAGTGATGCGGTAGGGGTTGGCGCGGTCGCGAGTGATGCTGTACACAGTGATACGAGCGGCGGCCGCGAGATGCATCCGGAAGTAAAAGAAGGCAGGCCGGACGCGACGATTCGCAGGAGGCAGCGATGGGCGCATCAGATCATCTGCTGGCGGATTCAGAACCGGTCCTCAGGGACTGGACCATGAAGCGCAACTGTTCGATATCGCCGCGGCAGTTCGTCTGTCTCTACGCGTCGCTTGCGTTGTTCTCGTTGGCAATTGCATTCATGCTGGTTCTGATCGGCGCCTGGCTGGTGTTGCCGTTCACCGCAATCGAATTGCTGGCGGTAGGTATCGCGTTTGCAATATATGCGCGTCATGCTGTCGATTACGAGCGCATCCGGTTGTTTCCGAACCGGCTCGTGATCGAGCAGGTCAGCGCCGAGCAGATTACGCAGTTCGAATTCAATCCGCGCTGGGTGCGGATAGAGCCGGGCGCAACGCCGCGCGATCAGATCAAGCTGGTCTCGCGCGGGCAGACGATCATGATCGGGCAACATCTCGCGCAAAATCGGCGCGCGCAGTTCGCAGGCGAGCTGCGTATGTGGCTGGCACGCTGTTAGATGGTGCCGGACGCGCGGCGTTCAAGGGGGCGCGGCACGCTGCCAGCGGGGTCGAGGGGTTTGAATGGAAAATTTGGGTAAGGAAGCTATGAAAACAATCAAGCGAGCGCTCATGAGCGTGCTGGCGACTAGCGGACTGCTTTTCGCCGGTGCCGCCCTGGCAGTGGGCGATGCTCCGGGCGGCCCTGCCGTCAATGCGATCAATCTCCAGCCGCCTGCATCGCGAATCGCTCAGGAGCTGTTCGACCTCCACATGTTCATGCTGCTCCTTTGCACCGTGATCTTCGTCGGTGTATTCGGTGTGATGTTCTATTCGGTCTTCGCGCACCGCAAATCGAAGGGTCACCAGGCAGCCAATTTCCACGAGAGCACCACCGTCGAAATCATCTGGACGATCGTGCCGTTCATCATCGTCGTGTTGATGGCGCTGCCCGCTACCAAGGCCGTCGTCGCGATGAAGGACACCTCGAACGCCGACCTCACGATCAAGGTCACCGGCTACCAGTGGAAGTGGGGCTACGACTACGTGAAGGGTCCGGGCGAGGGCATCGGCTTCCTGTCCACACTCGCCACGCCGCGCGCGCAAACCGAAGGCCGCGAGCCGATCTCCACGCTGTATCTGCAGGAGGTCGACAACCCGCTCGTGGTGCCGGTCAACAAGAAAATCCGCATCATCACCACCGCCAACGACGTGGTCCACTCCTGGTACGTGCCGGCCTTCGGCGTGAAGCAGGACGCGATCCCCGGCTTCGTGCGCGACACGTGGTTCAAGGCTAACCGCACCGGCACGTTCCGCGGCTTCTGTACCGAGCTGTGCGGCAAGGAACACGCGTTCATGCCGGTCGTCGTCGAAGTGCTGTCCGACGACGACTACGCCAGGTGGGTCGACACGGAGAAGAAGAAAATGGCCGCCGGCCAGGACGATCCGAACAAGACCTACACGATGGCCGAGCTGATGGAGCGCGGCGGCAAGGTCTACGCGGCGAACTGCGCGGTCTGCCACCAGCCGACCGGCAAGGGCGCGGGCGCATTCCCGGCGCTCGACGGCAGCAAGATCGCCAACGGTCCGATCGGTCAGCACGTGAGCCTCGTGCTGAAGGGCAAGAATGCGATGCCTTCGTGGGCGCCGACGCTGAACGACGTCGAAATCGCCTCGGTGGTTACGTACGAACGTAACTCGTGGGGCAACCACACGGGCGACATCCTGCAGCCGAAGCAGGTCACCGAAGCGCGCAACGGTAAGCTGCCGGAAGGCGGCGACCATCTGGCCGAAGCGGGTGCCGCGGCAAGCGGCGCCGCTGCGGCATCGGGTGCAGAATCGGCTTCCGCACCGGCGGCTGCATCGGGCAATGACGCTGGCGCGGCTGCTGCGAATAGCGCAGAGGCCACGCTGCCGGCTAGCATCTACTTCGAGACCGGCAAGAGCACGCTGCCGGCCGACGCGAAAGCGGCGGTCGACGCGGCCGCGGCCTACGCGAAAGCGCATCCGGACGCGAAATTCACGCTGTCGGGCTTCACCGACGCAACCGGCTCCGCCGACGTCAACGCGAAGCTCGCGAAGAGTCGTGCCGAGGCCGTTCGCGACGCACTGAAAGCAGCCGGCATTGCCGAAGACCATATTATTTTGAAGAAGCCGGAAACGATCACCGGCGGCACCGACGCGAAGGAAGCCCGGCGCGTTCAGATCAGCCCCGCAGCCTGACGTGTTCATGGTCAGCACCGCAGAATTCGCTTTAGGAGATATTCATGTCTAGCATCGGACACGATGTAGTCGCGGGCCACGAGCACGTGCACGGCGACCATGCCCACGAAACGCCGCAAGGCTGGCGCCGTTGGCTGTTCGCCACCAACCACAAGGACATCGGGACGCTGTACCTGATCTTCTCGTTCACCATGTTCCTGTCCGGGGGCGTGATGGCGCTGATGATCCGTGCCGAACTGTTCGAGCCGGGCCTGCAGATCATGCGTCCGGAGTTCTTCAACCAGTTGACCACCATGCACGGGCTGATCATGGTGTTCGGCGCGATCATGCCGGCGTTCGTCGGCTTCGCAAACTGGATGGTGCCGTTGCAGATCGGTGCATCGGACATGGCTTTCGCGCGGATGAACAACTTCAGCTTCTGGCTGCTGCCAGTCGCGGCCGTTCTGCTGGTCGGCTCGTTCTTCTCACCGGGCGGCGCGACCGCCGCGGGCTGGACGCTGTACGCACCGCTGTCCACGCAGATGGGCCCGGGCATGGACTTCGCGATTTTCGCGGTCCACCTGATGGGTGCGTCGTCGATCATGGGCGGTATCAACATCGTCGTAACGATCCTGAACATGCGCGCACCCGGCCTCACGCTGATGAAGATGCCGATGTTCGTCTGGACGTGGCTGATCACCGCGTACCTGCTGATCGCCGTGATGCCGGTTCTCGCGGGCGCGATCACGATGGTGCTGTTCGACCGTCACTTCGGCACGTCGTTCTTCAATGCGGCAGGCGGCGGCGACCCGGTCATGTACCAGCACATCTTCTGGTTCTTCGGGCACCCCGAGGTGTACATCATGATCTTGCCGGCGTTCGGGATCGTCTCGCAGGTGATTCCGGCGTTCTCGCGCAAGCCGCTGTTCGGCTATAGCTCGATGGTGTACGCAACGGCGTCGATTGCGATTCTGTCGTTCATGGTCTGGGCGCACCACATGTTCGTGACCGGCATGCCGGTGACTGGCCAGCTGTTCTTCATGTACGCGACGATGCTGATCGCCGTGCCGACCGGCGTGAAGGTGTTCAACTGGGTCGCGACGATGTGGCGCGGCGCGCTGTCGTTCGAAACGCCGATGCTGTTCGCGGTGGGCTTCCTGATCGTGTTCACGTTCGGCGGCCTGTCGGGTCTGATGCTCGCGATGGCGCCGCTCGACATTCAGTATCACGGCACTTATTTCGTGGTCGCGCATTTCCACTACGTGCTGGTGGCGGGGTCACTGTTCGCGCTGTTCTCCGGGTGGTACTACTGGGCACCGAAGTGGACCGGCTGGATGTACAACGAAACCCGCGGCAAGATCCACTTCTGGGCGTCGATGTTCTTCTTCAACCTCGCGTTCCTGCCGATGCACTTCGTCGGTCTCGCGGGCATGCCGCGTCGCTATGCGGACTACCCGGCACAGTTCACCGACTGGAACCAGGTCATCTCGATCGGCGCATTCGGCTTCGGTCTGTCACAGGTCTACTTCCTGTTCGCGGTGGCGCTGCCGGCGTACCGTGGTGGCGGTGAGCTCGTAGAGGCGGGCGACAAGCCGTGGGACGGCGCAACGGGCCTCGAGTGGACCGTGCCGAGCCCGGCTCCGTTCCACACGTTCGAGCATCCGCCTACCGTCGAGTAAGCCTGTCCCGGCGAAGTGCCGGGTTCCGGCGGCGCGACACATGCCGCTACCGGAACCGGGCGCTTTGCGAGGCGGCCGCAGTCGGGCGGTCTCACCAGTCAAGAACCGTATTCACAAAGTCGAGCATGACGCGCAATCCACAGGAAAGACGTACGCCGGAGCAGATTCGCGCGGGCAACAGGCGGATAGGGTTGGTGATGTTCGCGATCGCCGCGGTGTTTTTCGCGAGCGTCATTGTGAAGCAGTGTTGGTTCAGCTAACGCCGCAGTCGCAGTCCGTATGCAGGTTTGTTGAGGATTCAGATGTCGACGCAACCGCCGGCCGAGGCCGACCGCTCTTTCAACCGTTCGATGCTGATCAAGCTGTTCGTCGTCGCTTTGATGATGTTCGGTTTCGGTTTCGCGCTGGTGCCGATGTATCGCGCGATCTGCCAGATCACCGGCGTGAACAACCTCGTGCAGCGCGACGTTTCGGCGCGCGAGGCGAAGAATACGCAGGTCGACATGAGCCGCACGATTTCGATTGAATTCGATGCGAACGCGCGCGGCCTGTTGGGTTTCAAGCCGGAGCAGCGCAGTCTCGACGTGCATCCGGGCGAAGTGACGACCGTCATGTACGACGTCAGCAACGGGCAGTCGCGCACGATCCGTGCGCAGGCGATCCCGAGCTACGCGCCGAAGCAGGCGACCGAGTACTTCAGGAAGATCGAGTGTTTCTGTTTCACGCAGCAGACGTTGAACGCGAACGAGACGAAGCGGATGCCGGTGGTGTTCGTGGTCGATCCGAAGTTGCCGAAGGACGTGAAGACGATCACGCTGTCGTACACGTTTTTCGAGTTGAACACACCGGCGGCGGCCAGCGCGGATGACGCGACGCCGAAGGCAAATGCAGTGAACGACGCGACAGCCACTCCCGCGAAGCCGGCCTGAAAGCAGATTTGACGGCGCGAGCCACGGACGAACGAAGGAAGACGAAGC
This sequence comes from Paraburkholderia sp. BR10954, assembly GCF_040965775.1. Taxonomy (NCBI): domain Bacteria; kingdom Pseudomonadati; phylum Pseudomonadota; class Betaproteobacteria; order Burkholderiales; family Burkholderiaceae; genus Paraburkholderia; species Paraburkholderia sp. BR10954. The sequence continues at coordinate 138,109 of NZ_JBFRCK010000002.1, forward strand.
GAGATGAACGATAACGGCGGCAGTCCGCGCAAGAGCAGTTTCGCTCAGTCGATGCGCGCGGTGTTCTGGTCGTTTTTCGGCGTGCGCAAGCGCCGCGATCTCGAGGCGGACGCGACGCAGCTGAACCCGCTGCATGTGATCGTGGCGGCGCTGATCGGCGCGGCGGTCCTGATCGGGGTGCTGATTCTGGTCGTGCGCCTCGTGGTCGGTTGAGGCAGTAGCAGGGCACAGCAGCACAGAAGAGCCCACGAATTAGAGAGAAGCGGTGCGGTATCGACGCGCCGCCGAAGATACAGCCGGAAATTCCGGAACAACTGGACTGAAGTGGAGAATCAAGAATGAGCGGTCAAAACGAGAGCCCGTACTATTTCGTACCGCATCCGTCGCGGCATCCGATCAGCGCCGCTACCGGGTTGCTGGTCATGCTCGGATCGCTTGCGGCCTGGATCAATGACCACACGTGGGCGCCGCTCGGCGTGCTCATCGGTCTGCTGTGGCTGCTCTTTACGCTGTGGCACTGGTTCGGCGACGCGATCGCCGAGTCGGAAGGCGGCATGTACGGCAAGAACGTCGACCGCTCGTACCGCTGGAGCATGAGCTGGTTCATCTTCTCCGAAGTGATGTTCTTCGGCGCATTCTTCGGCGCGCTGTTCTATGCTCGCGAAATCGCAATGCATCAATTGGGCAGCCTCGACTACAAGCTGATCTGGCCGGACTTCACGGCAGTGTGGCCGAACAACGGCCCGGCCGAGCTCGTGGGTACCTACAAGTCGATGCAGCCGTGGCCGGTGCCGACCATCAACACGGCGCTGCTGCTGTCGTCGGGTGCGACGCTGACGGTGTCGCACCACGCGCTGCGCGACAACCATCGCAAGAAGGCGATCGCGTGGCTCGCGGCGACCCTCGTGCTGGGCGTGTGCTTCCTGTTCCTGCAGGGTTTCGAATACTTCCATGCATACCACGAGCTGAACCTGACGCTGGCTTCGGGCATCTACGGTTCGACGTTCTTCCTGCTGACCGGCTTCCACGGCTTTCACGTGTTCCTCGGCGGCACGATGCTCGCCGTCGTGCTGGCGCGCCTGATTCGTGGCCACTTCACGCCGGAACATCATTTCGCATTCGAAGGCGCGGCCTGGTACTGGCACTTCGTCGACGTCGTGTGGCTCGGTCTGTACGTCGTCGTATACTGGCTGTAATGCAGTCAGACCCGCGCGCGCCGCTCGTCGGCGCAGGCGCGGGACGTGCGCGCAACACCTGTCAGGCGGCGCGCACGAGCAGTATGCAAGGATGAATGCAGCGCCGCCCTCGACCTGTCAGGGCGGCGTTTTGTTTGGTGGCGTGAAAATTTTGCCGCCGACGCTTTGCGCCGGCGACCTATCCGCGAGCGTCAGCGCCCGTACGGAATCCCGGTCGACTGAATCCAGCCCATCCAGTGTGCGAACAGGATGAACAGGAACAGCGAGATCGACAGGCCCACGCGCGTAGCGAGCGACCAGACCATCCGCTTGGTCTTGCCTTTGTCGTGCATCATGAAATACAGCGCCGACACCATGCTGGCGATGATCAGAGCAAAGGCGATGGGAACGATAATGTGCATGGAACCAACTGAAACCGGAAAGCGCAGTGGCAAGACACTCATTATCGCACCGCGCGCGGGCGTCTGCCGCAGGTTCCCGGCGGCCCTGCTCGCGATGACGGAGTACCTGCAATGAAGTTTCGCCTGATTCCCGTGCTGCTGATCCTGCTGGTCGTCGTCGTGACGGTGCGGCTCGGTTTCTGGCAGCGCGATCGTGCGCATCAGAAGGAAGCGCTCGAGGCGCGCATCACGCAGTTCGAAAACGCGCCTGCGCTGCCGGTCAGCGCGGCGCCGCTCGCCCTGAAAGACGTGGAGTTTCACCGGGTGAAAGCGCGCGGAAGTTTCGTCGCGGACAAGGTCGTGTACCTCGATAATCGTCCGTATAACGATCAGCCGGGCTTTTACGTCGTGATGCCTTTTAAACTCGCCGACGGCGGCTACGTGCTCGTCAATCGCGGCTGGCTGCCGCGCAACGTGAGCAATCGCGAGACCATCGCGCCGTACACGACGCCGTCGGGCGAGGTCGAGATCGAAGGGATTGCGCGAGCCGACGCGTCACGCGCGTTCGAGCTCGGCGAGGGCGGATCGGCCGCGCATCACCTGATCCGGCAGAATCTCGATGTCGCCGCGTACGCGGCGGAGACCGGATTGCCGCTGCAATCGTTCGTGATCCAGCAGGTCGGCGACGCGCACGACGGTCTGGTGCGCGACTGGCCCGCGCCGACCACCGGCGTCGAGCGCAACTACGGCTACATGCTGCAGTGGTGGGGCATGGCCGCCGCGGCGCTCGCGTTCGGTCTGTATGCGGCGCGCCGCGCGGGCAAAAAAGAACACGCGCCGGGCGCGTGAGGAACGCAAGGCACGGCTCGCCGCCGTCCAAACATTGAAAGAGGTTCTGTAGTGTCGACTCATACTCCCCGTTCGCCGGAAGTTGGCAAAGCCGCTGGCAAAGCCGCCGGCAAACCCGCCGCGGCCAGGCCGATGCCCGGCCAACCGAACGGCCCGGGCTCGTGGCGGCGCGGCCGCTGGGTGCTGCTGCTGCTCGCGGTGATCTGTGCGGCGCCGATCGCGATCTCGTACTTCATGTACTACGTCATCAAGCCGACCGGCGGCAGCACGAACTACGGCGCGCTGATCGACCCGCAACGGCCGATCCCCGACTCGCTCGTGGTCACCGGCGAGGACGGTAAGCCGCTGAAGCTCGCGTCGCTGCACGGCCGCTGGCTGATGATCTCGGTCGACAACAGCGCGTGCGACAAAGCCTGCGTGACAAAGCTGTACTTCATGCGACAAATCCGCGCAGCGCAAGGCCCGGAACGCGAGCGCGTCATGGAGGTGTGGCTGCGCACCGATGCGGACAAGGTCGCCGATGTGATACAAAGCGCCTACCCCAACACCGACATGCTGATCGCCGATCCGGCGCAGGTTGCCGCGTGGCTGCCCGCCGACACCGGCACGCGGATCACCGACCACATCTACCTGGTCGATCCGAACGGCAATCTGATGATGCGTTTTCCGAAAGACGCGAACCCGAGCAAGATCAAAGGCGACCTGACCAAGCTGCTCAAGTGGTCGACCATCGGCTGATGCCGCAACCTGGGTAAATGAGATGTTCGTATTGCAACTGGGCCTGATCGGCTTGTGTATCGCGTTGCTGCCGCTGTCCTACGTATGGGTCAAGGCCGACGACAACAAATTCCGCAAGCTGGTCTGGCTCACCACCTTCCTCACGCTCGATCTCGTGATGTTCGGCGGCTTCACGCGCCTCACCGATTCGGGCCTCGGCTGCCCGGACTGGCCCGGTTGCTACGGCACGTCGTCGCCGTTCATCGCGCACGCGGCGATCTCCGCCGCCTATCAGGCGATGCCGAGCGGTCCCGTCAGCATGACGAAGGCGTGGATCGAAATGATCCACCGCTACTTCGCGATGGCGATAGGCGTGCTGATCATCGCGCAGACGATCATTGCGTGGACGGCGCGCATCAAGCGTCGTCCGCTGCACGTGTCACCGTGGTGGCCGACTTCGCTGCTGCTCCTGATCGTCGTGCAGGGCGCGTTCGGCGCGTGGACCGTGACGATGAAGCTGCAGCCGATCATCGTGACCACGCATCTGCTGCTCGGCCTCGCGCTGCTCGGCACCCTCGGCTGGCTCGGGGCGCGCTTGACGCCGCTGCCCGCCTACGAGCCGGAAGCCGCGCGCTGGCGTTCGGCGGCGCTCGCGGGTCTAGGACTGCTGGCACTGCAGATCGCGCTCGGCGGCTGGGTCAGCACGAACTACGCGGTGCTCGCGTGCACCGACTTCCCGACCTGCAACGGCCAATGGATTCCGCCGATGGACTTCGCGCACGGCTTTCACCTGTGGCGCGCGCTCGGCATGACCGGCGACGGCGACGTGATCACGCAGGATGCGCTGGTCGCGATTCACTGGACGCATCGCACGTTCGCATTCGCCGTGATCGCCTATCTGGTGTGGTTCGCCGTGAAGATGCGCCGTTTCGAGTCGCTGCGGCGACCCGCCAACGGCGTGCTGCTGGTGGTGCTCATCCAGTTCATCACCGGCTTGTCGAACATCGTGCTGCAATGGCCGTTGCCGATCGCGGTCGCCCATAACGGCGGGGCCGCGATCCTGCTGCTACTGCTCGTTATGTTAAACTTTCGGATCGCTTATAGCCGTCCCGGCCGCGCTGCGATCTCTGCGCGCGAAGCCGCGCCAGCGTGACTCACATGGACAGCACAACACTCTCCCAATCGCCCGGCAGCCGGGTCTCCCAATATCTCGCACTGACCAAGCCGCGTGTTACGCAGCTCGCGGTGTTTTGCGCGGTCATCGGTATGTTCCTGTCGACGCCGGGCATGGTGCCGTGGACCGTCCTGATCGGCGGCACCGTCGGCATCTGGCTGTTGGCCGGTGCTGCGTTCGCGATCAATTGCCTCGTCGAGCAGCAGATCGACGCGAAAATGCGCCGCACGTCGTGGCGTCCGTCGGCGCGCGGCGAAATTACTACCCGGCAAATCCTGCTGTTCTCGGCCGTGCTCGGCGGCCTCGGCATGTGGACGCTGTACACGTTCGCCAATCCGCTGACCATGTGGCTGACGCTCGCCACGTTCGTCGGCTATGCGGTCATCTATACGCTGCTGCTGAAGCCGGCCACGCCGCAGAACATCGTGATCGGCGGCGCGTCGGGCGCGATGCCGCCGGCGCTCGGCTGGGCAGCGGTCACCGGCCACGTGCCCGGCGACGCATGGATCCTGGTGTTGATCATCTTCGTATGGACACCGCCGCATTTCTGGGCGCTCGCTCTGTATCGCCGCAAGGACTACGAAAACGCCGGCCTGCCGATGCTGCCGAACACGCACGGCGAAAAGTACACGCGCCTGCATATCCTGCTCTACACGGTCATTCTGTTCGCGGTCACGCTGATGCCCTTCATCTCCGGCATGAGCGGCGTCGTGTATCTCGCGGCGGCGGTGCTACTGGGCGCCGTGTTTCTCGCGTATGCGTGGAAGATCTACCGGGAGTATTCGGACGAGCTCGCGCGCAAAACCTTCCGTTATTCGATCGTCTATCTGTCGCTGCTGTTTGCCGCGCTGCTGATCGACCACTATGCGCGCGTCGTAATCGGCGCGTAACACCATGCTCAACAACCGCTTTGCGCGCGTCGCGCGCGCCGCTGTGATCGCATGCGCGCTCGGCGCGGCGCTGGGCGGCACACTGCTGATGACCGGTTGCGGCAAGCAGCCGCCGGCTTTTACGAATCTCGACATCACCGGCAATACACAATTCGCCAGCGATTTCTCGTTGCCCGACACGTCCGGCAAGATTCGCACGCTTGCCGACTACAAAGGCAAGGTCGTCGTGCTGTTCTTCGGCTATACGCATTGCCCGGACGTCTGCCCGACGACGATGGCCGAGCTGTCACAGGCATTGCAGCAACTCGGCCCGGAAGACGCGAAGCGTGTGCAGGTGCTGTTCGTCACACTCGACCCCGAGCGCGACACCCCGCAGTTGCTCGCGCAATACGTGCCGGCGTTCAATCCGAGCTTCGTGGGCTTGCGTCCTGCCAGCGAAGAGCAACTCGCGAAGCTCGCGAAAGACTTCCGCGTCTACTACGCGAAGGTGCCGGGCGAAACGCCCGACAGCTACACGATGGACCACACGGCCGCGAGCTATGTGTTCGACACGGACGGCAAGCTGCGTCTGTTCGCGCGCGATGGTCAGGGCGCGACGCCGTGGGTGCACGACTTCAAGCTTTTGCTCGATTGACGCGTATCGCAGGCGGCTTTTTGTCGCGCCGCCGCTTACGCGTCCCCGCATCGATCTCCTCTTCGCAACTCGCGCTCAAACCGGGGTCGGCAGATTCAGCCCCGGCGCGATACGCGTTGTCTTGAACTCCGTCACCTCGTAGCGCGCGAGCTGTTGCTCGGCGAACGGATCGCTCGCGAGAATGCGATCCAGCCTGTCGCGCTCGATACGCACCGCGAGGATGATGCCGCCGTCGCGCGGCACTTTCGGCCCGGCCGCGACGAAGATGCCCGCGTCGAACTGCTTGGCGAGAAACGCGCGATGCGCGTCGAGCGCGTCGTCGATACGATCGAGCGGGGCGGTGTAGATCAGGTTGATCACATACATGGTCGTCCTCAGTGGCGGTTGAGTGGGCCTTGCGAGGCCACGGCTCCGAATTATCGGTTAGCTGCGGTTTTGCGTCGCGCTAGTCAGCACGCTCGCGCTCTGCATATCCATATGCGCTAAGGGTATTTTCCAACTTGCCGCCCGTATGAAACAATTTAGGGCTTGGCCGACGGCGCGCCAGCACGAACCGGAGCGCCGCCCATTTTCATCCGACTCCGGCATCCATCGGAGCCATCGACTCAAAAAGTCGAACCGCAACAGCGAGAAACACATGCAGCGCAGAAATATCCTCAAAGCCCTCACCGCAGTCGTCGCCGGTGCGGCGATCCTGACCAGCTTCGGCGCGTACGCCGACGACAAGGTCATCAAGGTCGGCACGATCGGCGGCCCGGACGCGCAGATCTGGGAAGTCGTCACCAAGGTTGCGAAGCGCGAAGGCTTGAACGTGAAGGTCGTCGAGTTCAACGACTACATCCAGCCGAACGCCGCGCTCGATGCCGGCGACCTCGACGCCAACAGCTTCCAGCACCAGCCGTACCTTGATAGCCAGACCAAGCAGCGCGGCTACAAGCTCGTCAACGCGGGCCTCACGTACATCTCGCCGCTAGGCGCGTACTCGAAGAAGCTGAAGTCGCTGAAGGATCTGCCGCAAGGCGCGAAGGTCGCGGTGCCGAACGATCCGTCGAACGAAAATCGCGCGCTGCTGTTGCTGCAGGCGCAAGGCCTGATCAAGCTGAAGGACGGCGCGGCCACGGGCGGCAACAACGCGACGCCGCTCGACGTCGTCGACAATCCGAAGAAGATCAAGTTCGTCGAGCTCGACGCTGCGCAACTGCCACGTTCGCTCGCCGACGTCGATGCTGCCGTCATCAACACGAACTTCGCGCTGGCCGCCGGCCTGCAGCCGACCAAGGACGCGATCGCGCTCGAAGACATCCACAGCCCGTACGCGAACCTGATCGCCGTGCGCACGAAGGACAAGGATCAGCCGTGGGTGAAGAAGCTGGTCGCCGCGTATCAGTCGGAAGACGTGCGCCAGTTCATCAAGACGCAGTTCAAGGGTTCGATGGTGCCGTCGTTCTAAGCGACGCGTTCAGCGCGATCACACGCGCAGCCGCATGGCATCGCAAAAAGCACGCGCCGCACAGGCGCGTGCTTTTTTTATAGCTCCAACTCCCATCTTTCGATCATCAGATCGTGGCCGAAGCGGCGCTGCGTCGCGCTGTCGGCCAGCTTGAATCCAGCGCGCTCACAAAGCCGCCGCGGCTCCGCCAATGCGCTCGCGGTGGTCAGCGTCAGCTTCGTGTAGCCCGCGCGCCGCGCGAAGCGCACACATTCGCTGATCAGCTGCGTGCCGATGCCGAGCCGCCGCACGTCCGGTTCGACCCACAGCAGGCGTATGCCCGCGACCGTCGTCGAAACCCCCACGAGGCAAACCGAGCCGACCACCAGACCTTCCTGTTCGGCGATCCAGCACTTCTCGCGCACTGGGTCGTTGCGCTGCGCGTACTCGGCGACGACGCGCGCGAGCAAGCCCTCGAACGTGTGATCCCAACCGTATTGCGCGGCGAACCACTGCGCCTGCCGATGCACGAGCCAGCCGCATTCGCCGGCGCGCGGCTGACGCAGCACCACGAGCTCATGCTTCGGCTTGTCGCCGAGCAGCCGCTCGATCAGCTTCATCGCGGCGATCAAATGCTCCTGCGATAGCGCGCTGAGTTTATCGAGCAGGCCGAGTGCTTCGTGGATGGCGGCGGCCTCGAGCGGTGCGTAGGTGGCGTGGCCGTGCTCGGTGAGCGCGATCAGCGACTGGCGCGCGTCGGTGTCGGACGGGCGGCGCGAGATCAGGTTGCGTCGCTCGAAACTGGTCAGCAAGCGGCTCAGATAGCCACTATCGAGGCCGAGCGCGCGCCCGAGCACCGATGCTGTCTGCGCACGGGCACGCGATAGCTCGTGCAGCACGCGCACTTCCGTCAGCGAGAACTCGCTTCGCGCCAGATGCTCGTGCAGGGCGCCGACGCACTGGGTATAGAAGCGATTGAAATGGCGGACGGCCTGAGCGCGCCGCAGCGCCTCGGAATCAGTCAAGGACGGCTCCCCCGAAACTTTTTGTGGTCGGTACAGCGCACTATATCGGCACGCCCCTTATTTACAAAGCCGGTCCATCGCAGCCTGGCGCCAATTGGTATTAAACAGGTATTGATCATCGAGGGTGTTTTGATACCACTAAAGCCCGGTCGCAGCTTGCTGGTATCGTCAATTGGTCCGATTCGGGAAAGTCCTGGTCCGCGAATCCCTTTCGCAACAGCGCTTAAATTCGCATCTTAACCTTACCTGGTAAGGCTTTCTGGCCGTCCTGACCAACATGGAACCAGTCCGTTGACTGGTATTATGTTGGTTATATAATGGGCTCTCATTTTTCGAGGCCGTGCTGCTCGCGGCGTCCCTGGAGTCCCATGGAAACTCGCTGGTCCGCATTGATGCCTGACGTGCGCAACGTCACGCCGCTCTACCTACAGCTCGCGCGCAACCTGGCGACGGCGATCCATTGCGGCGTCTGGTCGGCCGGCGAGGCTCTGCCCTCCGAGCGCACGCTGTCCGACGCGATCGGCGTATCGCGCATCACCGCGCGCAAGGCGATCGAGCTGCTGGTCGAGCAGGGACTGATCCGACGCTCGCGCGGCGCCGGCAGTTTCATCACGCCGCGCGTCGAAGACCCGCTGTCGCGTCTCACCGGTTTCACGAAGAAGATGCAGCAGCGCGGGTTCCGCCCGGATTCGGTATGGCTCGAACGCGATGTGCGCGCTGCCAATCGCGACGAGCTTCTGCACCTCGGCCTGTCGCCGGGGGCGGCCGTCGCGAGCCTGCGGCGGCTGCGGCGCGCGGACGGCATCGTGATGGCGGTCGAGCATTCGGCGCTGCCGGTCGCGATCGTGCCCGATCCGCTCGTGATCGGTGACTCGCTGTACAGCTATCTCGAGCAACGCGGCGCGGCTGTCGTACGCGCGTTGCAGCACTTCCGCGCGGTCAACGCGTCGAGCGAAATCGCCGCGCTGATGGACATCGAACCGCGCACCGCACTGCTGGTCATTACCCGTATCGGCTATAGCGCGGATCAGCGCGCGATCGAGCTGACCGACACCTATTGCCGCGACGACTACTACGACTTCGTCGCTGAATTGCGTACCTGAACTGCGCGGGCCGCATAGGCCGCAAGTCCGGCGAACGCACTTTTGCCGCATACGTATCACGCACCAGAGAGACCCATGCTGACCGGAAACATACTCACCACCGAAGGGTGGATCCACGGCACGCTCGAATACGAAAACGGCCGCATCACGGCGCTGTCAGGCGAGCGCGTCGATCCGTCGACGAACGACGCACCGTACATCCTGCCCGGCTTCATCGATCTGCACGTGCATGGCGGCGGCGGCGCCGACGTCATGGAAGCCGGCGACGCGATCGAAACGATCACCCGCACGCATGCGCGCTACGGCACCACGAGCCTGCTCGCAACGACGATGACCGCGCCGCGCGACGAACTGATGAACGTCGTCGCCGGGCTCGGCACCGTCACGCGGGTGCGCACGCCGGGCTGCGCGCGGGTGCTCGGCGTGCATCTGGAAGGGCCGTACATCAACCCCGGCAAGCTCGGCGCGCAGCCCGACGCGGCGGTGTCGGCGGTGATGGACGAGGTGCTCAAGTATCTGTCGATCGCGCCGATCCGCGTCGTCACGCTGGCGCCCGAGATCGCCGGCCACATGGAGATCATCTCCGAGATGACGGCGCGTGGCGTGCGCGTGCAGCTCGGCCATTCGCTCGGCACCTACGACGACGCGGTCGCCGCGCTCAAGCACGGCGCGTGCGGCTTCACGCATCTGTTCAACGCGATGTCGCCGCTGCATCACCGCAACCCTGGCCTCGTCGGCGCGGCGCTCGCGCACGCCGAATACGCCGAAATCATTCCCGACCTGCTGCACGTGCATCCGGGTGCGATCCGCACCGCGCTGCGCGCGATTCCGCGCCTGTACGTGGTGACGGACAGCACGTCGGCCACCGGCATGCCCGACGGCGAGTACCGCCTCGGCAGCCAGCACGTGACCAAGTGTCTGGGCGGCGTACGGTTGGCCGACGGAACGCTCGCGGGCAGCACGCTGACGATGGATCAGGCGCTGCGCAATCTTGTCTCGATCGGCCTGCCGATCGCCGATGTATCCCACCGTTTGTCGCGCTACGCCGCCGACTATCTCGGCATCGAGGACCGCGGCCGCATCGCGCGCGGTGCGTGGGCCGACGTGGTCGTCTTCGACCGCGAGCTGGCGCTTAGCGCAACCTACGTCGAAGGAGAAGCCATTGTCGAATATGCTTAAAGAAGCGCTCGCGTCCCCCGCAACGGTCGCCGAGCAGCTCAAGGACTCCTCGCGCGTCGCGACGCTCGCCGCGAAGCTCGCGCAACAGCCGCGCCACGTCGCGCTGACCGTCGCGCGCGGCAGCTCGGACCACGCCGCCAGTTACTTTGCCTCTCTGACGATGAGCCGCCTGGGCGTGCCGGTCGCGTCGCTGCCGATGTCGGTCGCGACGCTGCAGCAGGCGCCGCTGCAGGTGCGCGATCAGCTTGCGCTCGCGTTTTCGCAATCGGGCAAGAGCCCCGACCTCGTCGGCACGATGAACGCGTTGCGAGCAGCCGGCGCGCTGACGGTCGCCGCCGTCAACGCCCCGAGCTCACCGCTCGCCGACGCGTGCGAGTGGCATCTGCCGCTCGTCGCCGGTCCCGAGCTGAGCGTTGCCGCGACCAAGAGCTACATCGCGATGCTGTCGATCTCCGCGCAACTGATTGCGCATTGGCAGAACGACGCCGAGTTGCTCGCTGGACTGAATACGCTGCCCGACGCGCTGGAACGCGCGGGCCGCCTCGACTGGTCGATGGCCGTCAACGACTTGCGCGGCATCGAGCGGATGATCGTGATCGGCCGCGGCCTTGGCCTCGCGATCGCGCAGGAAGCCGCGCTCAAGCTGAAGGAAACTTCCGGCATCCAGGCCGAAGCATTTTCGAGCGCGGAAGTGCGTCATGGTCCGATGGAGCTGATAGACCGCGACTATCCGCTGCTCGTGTTCGCACCGCGCGGGCCGGAGCAGGCGGGTCTGCTGCAACTCGCGCAAGACATGCGCGCGCGCGGCGCGCGCGTGCTGCTCGCGGCACCCGATGACGTCGCGGAAGCTTCGCTGCCGCTCGTCGCCACCGCACACGCGGCGCTCGATCCGATCGCCGCCATCCTGTCCTTTTACGTGATGGCCGCGGATCTTGCCGCCGCGCGCGGGCGCAATCCCGACGCGCCACGCCATCTGAACAAAGTCACCGAAACTCACTGACGAGAACGACGATGCGACGTGTCGAGAAGTCCAACCTGATGAGCCATTCCGAAGATCACATTGTTTTGCTTGCACCGCTGACCGGTCCGGTGGTGCCGCTCGCGAAGGTGCCGGACCCGGTATTTTCGGGCGGCATGTTCGGCGACGGCATCGGCGTCGATCCGCTCGAGGGGCGGCTCGTCGCGCCGTGCGACGGCGTCGTCACGCATCTCGCGCGCACCGGCCACGCGGTGACGCTCGAGAGCGCCGAAGGCGCGCAGATTCTGCTGCATATCGGTATCGACACGGTCGGGCTGAACGGCAAGGGTTTTGCGCCGATGGTCGCGCAGGGCGCCAAGGTGCGCGCCGGTGACGTGCTGATCGAGTTCGATCAGGATCAGGTCGCGCTGAACGCGCCGAGCCTCGTGTCGGTGGTCGCAATCGCGAATTCGGATGCGTTCGAGATCATCGAGCGGGCGCCGGACGGTCACGTCAAGGCCGGCGCAACGCCGCTGCTGGTGCTGCGCGCGCGCGAAGGCGTCAGCCATGACGCGGCGCGCGAGGCGTGCGCCGCGCAGGTGATGGACGAAGCGCGCCGGCAGATCACGCTGACGCACGCGGGCGGTCTGCATGCACGGCCCGCGGCGCGAGCGCGCGAAGCGGCGCGCGGCTTCGACGCGCGCGTCGAGGTGCGCTACGACGGACGCAAGGCGCCGATCGAAAGCGTGGTGGGTCTGCTGGGACTCGGTGCCGGCGAAGGCGCGAGCGTCGAGTTGCTCGGCGTCGGTCCGCACGCGCAGGCGGCGGTCGATGCTGTCGCCGATGAACTGACGCGCGAAGCGCACGGTGAGGTGGAACACAAGCCCGCGCGACCGGCGACAGCACCGACGACCGTGGTTGCCACGCCCGCCGCGGGCGAGCCGCTCGCGCCGAATACGCTCGCGGGTGTATGCGCGGCGCCGGGCGTCGCCGTCGGTAAGCTTGTGCGCTGGGACGACGCGGATGTCGATCCGCCCGAGCAGGCGAGCGGCACGTCGGCGGCGGAGAGCCGTCTGCTGGACAAGGCGATCGCGACCGTCGATGCGGATCTCGACACGATCGTGCGCGATGCGTCGCAACGCGGCTCGGTCGGCGAGGCGGGGATTTTCGCGGTGCATCGCGTGCTGCTCGAAGATCCGACGCTGCTCGACGCCGCGCGCGATCTGATCAGCCTCGGCAAGAGCGCGGGTTTTGCGTGGCGCGAGGCGATCCGCGCGCAAATAGACATCCTGAGTAATGTGGAGGACGCACTGCTCGCCGAGCGGGCCGCCGATCTGCGCGACATCGAAAAGCGCGTGCAGCGCGCGCTCGGCTACACGAGCAGCGCGGCCCGCGCGCTGCCCGACGAGGCGGTGCTCGCGGCCGACGAATTCACGCCGTCGGATCTGTCGTCGCTCGACCGCACGCGTGTGACCGCGCTCGTGATGGCACGCGGCGGCGCGACCTCGCACGCGGCGATTCTCGCGCGTCAGGCGGGCATCCCGGCGCTGGTCGCGGTCGGCGACGCGTTGCATGCGGTTCCCGATGGCGCGCAGGTGGTGGTGAACGCGAGCAACGGCCGGCTCGAATTCGCGCCGACCGAACTCGACGTCGAACGCGCGCGACAAGAACGCGGCCGCCTCGCCGATGTGCGCGAAGCGAATCGGCGCACGTCGCAGCAGTCAGCGGTGACCTCCGACGGCCGCGCGATCGAAGTGGCCGCCAACATCGCCACGCTCGACGATGCGAAGGCCGCCGTCGACAACGGCGCCGACTCGGTCGGCCTGTTGCGCACCGAGCTGCTGTTCATCCACCGCCCGGCCGCGCCGAGCGCGGACGAGCATCGCCACAGCTATCAGGCGATCGTCGATGCGTTGCGCGGCCGCAGCGCGATCATCCGCACGCTCGACGTCGGCGCGGACAAGGAAGTCGACTATCTGACGCTGCCGCCCGAGCCGAATCCCGCGCTCGGCCTGCGCGGCGTGCGCCTCGCGCAGGTGCGCCCCGATCTGCTCGACGACCAGCTGCGTGGCCTGCTTGCGGTGCGTCCGATCGGCGCCGTGCGCATCCTGCTGCCGATGGTCACCGATGCGGGCGAACTGATCCGCATCCGCAAGCGTATCGACGAACTCGCACGCGAAGCGGGCAGTACCGAGCCGGTCGAAGTGGGTGTGATGATCGAGGTGCCGTCGGCCGCATTGCTCGCCGATCAGCTCGCCCAGCACGCCGATTTCCTGTCGATCGGCACCAACGACCTGACTCAATACACGCTCGCGATGGACCGCTGCCAGCCCGATCTCGCGGCGCAGGCGGACGGCCTGCATCCGGCGGTGCTGCGGCTGATCGCGGCGACCGTCGAAGGTGCCGCGAAGCATGGCAAATGGGTCGGCGTGTGCGGCGCGCTCGCCGGCGACCCGCTCGCGATGCCGCTGCTGGTGGGCCTGGGTGTGACCGAGCTATCGGTCGATCCGGTCTCGGTGCCCGGCATCAAGGCACGCGTGCGCACGCTCGACTATCAGTTGTGCCGCCAGCGCGCTCGCGAGGCGCTCGCGCTCGACTCGGCGCAGGCGGTTCGAGCCGCAAGCCGCGCGACGTGGCCGCTCGATTGAAAGATTAATCAAATGGAGAACTCGCACGCCGTGCGTCCGGCAGTACGGCTGCCTTCACGCGCGGCGCGATTCTCCGCATCGCTGCACTACTCACCGAAGACGTACCCCACGAGACAAAATTGGAGATACCGATGGATGCAAATCCGTTTCTGAAGATACAGCGCCTGGGACGCGCGCTGATGCTGCCGATCGCGGTGCTACCGGTCGCCGGCCTGCTGCTGCGGCTCGGCCAGCCCGACGTGTTCAACATCAAGATGATCGCCGATGCGGGCGGCGCGATCTTCGACAACCTGCCGTTGCTGTTCGCGATCGGCGTGGCGGTCGGCTTCGCCAAAGACAATAACGGCGTCGCGGGTCTGGCTGGCGCGATCGGCTATCTGGTGCAGACCGCGGTGATGAAGGACATCAACGACAAGCTCAACATGGGCGTGCTGTCGGGGATCATCGCGGGGATCGTCGCGGGGCTGCTGTACAACCGCTACAAGGACATCAAGCTGCCCGACTACCTGGCGTTCTTCGGCGGCAAACGCTTCGTGCCGATCGTGACAGGCGTGGTCTGCGTGGTGCTAGGCATCATATTCGGCCACGTGTGGGCGCCGGTGCAGAGCGCGATCGATCTGGCCGGCCACTGGCTCACGACGGCCGGCGCGCTCGGCGCATTCGTGTTCGGCGTGCTGAACCGCTTGCTGCTCGTCACGGGCCTGCATCACATCCTGAACTCGCTGACGTGGTTCGTGTTCGGCAGCTTCACGCCGGCCGGCGGCGCGGCGGTCACGGGCGACCTGCACCGCTTCTTCGCCGGCGACCCGACCGCGGGCACTTTCATGACCGGCTTCTTCCCGGTGATGATGTTCGGCCTGCCGGCCGCGTGTCTCGCGATGTTCCACGAGGTGCCGAAGGAGCGTCGCGCAGTGGCCGGCGGCCTGCTGTTCTCGATGGCGCTCACGTCGTTCCTGACCGGCGTGACCGAGCCGATCGAGTTCAGCTTCATGTTCCTTGCGCCGGTGCTGTATGCGATCCACGCGCTGCTGACGGGGCTGTCGCTTGCGATCTGCTCGGCGCTCGGCATTCACCTCGGCTTTACCTTCTCGGCGGGCTTCATCGACTATGTGCTGAACTTCGGTCTGTCGACGAAGGGCTGGTGGGCGATTCCGCTCGGTATCGTGTACTCGGTCGTGTACTACGGTCTGTTCCGCTTCTTCATCCGCAAGTTCAACATGGCGACGCCGGGCCGTGAGCCGGCCGCTGCGGAAGAGCAGGTCGAGTCGTTCGCGGCGGGTGGTTTCGTTGCGCCGGCGGCCGGTGCGGCCGTGCCGCGTGCGCAGCGTTATATCGCGGCGCTCGGTGGGGCAGCGAACCTGTCGGTCGTGGATGCATGCACGACGCGTCTGCGCCTGTCGGTCGTCGATGCGGACAAGGTCTCTGAAAGCGAACTGAAGTCGATCGGCGCGCGTGGCGTGCTCAAGCGCGGCGCGAACAACGTGCAGGTGATCATCGGACCGGAAGCGGACATCATTGCCGATGAGATGCGTACGGCGATCGCGCAGGGTCAGGGCGACGCAGTGAAGGTGGCGAGTGCTGCCGTGTCGGCGCCGGCTACCGCTGCCGCGCCGGCCGCGCGAAACGCCGGGCACGCCGACGACGCGCAAAGCGGCCCGCTCGACCCCGATCCGCTGCGCTGGCTCGCCGTGTTCGGCGGCGCGGGCAACGTGGTGTCGCTCGATGCGGTCGCGGCGACGCGTCTGCGCGTGGTCGTGCGCGATGCGGCGGCGATCGATCGTCAGCGCCTCGCGTCGCTCGATACCGCGTGGGTGTCGACCGACACGTTCCATATCGTCGTCGGCGAGGCCGCGCAGCGCTATGCGCAGAAGCTGGCCGAGCGGCTGTCGTCGCAAGGCGGTGGCGCGGGCGCGGCGCCGGTGCCGGCTTGATCGGCTGATGGCTGTCGGGCACTGTTGAGAGAAAAAGCGGCACCTTGTCCCATCCCAAGGTGCCGCTTTCGCGTCTACGACCAAAGCGTGCCGCCTGGCGAGCCACCCGCTTATGGTCCCGCTCAATACATCGAATGGTGGTTTTCCTTGATCGCAGCGGCGGTCACCTTGCCGCGCATCACGCGATAAACCCAGCCGGTATAGAGGAGGATGATCGGCAGGAACAGGATCACCGCGAACAGCATGATTTCGAGCGTCATCTGGCTCGACGTCGAATCCCACATGGTCAGGCTGCTGCGGCCGTCGAGTGACGAAGGCATGATGAACGGGAACATCGAGAAGCCCGCGGTCAGGATCACGCCGACGACCATCAGCGACGTCGACAGAAATGCCGTCGCCTCGAAGCGCGAGCGTGCGAGCAGCACCGCGAGCACTCCGCCGACCAAACCCGCGAGCGGCGCGATCGCAGTCCACGGATAGAGCGCGTAGTTGTTCAGCCACAAACCCGGCGCGCCGATCACGGTTTTCATCAAAGGATTGGAGACCGCGTCGAGCGGTGGCATGTCGACGATCTGATAGCCGCCGATCATCGTCGCGACGAGCGCGCCCGCGATGAGAAACAGCACCACCGCGCATAGCGCCGAGAGCTGCAGCGCCTTCGACGCGCGCTCGTGAACCTCGCCATCGGTCTTCCACTTGACGAACGCCGCGCCGTGCGCGGCCAGCATCGACACGCTGACGAGACCCGTCAGAAGCGCGAACGGATTGAGCAGGCCGAAGAAACTGCCGTGATAGGTGACGCGCAGGTCGGTATCGAACGAGAACGGCACGCCTTGCAGCAGATTGCCGAACGCGATGCCGAACACCAGCGCCGGTACGAAGCCGCCGATGAAAAGACCCCAGTCCCACGCGTTGCGCCAACGCGGATCCTCGCGCTTGCCGCGATAGTCGAAGCCGACCGGACGGAAGAACAGCGCGAACAGCACCAGCAGCATCGCGAAGTAGAAGCCCGAGAACGATGCCGCGTAGGCGAGCGGCCACGCCGCGAACATCGCGCCGCCCGCGGTCACGAACCAGACCTGGTTGCCTTCCCACGTCGCGCCGACCGTGTTCACGACGATGCGGCGCTCGGAGTCCGTCCTGGCGATGAACGGCAGCAGGATCGCCGCGCCCATGTCGAAGCCGTCGGTGAGCGCGAAGCCGATCAGCAGTACACCTATCAATACCCACCAGATCAGTCTGAGAGCTGCGTAGTCCATATGGCTTATTCCTCTGAAGCGGTGTGGCGGCGCGTCACGCGGCCGTGTTCGACAGCGGCTGAGTCACCTGCTGGTCGTTCTCGTGATGATAGCGGCCGGTATGCAGCGACGAAGGGCCGAGCCGTGCGTACTTGAGCATCAGCATGATCTCGATGACGAACAGCCCCGTGTAGAACAGCACGAAGCCGCCGATGCTCAGATACAGATCGCGCGGCGTCAGTGTCGATGCGGCCAGGTTGGTCGGCAGAATGCCCGCGATGCTCCACGGCTGGCGGCCCATTTCGGCGACGATCCAGCCTAGCTCGGCGGCGATCCACGGCAGCGGAATCGCGAGGACCGCCCAGCGCAGAAACCAGCGACGCTTTTCGAGCAGCAGCGTGCGCTGCGCGCAGAACCAGAACGCGAGCACGAAGGTCGCGAGGAACAGCAGGCCGAGGCCGACCATCATGCGGAACGAGAAGAACAGCGGCAGCACTGGCGGAATCGTGCTTTTTGCCGCGGCCGCGATCTGCTCTGGCGTCGCATCGGTGACGTTCGGCGCGAACCGCTTGAGCAGCAGGCCGTAGCCGAGATCGTCCTTGTACTTGTCGAACGCGGCGTGCGCTTCGTCGCTCGAGTCGCCGCCTTTCAACTTTTGCAGCGCCGCGAAGGCGAGCATGCCGTTCTTGATGCGCCCCTCGTTTTCAGCGATCAGGTCGCGCAGGCCGACCACGGGTTCGCTCAGCGAGCGGGTCGCAATGATGCCGAGCGCGTACGGCACGCGGATCGCGTAGTCGGTGCGCTGCTCTTTTTGATTGGGAATACCGAATACCGTGAACGGCGCGGGCGCGGGCGCGGTCTCCCATTCGGATTCGATCGCGGCGAGCTTGACCTGCTGGACTTCACCGGTCCGATAGCCGGATTCGTCGCCAAGCACGATTACGCACAGCGCCGACGCGAGGCCGAAACCGGCGGCGATCGCGAACGAGCGCAGCGCGAATTCGGTGTCGCGGCGCTTTAACAGGTACCACGACGACACCCCGAGCACGAACATCGCCGCGGTCACGTAACCGGCCGACACCGTGTGCACGAACTTCACCTGTGCGACCGGGTTGAAGATCACCGAGCCGATGTTGTCGAGCTCCATGCGCATCGTCTGGTAGTTGAACGTCGCGCCGACCGGATTGTTCATCCAACCGTTGGCGATCAGAATCCACAGCGCCGACAGGTTCGATCCGAGCGCGACACAGAACGTGACGATCAGATGCTGGACCTTTGACAATCTGTTCCAGCCGAAGAAGAACAGACCGACGAACGTCGATTCGAGGAAGAACGCCATCAGTCCTTCGACGGCGAGCGGCACGCCGAATATGTCGCCGACGTAATGGGAGTAATAGGCCCAGTTGGTGCCGAACTGAAACTCGAGCGTGAGGCCGGTCGCGACGCCCATTGCGAAGTTGATGCCGAACAGCTTGCCCCAGAACTGCGTCATGTCCTTGTAGATCTGCTTGCCGGTCATCACGTAGACCGACTCCATGATGACGAGCAACCAGGCGAGGCCGAGCGTGAGCGGCACGAACAGAAAGTGATAAAGCGCCGTGATGGCGAACTGGAACCGCGACAGTTCTACGACTTCGCTAACGGGCATGTTGATCACCTCCGGACGGATGCGGGGCGGGCACCGACAGTAGCGCCTGCGCGACCTGCTGAGGCGGCAGCATCATGTGCTCCGCCTGCGGATGATTGAAGAATGTGAACTTGAGCGCCATCAGTAGGGCGAACTTGATGGCGAGAATGATGGCGATATCGCGCGCCAGCGTTGGACCGCGCACCCACCTGCTGAACCCGCCGCGCAAGCGCGACCGGACAGTGCTGCTGCGATTGAGGGCTAGGGTCATGATCGGTCGAAAGACGACTTCACGCCGGAGAGTCCGGCCGGATCCAGACCGCCCTTGCCGTCAGGCAGTCTGGCGAATGCATGCCGATTGTAGGAGGGGAAACCTCGTGCTCTGAGGGTTAGCCATGCGGCATCACGTCGCGAAACTTGCCGCGTCTGTCCAGTATTGCTACCGGACTCGCGATACGTCAAGAAAGGCTTACCGGGCTCGACAGGCCGGCTTGGGGACAGGCCTACGCGAATGCGCTGCGGCCGGGAGACGCACGAATGGACGAAAGGAATGAAAAAGCCCCGCCGTCTTGCGAGGGCGGGGCTTGAGCGCGATGGTCGCTAAATAGTACGCGACCGGTTACCGTGTGTCGCTGTTACCCACGTCGTGGGCGGGACACAATTGACGCGCGCATGGCTTCGACGCTTACGCGTACTCGGTCAGTGCGCCGCGCATCTTCTTCATCGCGCTGGCTTCGATCTGGCGGATACGTTCGGCCGACACGCCGAACTCGTCGGCCAGCTCGTGCAACGTGGAGCCGCCCGAGCCGTCGTCGGCCACCTTCAGCCAGCGCGCTTCGATGATGCGGCGGCTGCGCGGATCGAGCGCGTCGAGCGCGCTTGCGATGCCGTCGCTTTGCAGCCGGTCGCGCTGACGCGAAGCCAGCACGGCGGTCGGCTCGCTATGCGAGTCGGCCAGATAGGCGATCGGCGCGTACGACTCTTCACCGTCTTCGACCTGACCTTCCAGCGCGATATCGCCGCCCGACAGACGCGTTTCCATCTCCGCGACCTCTTCGCGCTTCACGTTCAGTTCCTTCGCGAGACCATCGATCTCGTCCGGCGTGAACGCGCCGAGGCCCTGCTTGTGGCTGCGCAGGTTGAAGAACAACTTGCGCTGCGCCTTCGTGGTGGCGACCTTCACCATGCGCCAGTTGCGCAGGATGTATTCGTGGATCTCGGCCTTGATCCAGTGCATCGCGTACGACACGAGGCGCACGTTTTGCTCGGGATCGAAGCGCTTGACCGCTTTCATCAAGCCGATGTTGCCTTCCTGGATCAGGTCGGCGTGCGGCAACCCGTAACCGAGATAGTTACGCGCGATCGACACGACGAGTCGCAGGTGCGACAGCACGAGGCGGCGCGCCGCCTCCAGATTGTCATGTTCGCGCAATTCAATGGCGAACTGGCGTTCTTCCGCCGGCGTCAGCATCGGAATCCGGTTGACCGCCTGAATATAGGCGTCGATGTTGCCCAGTTGACCGGACAGCAGCGAGGAATGCGAGAGCGCCAGTGCACCTGCCGGAGCGGCCTTAGCCGACGACGGGCTCAAAGTACTCGGAAGGGTCATTGCATGGCTCACGTGTGAAGCTCCTTTGGAATCAGACAATTGCGTACTCAGTAAACGACTCCAGCGATGGATGTTAGCACTCAGATCTGCCGAGTGCTAATACTTAGATGTCGCAGGGGTATCCAAGTTCCGGAAAATCCTATTGAGCGTTGATTTCTGATAGTTATCATACGCTCTATTTGCATTGTGCGTTGAACCTGTACAAATTACCGTTCGAGGCGGCTGCAGCCTCATGATCGACTGACATCATTCTGTTCTAAAGTGAATAATTGCTGTTTGGGCGCATTATCTGGAAGATACTTGCCCCTAAATCGTGCTTGGAACAAAGGGGGCGCTCGCTTAATAGTCACCAGAATGGGGGCTGAATGAACGACAAGAATCTTGTGGTCCGTGGACTTACTCTAAAAAGTGCGTTGGCCGTTCTGCTGCTGGGTGCGGCGGGCGCGTCCCGGGCCGACCAGTTCGGCGTGCTGGTGGCCGCCGGCGTCGGTGATCGTCACGTCAAGAGGCTCGATCTCGGCGTGGTCTGGGACCCGAACCTCACCTGGTGGCAGATCGGCGACTGGAATTTCGCGCTGATCGGCGAGGCGCACGTCGCGTGGTGGCACACCAATGAAGGAAACGTTCACGACAACATCGGCGAGATCGGTGTGACGCCGGTGATCCGCTTCGCCAAGTCGTCGGGCTTGGTGCGGCCATTCATCGAGGTGGGTGCCGGTGTCGGGTTGCTGACCAGCCCGCGCATTTCTTCCGACTTCACGTTGGGCACCGCGTTCCAGTTCTCCGAGATGGCGGGCGTCGGGCTGCAGTTCGGCGCTCATCGGCAGTATGTCGCCGGCTACCGCTTCCAGCATGTTTCCAATGGCGGTATCAAAGAGCCGAATCCTGGTATAAATTTCAGCCAGCTATATTTGCAATATCACTTCTGACCGTGGCCCCTTGCGGCTCGCGGTGTTCGAGGGGCTCTGCAATGGCGGCAAAGATGATCGAAGCGATTCGCGGGCTCGAGCGAGAGCGATTTCGCGCGATGGTCGACGGCGATGGGCAGTCGCTCGACACGCTGCTCGCTGACAACGTGAGCTACGTTCATACGAACGGCAAGCGCGAGACGAAGCGACAGTTCATCGACGGGATCACCGCGGGGCGCCGTCGTTATCGGCAAATCGAGGTGCAGTCGCAAGACGTCCTGCCGGCCGGGCGCGAGACCTACGTGGTCACGGGCCGCGCGCTGATCGAGATGGAAGCGAACAACGGCGCGCTGCTGTTCCCGATTGCCTACACCGCGATTCACACACACGAAGACGGCCAGTGGCGGCTGATCGCATGGCAGGCGACGCGTTGCGCGCTGGAGTGAGATTTTCATCGCGCGGGCGCGCCTCGTGAGCGCGCCCGTCCCGGCAGCCGAATGCGGGGTGCGCACTCCGCCGCCGCAAGCTCAAGTCCGATTTACGCGGTTGCGCAATCCTCAGCTTTATCGCGGCTGTTTGCGCCGTATTCATCGCGCTCGGCATCCGCGTCGCGCGCCGCGCGTGAGCCGCGCATCGCCACTTCTCCCGCATACGGATGCCGCGCGGCCACTGGAAGCCGCGTGCAGCGCTCCGCCACGCGCCGGATCGCCGCGAGATCCGAGAAATCCAGACCGCTGTCGATACCCATCGCGTCGAGGTCCATCGCGAGCGTGACGAGATCGACGTTGCCGGTGCGCTCGCCATTGCCGAACAGACAGCCTTCGATGCGATCCGCGCCCGCCAGCAGCGCGAGCTGCGCCGCGGCCGTGGCGGTGCCGCGATCGTTGTGCGGATGCACCGACAGCACGATGCTGTCGCGGTAGCCGAGGTTGCGGTGCATCCATTCGATCTGGTCGGCGAATACGTTCGGCGTGGCCGCTTCGACGCTCGCCGGCAGGTTGACGATCATCTTGTGATTGCGCGTCGGCCGCCACGTTTGCGCGACCGCGTCGCATACCTCGCGCGCGAACGGCAGCTCGGTCGTGTTGAAGGTCTCGGGTGAGTACTGGAAGGTCCAGTGCGTTCCCGGCCGCGCCTGCGCATGTTCCTTGATGACACGCGTGCCTTCGACTGCGAGCGCCTTGATCTCGTCCTTCGATTGCTGGAACACGATGCGGCGGAACGACGGGCAGATCGCGTTATACAGATGCACGATCGCGCGCGGCGCGCCTTCGAGCGCTTCGAACGTGCGTGCGATCAACTCCGCGCGCGACGGTACGAAGACTTCGACCGTGACGTCGTCGGGAATGCGCCGCTCGTCGATCAGCTTGCGCACGAAGTCGAAATCGGTCTGCGAGGCCGACGGAAAGCCCACTTCGATTTCCCTGAAACCGATCGCGACCAGCATCTCGAAGTACTCGAGCTTTTGCGCGGTGTCCATCGGTTCGATCAGCGCCTGGTTGCCGTCGCGCAGGTCGGTGCTCATCCAGACGGGCGCGGCGTCGATCGTCCGACTCGGCCATTTGCGGCCGGTCAGCCGCACGGCGGGAAAGGGGCGGTACTTTTCAGCGGGATTGCGCAACATGGTGAGGTGCCTCATTCGTGGTGTCGTCGGCGGAGGGTGGGACGTCGAGCGGTTGGCCGACTGTCACGCATGCACGATGCGGATGCCCGAGGCAACGTGCATTTGATCCTCTCGCTTCGCCCGCGCGGTAAACGGACGAATGCAAACGACGACAGATTGTGGAGAACTACGACGGGGGTGAAGCGAGACTGCGGGAACTACCGGGAGGACCGCCGACGGCAACCGGAACTGCCAGCGCGCGGCACTACGCGTGACTTACGCCAGGCGTAGCGATAGGGGCCGCGCTAGGCGGCCGGAGATAATTCGGAGGGTGTTCGGGAGGGAACGCATGGGGCCAAATGTATGACGGCGTGCGCTGGCCTGTCAAGCCGCGACCGTCAGGCCGCCGTCTTCGCGATATCGACGATCAGCTCGACCTGCCGTTCGATCGCGCCCGGCACCGGTGCTTCGCCGCGCAGCACGGCGTCGATCCAGGCGGCCGTGGTCGCCGCGTCGCGCGCTTCGGGCAGCTCGACTTCGGGCGCATCGGGCGAAGAGCGCTCGTGCGGCAGCCGCGTCTCGCAGATGCCGTCATGCAGCCAGTCGACTTGCACCTGGCGGCGCGTATCGGCGACCGCCTCGCCTTCGGTGCCGCGCGCGAGCAGCGCACCGCCGACGGCCGCATCGGGATGCGTGATGAACAGTTGCGTGAGACTGTCGCGATACGGCGGATGCGTGTAATTCACGAGCCGCAGCCCCGCGGGCGCGAATGGCTGCAGCAGCTTCACGAGCGTATGCGTCGAGTTGCGCACGCCCATGCGCCGGCGCAGCGCGAGCAGGCGCGCGAGCTTGGGCGCGAGTACGTCGATCGACGCGAACGCGACGCGACGCTCGGCGAGACCCGCTTCGATCTGCGCGTGCGACTGCGCCTGGGCGATGCGCAGCTGCGTGAAAATTTCCGCGCTCGTCACGCGACCCGGATCTTCGGTGACGCCGTGCACGAGCACCGGCACGCCTTCGCGCGCGAGCAGCAGTGCGAGCAGCGGCACGAGGTTCGGCTGCTTGCGTGCGCCGTTGTACGACGGAATCGAAACGGGCCGAAACGCGCCGTGGGGCAGCCGCACCGGCTCGAACGACGTATGCGCGGCGGCCAGCATCGCGGCGAGTTCGTCGGCGGTTTCGCCTTTCACGCGATACGCGAGCAGCACCGCGCCGAGCTCGAGATCGTCGACGCGGCCGTCGAGCATCGCGGTGTAGAGCGCGCGGGTGTCGTCGGCGGTCAGCGCGCGGGCGCCGTTCGGACCGCGGCCGATTTCCTTGATGAAGCGGGCGCAGGGGAAGGGAGAAGTCGTATTGGTCGAGTCGGTCATCGTGCGCAAGAGGCGGTGGCGTGCCGCGCTTGGGCGTCGGCTACGGCATTCGGGAAGCTATTCGGTGTGAGTATCGCATCTATGGCGAACGGGCGAACAGCGGCGAAGCGGGCACGCGGTGACGCGCGACGGCCCGCCTGACATGCACCCGCGCCGTGCCGCGCGTTACACTCGATGTTTCTCGCCGCCTCGGCGGCGCCCATCGAAAAACGGAGAACGGGATGAGTTACGTGTTTGCACCCGCACCGCAGGTCGCGGTGCCGGTCGTGGGGTCGAGCGAGCAGTTCGCGGTGCGCCGCATCTACTGCGTGGGGCGCAACTACGAAGCGCATGCGCGCGAAATGGGCCACGACCCGGACCGCGAACCGCCGTTCTTCTTCTCGAAGCCGGCCGATGCGGTCGTCTACGTCGCGCCGGGCACCACCGGCGAATTCCCATATCCGTCGCAGACGAAGAACGTCCATTTCGAAATGGAAATGGTCGCGGCGATCGGCGAGGGCGGCAAAGACATCCCCGTCGAGCGCGCGCTCGACCACGTCTACGGCTACGCGCTCGGTCTCGACATGACGCGCCGCGACCTGCAAGGCGAAGCGAAGAAGATGGGTCGTCCGTGGGACACCGCCAAGGGCTTCGATCACTCGGCGCCGCTCGGCCCGATCCACCCGGCTTCGGCAGTTGGTCACATCGGCAAGGGCGCGATCTGGCTGTCGGTGAACGGCGAGGACAAGCAGCGCGCGGACGTGTCGCAGCTGATCTGGTCGGTGGCGGAGACGATCGCGTATCTGTCGACGCTGTTCGAACTGCAGCCCGGCGACCTGATTTTCACCGGCACGCCGGAAGGCGTCGGCGCGGTCATGAAGGGTGACCTGATGAGGGGCGGCGTGGACGGACTCGGCGAATTCAGCGTACGCGTCGTTTGAGACGGCTTGCGGGCAGGTGGAGGAGGCAGAGAACATGAAGCTCTACAGCTATTTTCGTAGCTCGGCGTCGTATCGCGTGCGCATCGCGCTGAACGTGAAGAACCTGACGTACGAGTACGTGCCTGTGCACCTGGTGCGCGAAGGCGGCGAGCAACTAAAGCCCGAGTATCGCAAGATCAACGCGGACTGCATCGTGCCGACGCTCGCCGACGGCAATCATTTGCTGCCGCAGTCGCTCGCGATCATCGAGTATCTCGAGGAGACGCATCCGGAGCCGCCGCTGCTGCCGAAGGCGCCGCTCGATCGCGCCTACGTGCGCTCGGTTGCGCTGCAGGTCGCGTGCGAGATTCATCCGCTGAACAATCTGCGCGTGCTGCGCTATCTAAAGCACACGCTGCGAGTCGACGACGACGCGAAGGACGCGTGGTACCGGCACTGGATCGACGCGGGCTTCGCGACGCTGGAAGCGCGTCTCGCCGGCGACGCGCGCACCGGCAAACTGTGTTTCGGCGACACACCGACACTTGCCGACGCGTGCCTGATTCCGCAGGTTTTCAACGCACAGCGCTTCAAGGTCGACACCGCAAAGTTTCCGACGATCCAGCGCATCTACGACCACGCGATGCAACTCGATGCGTTCGCCCGCGCTGCGCCGGGCGCACAGCCGGACGCGGAGTGATCGCGGGATCGCTTGAAGCGTTGACGGCGGCTCGAAACGAAGAAGGGCACCCCGCGGAGTGCCCTTTTCCTTTTTGCGCGCCGCGAGCGGCGAGCGCCGCGGCGGTCAAGCGATTGCGGGATCAGCCGCCCAGCAGCGCGTCCGAAAACTCCTCCGCGCTGAACGGCTGCAGATCCTCGACCCTTTCGCCGACGCCGATGAAGTACACCGGAATCGGCCGCTGCCGCGCGATCGCCGCGAGGATGCCGCCCTTCGCGGTGCCGTCGAGCTTGGTGACGATCAGGCCGGTGAGGCCGAGCGCGTCGTCGAACGCCTTGACCTGCGTGAGCGCGTTCTGGCCGGTGTTAGCGTCGATCACGAGCAGCACTTCGTGCGGCGCGCCGTCTTGCGCCTTGCCGATCACGCGCTTCACCTTGCGCAGTTCTTCCATCAAATGCAACTGCGTGGGCAGGCGGCCAGCCGTGTCGGCCATCATCACGTCGATCTTTCGCGCGCGCGCGGCGCCGACCGCGTCGAAGATCACCGCAGCCGGATCGCCGCTTTCCTGCGCGACCACGGTCACGTTGTTGCGCTGGCCCCAGACGGCAAGCTGTTCGCGCGCGGCGGCGCGGAACGTGTCGCCGGCAGCGAGCAGCACCGACTGGTGAAAGCTCTGCAGATGCTTCGCGAGCTTGCCGATGCTGGTGGTTTTGCCCGCGCCGTTGACGCCGGCGATCATCATTACGAGCGGCTGCGCGCGGCCGAGCATCAGCGATTTTTCGAGCGGCTTCAGCAACTCGACGAGCAGCGTGCGCAATGCGGTTTTGACCTGCTGCGGGTCCGTCAGGCGCTCGGTGCGCACTTTCTCGCGCAGCGATTCGAGCAGGAATTCGGTCGCCTCGACGCCGGCGTCCGACATCAGCAGCGCGGTTTCGAGTTCCTCGTACAGGTCCTCGTCGATCTTCGTGCCGACGAAGATGCCGGTCAGGTTCGAACTGGTTTTCGCGAGGCCGCTCTTCAGGCGCGTGAGCCACGAGCGTTTTTCGCCGGCGTCCTGCAAGGGCGGCGGGACGATTTCCACGCTGTCGAGCGCGGCGTCTTGCGGCTCGGGCTGCGGCTCGATGATGGTCGTGACCACAGGCGGAACGGCGGCCGGCGTGGGCTCGACGGATTTGGCGGGCGGAACCGGCTCGACGGCCTCGGCCTCGGGCGTCGCGCCGTCTTGCGCCGCCAGCGATTCGTCTGTGGCGGTATCGGACTCTTTCGAACCCTTGAATCGTTTGAAAAAGCTGAACATGATCTGACGTATGGGAGAGCGCGCCGATGCGCGCAGCCGGCACGGGACCGGCGAAGCGGTGGGCAGCGCCGGGATGCGAAAAGGCGGGGCGCTGGCAGCCGCACATTTTATCAGGCGTGCCGCGGTGCGTCGTATTGGCCGCCCGGGCAAGCTGGACGCGCGCCGCCCCTGTGGTAACGTGGGCGCTCGGGCCCGCGCGCACCGGCGTTGCGGGCGTATTCAACACCTAGCTGAAACTGCACGATACTGCATGCCTCGTTTAGCACCTTCACGCGCCGCTGGCGCTTCGTCCAAAGGCGGCAAGCCGCATGCCATTCGCATCATCGGCGGCGACTGGAAACGCTCGCCGCTGCCCGTGCTCGATCTGGACGGCCTGCGCCCGACGCCCGACCGCGTCCGCGAAACGCTGTTCAACTGGCTCGGCCAGCGTCTGGACGGCCAGCACTGTCTCGATCTGTTCGCAGGTAGCGGCGCGCTCGGCTTCGAAGCTGCGTCGCGCGGCGCGGCGCGCGTGCTGATGGTGGAACGTCATGCGCGCGCCGCCGGCCAGTTGCGCGCGAACCAGCAGCGGCTCGATGCACGCATGATCGAAATCGCCGAGGCGGACGGCTTGCGTCTTGCGGCGAGCCTCGCCCCGGGCTCGTTCGACGTAGTGTTCCTCGATCCACCGTTCGATGCCGACTTGCTCGGCAAGGCGCTCGCGGTG
Source organism: Paraburkholderia sp. BR10954 (assembly GCF_040965775.1). Classification (NCBI taxonomy): domain Bacteria; kingdom Pseudomonadati; phylum Pseudomonadota; class Betaproteobacteria; order Burkholderiales; family Burkholderiaceae; genus Paraburkholderia; species Paraburkholderia sp. BR10954. The sequence goes on from NZ_JBFRCK010000002.1 coordinate 166,158, forward strand.
GCCGTGCCGCTCGTGCGCCCCGACGGCTATCTTTATGTCGAGGCCGGCGAAGCGCTCGAACCGACCGCTCATCAGTCGCTTGCGGACTGGGAGGTCGTGCGGCACGGCAAGGCGGGCGCAGTGCACTTTCATTTGCTGCAGCGCGAAAATAAGGAATAATGCGCGTTCCAAAAAAGGGCCGGGCGGTTTATCGTCATCCGCGCCGGTGCGAAATGCGTCGCTTGGACGTGCCCTTTTGTCTGAAAAGAGGAGAAGTCTCATGGTAGTCGCCGTGTACCCGGGCACGTTCGATCCGCTGACGCGCGGTCACGAAGACCTCGTTCGGCGCGCGTCGAGCATTTTCGACACGCTGGTGGTCGGTGTGGCCGACAGCCGTGCCAAGAAGCCGTTTTTCACTCTCCAGGAGCGCCTCGCGATTGCGCACGAGGTGCTCGGCCACTATCCGAACGTCCAGGTGATGAGCTTCAAGGGACTGCTGAAGGACTTCGTGCGGAGCAACAACGCGCGGGTGATCGTCAGGGGTCTGCGCGCGGTGTCGGACTTCGAGTACGAGTTCCAGATGGCGGGCATGAACCGCTATCTGCTTCCCGACGTCGAGACGATGTTCATGACGCCGTCCGATCAGTACCAGTTCATCTCAGGTACGATCGTGCGGGAGATCGCGCAGTTGGGCGGCGACGTCAGCAAGTTCGTGTTCCCGTCAGTCGAAAAATGGCTGAAGGAGAAGGTCGCTTCGCTGGATCCGCAGGGCGGTGCCCAGGGGACGTGAGCCTGAGTCGCGCGAATGGCCGGTTTTGACGGATCATTTATGCGACGCAGTGCAATGTCAGCTACCCTTCGCGGCCTTGGCGAATGCCTCGGCAAGTTTGTCGAAGTGTCGGAGGGCGGCGGGCGTTAGCTCGACCTGTTTGCGGCGAGCATCTTCGGTGTTGTGGAGCAGGAGCCAGCCTTTTTCGCGCATTGACGTGATCCGGGCATGCAAGGTGGCCGGAGACCCGAGCGCACTTTGGGCGATCATGTCCCGAACCGACAGGCGTTCGTTTTTTTGCCTCATGCGAGCAACGAACTCCAGGATCTTTTCTTCGAGCGGATCGACTCTACATTCTTGTCGAGCCCGGCACAAAGGCCTTGTCACCGAAACAGCCCGGCAATTCCCGCATGTCGAATGGCATGTTGAGCATTCAGTTGGCGTTGAACAGCGCATACGCCAACCAGTTCGCAACGAAATCTACCTAACCAGGAAGCGCAGTCGTCCACGGTGCCGGCGCGGGATTGCACGACCGCGCGGGGGCGAAAAAGCTATAATGTGTTGTTTTATCTAGCAAAGTTGGTGGCAGCATGGCCCTGATGATTACCGACGAGTGCATCAACTGCGACGTCTGCGAGCCTGAGTGCCCGAACGACGCGATTTCGATGGGCCCGGAAATCTATGTGATCGATCCGAAGAAGTGCACCGAGTGCGTCGGTCATTTCGACGAGCCGCAGTGCATCCAGGTGTGCCCGGTCGAGTGCATTCCGCGTGACCCGAACTACCTCGAAACGCCTGAGGGTTTGATCGCGAAATATCACGCGTTGCAGGCCGCCAAAGGCACCTGACGTGCGCGGGTGACGCGCAAAAGAAAAAGGCGAAGGCCAGCGGGCCTTCGCCGTTTTTTTTGCGGCGGCGTTTCCGTTATCCGACGTAAGCGCTGAAAATACCCCGCAACGCGTCGAGCAGGATGTCGCACTCGGCGTCGGTGCCGACCGAGATCCGCAGATGCTGGTCAATCCGCGGTGCATTGAAGTGCCGCACGAAAATTTCCTTTTCCCGCAGCCGCGACGCGAGCGTCGCCGCGTCGTACCCTGGATGCCGCGCGAACAGCAGATTCGCGGCCGACGGCACCACCTCGAAGCCGAGCGCCGTCAATTCCGCCGCGAGCCGTTCACGGCTCGCGATCACCTTCGCGCAGCATTCGCGAAACCACGCGTCGTCTTCGTACGCGGCGGTGGCAGCGGCTTGCGCTAGACGGTCGAGCGGGTACGAATTGAAGCTGTCCTTCACGCGATTGAGCGCATCGATCAGCGCCGCATCGCCGAACGCGAAGCCGACGCGCATGCCGGCGAGCGAACGTGACTTCGACACGGTCTGCACGACGAGCAGATTCGGATAGCGGTCGATCAACGCAATCGCCGACTCGGCGCCGAAGTCGACATAGGCTTCGTCGATCACCACGACCGAATCAGGATGGCTGGCGACGAGGCGTTCGATTTCCGCCAGCGCCAGCGGCCGGCCGGTCGGCGCGTTCGGATTCGGAAACAGGATGGCGCCATTGGGCACCGCGTAGTCGTCGACGTTGATCGCGAAACCCCCGTCGAGCCGGACGGTGCGGTAGTCGACCTCGAACAGCTTCGCGTAGGTCGGATAGAAGCTGTACGTGATATCGGGAAACAGCAGCGGCTTGTCGTGCTTCAGCAAGGCCTGGAATGTCAGCGCGAGCACTTCGTCCGAGCCGTTGCCCGCGAATACCTGGTCGGCGCGGATGCCGTGATACGCGGCGACCGTTTCGCGCAGCTTGCGTGCGCTCGGATCGGGATAGCGGCGCAGTGCGTCGGCCGTGTCGCCGAGCTCGCGGCGGATCGCGTCGAGCACGCGCGGCGACGGCGGATACGGATTCTCATTGGTGTTCAGCTTCACCGGATGCGCGAGCGCGGGCTGCTCGCCCGGCACGTACGGCGTCAGACGGTGAACGATGTCGCTCCAGTAGCGGCTCAAGCGATTCTCCTCGCGGGGTCGATTGCGGGTTTCGAAGGATGTGGCGCGCGTCAGCTGTTATTGCGATGCAGTTGCATCATTGCGCGTTCGAGCTCGCCCTTGATGATCTGCGGCATCACCGCGAGCGCGCGCTCGATCGACGCGTCGATGACCTCTTGCTCTTCTCGCCGCGGCGGCTTCAGCACATAGTTCGCGACGTCCGGTTTCGCGCCAGCGCGCGCGCTTTCGGGAATCAGATCACGCGGATGACCGATGCCGATCCGCAGCCGCCAGTATTGCTGCGACGACAAATGCCCGCTGATGTCCTTCAGGCCATTATGCCCGCCGCTGCCGCCGCCGAGCTTCAGCTTGACGCTGCCGGGCGGCATGTCGAGCTCGTCGTGCGCGACGAGGATCTCGTCGGGAAGAATCTTGAAGAATTGCGCAAGCGCGACGACCGACTGACCAGAACGGTTCATGTAGGTCTGCGGCTCGAGCAGATGCACTTCCTCGCCATGCAACCGCGCCTTCGCGTAAAAGCCGTGAAAGCGCCGCTCGTCGCGCAGCGTCGTGCCAGCCTCGCGTGCGAGTTGATCGACCAGCCAGCAGCCGGCGTTGTGACGCGTCGCGGTGTATTCGGCGCCCGGATTGCCGAGCCCGACGATCAGCTTGATCATGATTGCGTGAGTCCACCAGGTCCGGAAGTGAAATGAACCGGACTAAAAAAAGCCGAAAAAAAACCCGCCAGGGCGAACCTCGGCGGGTCACATCGACCGTTTCATCGGAAACGGATCGAGAGGATTGCTTGCTTCGAACCGGAAGGCTCTTAAGCAGCCGGCGTTTCGCCGCCTTCAGCAGCAGCAGCGTCTTCAGCGATTGCGCCAGCCGGGATCGTTGCAGCAGCGACCACCGGGTTCTCCGCGTCGACGTGGGCGACGAGCGCCACACCTGCCGGCAGAGGGATGTCCTTCGCGTGAACCGATTGACCAGCTTCGATCTTCGCGAGGTCAACTTCGATGAATTCCGGCAGTGCCGACGGCAGGCACTCGATTTCGATTTCGTTGATGACGTGCGAGATCACCGCGCTCGACAGCTTCACTGCCGGGTTGGTTTCCTGGTTCAGGAAGTGCAGCGGCACCTTGGTGTGCAGCTTCTTCGACGCGTCGACGCGCTGGAAGTCCACGTGCAGCACGAGCTGACGGAACGGGTGGTATTGCACGTCGCGCAGCAGAACCTGTTGCGACTTGCCTGCCACTTCCAGATCGAGGATCGACGAGTGGAAAACTTCTTTCTTCAGCGCGTGCCACAGGGCGTTGTGATCGAGTTCGATCAATTGCGTGTCAGCACCAGCGCCATAAACGATACCCGGGGTCTTGCCCGAGTTACGCAGGCGGCGGCTCGCACCCGTACCTTGCTGGGAACGCTCGAAAGCGACTACTTTCATGTTGAATCTCCAATGCACTGCCCGCGACCAGGCAGTAAAAATAGGGCCTCGAAGCCGTAATGGCTGAGGCCCGGGATCGCGGCAAGAACCTTCGTTCGTTCATGCCGATTGTGCAAAAACGCCGCGTGTCGCATCAAGCGGTACGCGGCGTCTTCGCAAATGCTCAACTTTCAGCGAACAGCGACATCACCGAATCGCCGCGGCGGATACGCGAGAACGTTTCGGCCAGCAAGCCGGCGCTCGTCAGCGAACGGATCTTCGCACACGAACGGGCTTCTTCGCCGAGCGGAATCGTGTCCGTGACTACGAGTTCGTCGAGTGCGGAGGCGGCGATACGCTCGCCCGCGCCGCCCGACAGAACCGGGTGGGTGGCGTACGCGAATACCTGCTTCGCGCCGCGTTCCTTCAGAACTTGCGCGGCCTTGCACAGCGTGCCTGCGGTGTCGACCATGTCGTCCATGATCACGCAGGTGCGGCCTTCGACTTCACCGATGATGTTCATCACTTCGGCGACGTTCGCCTTCGGACGACGCTTGTCGATGATCGCGAGGTCGCAATTGAGTTGCTTCGCCAATGCACGGGCGCGGACCACACCGCCGACGTCCGGCGAAACAACCATCAGGTTGTCGTAGTTCTGCTTGCGCAGATCGCCGAGCAGCACGGGTGTTGCGTAGATGTTGTCGACCGGGATGTCGAAGAAGCCTTGAATCTGGTCGGCGTGCAGATCCATCGTGATGATCCGCTCGACGCCGGCGATTTCCAGCATGTTCGCCACGACCTTCGCCGAGATGGCGACACGCGCCGAACGCGGGCGACGATCCTGACGGGCATAACCGAAGTAAGGGATGGCTGCGGTGATCCGGCCAGCGGATGCGCGCTTGAGCGCATCGACCATGATCATCAGTTCCATCAGATTGTCGTTAGTCGGCGCGCACGTGGATTGCAGGACGAAGACATCCTTGCCGCGCACATTTTCCTGAATCTCGACCTGGATTTCACCGTCCGAGAAACGGCTAACCATTGCTTTGCCGAGGGGAATACCGAGGTTTTTGACGACTTCCTGTGCAAGCGCGGGATTTGCGTTGCCAGTAAAAACCATCAGGCCGTCATGGCTGCTCATCATGCACCTACTTCAGGCTGGGGGCGGGAGAATGTGAATTACTGCGGCGAACTACAGCGAACTACGAGAATTTTTGGCAGGGGAGAAAGGATTCGAACCTTTGCATGCCGGAATCAAAATCCGGTGCCTTAACCAGCTTGGCGACTCCCCTACACTAACTTTGAGCTCCGCCGAACGTGGAGTTTCGTTCGACGATGCAAAACTTATGACGCGAAAGCAAAGAGTGGATGCTGATCCAAGCCCGCGGCTACTGCGCTGCTCCATTCGCCGGGCAGCTTGGCTTGCGCCGCTTCTGCTTCAGCTTTGCTACGGAACGCTGCAAAAACACTGGCACCCGATCCGGACATCCGCGCTGGTGCGATGCTCTCAAACCATCGCAACACTTGCGCTACTTCCGCGTACTTTCCTACTACAACCTCCTGCATGTCATTCCGGCCGAAGCTTTCTGGCCATTCAGTGTTGCAGCTATGTTCTGCAGGAAAGTCCGTAATTATGAGGGGCTTTGTATCTCTTGTCAACGCTTTTTCGGAAAAAATCGCTGCAGTTGGAACCTGGACCCTCGGCGTCACTACCAGAAAGTGACGCGGCGGCAATTGTACAACGTCTAATGATTCTCCGACACCCTCTGCAAACGCATTTTTTCCAAATACAAAGAAAGGCACGTCCGCGCCGAGCTTCAACGCAAGGTCCTGCAACTCCTGACGCGGCAGATCGAGCTTCCACAGGCGATTGAGCGCGAGCAGCGTCGTCGCGGCGTCGGAGCTGCCGCCGCCGAGGCCCGCGCCCATCGGCAGGCGCTTGTCGATTTCGATATCGACGCCTTCGCGACAGCCCGTATGCGACTTCAGCAAAGTCGCGGCCCGTACGGTCAGGTCATGCTCGGGCGGCACGTCGGCGATTTCGGTGCGGCGCGTGATGAGACCGTCATCGCGTCGCGTGAAGTGCAGCGTGTCGCCCCAGTCGAGCAACTGGAAGACCGTTTGCAGCGTGTGATAACCATCCGGCCGACGGCCGGTGATGTGCAGGAAGAGATTGAGTTTCGCTGGCGCGAGACAGTCGCGCAGCGAATCGGTTGTTTCGATCATGAGTGAAGACTACATGCGCCACGGTGGCGCCATACGGGTGGCAAGGTTACGTGAGCGGATGCCGGGACAAACAGCAGCAACGACGATTCACTGATCGAGCACGAGCTTGATGTCGAGCGGCGGCTCCGAGCGACTCAGATTGACGCGCTTCACGCCGGTGGCCGGCGCATCGGCATAGGCGACATAGTCGATCGTCCAGCCATCCTGGGTGATCTGCTTCAGGCGCGACGGTTGCTCCGGATCCTTCTCGGTCTGCGCGCGCGAGGTCGGCGCCGGCGATGGCTGCAGCCAGTAGCGTAACCCTTCGACCGGCAGCGTGAAGCCGAGCGCGTTTTGCATCAGCGTCGACACATTATCAGCGGTGAGCGGCTGGCGGTTCGGCAACTCGAGCGTCGCCGAAGCCGGTGACGAGGTCACGATGGCCAGCGTCTGGCCGAGCGGATTGCGCAATTGCAGCGTGACAGTGTCGCCCGTTTCCTGCCACGAGAAATTGCCGTAGGCGTTGCGCTGCTGGCCGTTCTGATCGTTGTACTGGATCGCGAAGCGGCCCTGATACGAGCGGCTGGTTTGCGCGGTAACCTCGGTCGCGGCGTTCGACGTGGACGGCCCCTGCGGCTTCACCGATGCGCAGCCGGCCAACGCGACAACCGCTGCCGCCGCGCAACCAAGCGCGATGCCGCGCGGTGCCATGGAAAAAGAAATCAAACGGAAAAGACGCATCAAAGATCGTTTACCTGAAGACGTTGCAACGTTTTGACGAGAGTCTCGTTGTTGGGTTCGAGCTTGCGCGCCTCGCGGAACGCGGCGCGCGCCTGTTCCTGTTCGCCGGCCTTCCACAGCACCTCGCCGAGGTGCGCGCCGATCTCGGCGTTCGGCTGGAGGCTGTATGCCTTGCGCAGCAGCTTGATCGCATCGGCCGTGTTACCCATCCGGTACTTGACCCAGCCGACGCTGTCCATGATGAACGCATCGTTCGGTGCAAGGGCTGAGGCCTTCTCGACCAGCTTGTCCGCTTCCGGCAGGCGCTGATTGCGATCGGCGAGCGAATAGCCGAGCGCGTTATACGCCTGCGGATTGTCCGGCTGCGTCTCGATCAGCTTGCGCAACTGCGCTTCCATGACGTCGTAATGGCCGGTTTTCTCGGCGGCCATCGCGTAGTCGTAGGTGAGGTCGGGGTCGTCGGGAAAGTTCGCCGTGGCTTGCTGCAGACGCGCTTCGGCCTCCGGGTAGCGCTTCGCGTCGAATAGGACCGCTGCATCGGTGCGCGCGATCAGCGCCACGTCACGCGGATCCGAGGTCTGCAAGTTGGCGAGCAACTGGCGCGCCTCCTCGGTCTTGCCCTGCTTCGCGAGCAGTTGCGCGCGCGTGATCTGCGCGGCCAGGTATTGCTGACTCGCCGGCGAGATCTTGTTCAGCCAGTCGCTCGCGGCCGCCTCATTCTTCTGTTCGAGCGCTAGCTGCGCGAGATAGATGTAGGCCTGGCCCGCATCGGCGCCCGGCGTCTTCTCGGCCTGCTGCGCGTATTGAATCAGATAGGTCTGCGCTTCGGGGAGTTTCTTCTGCTGGATCTTGATCAGCGCGAGCGCCATCAACGGCGTCAGGTCGTTGGCGTTTGCCTTGCGCATGATCTCGAACTGCTTCTGCGCGTCGTCGAGACGGTCGCTCGCGAGATACATCTGCGCGAGTGCGAGCCGCGCGTCATGCGATTTCGGATTCTGCTGCACGTACTTTTGGAGCGACGCGATGCCTTCCTTGCGCTCCTCTGGGCCCATCTGCGACAGCACCAACGCCGCGGGCAGATAGTCGGGCTTGATCGTGAGCGCCTGCTCGAGCGACTTGCGCGCACCCGGCGCGTCGTCGGCCAGCAACTGCTGGCGTGCGACGGCCAGTTGCGCTTCCGGTCGGTTCATGTCGTTCTTCAGCAGGTCCTGCAACACGTGCAGGCCACCGACGCGGTTCGGGCCGCGCGACAACAGCAATTGCAGCGCGAGGATTGCGCTGCCGCGATTTTCCTCAGGTACCTTCGCGAGTTCCTGCGACAGGATCGGCGACGCGTCGTCGGGCTTGCCGGACAGCACGAGCAGCGACGCATCGAGTTGCGCGGCGCGTTCCGAACCGGGCGCGTACTGTTGCCACAATTGCGCGGCGGCGAGCGCGTCTGATGGGCTCTGCGCGGCGAGCGCGATTTCGGTGGCGCGTTGCGCCATGCGCGGGTCGTGCGTGTCGCGCGCGAGCGCGAGGTAGGTCTGATAGGCCGGTGCTGGCTGATCGCGCTGCAGCGCGATCTCGGCGGCCAGCACCTGGAAGACGATCTGGCTCGACAGAGGCACCCCGGGCAAAGACTTTTCGTCTTGAGGGGTTGACGGACCCAGCGGGTCCGGCATCGTGACCGACGTGTCGTCGGAATCTGGCGACGGGTCCTGCGCATGCGCGGGCACGGCGGCGAGCGCCCACAATGCGAGCGCACCCGCACCAAGCATCCGGCGAGCGGACACGGCGAGCGGCACGTTGGACACACGCGCGCGGCGCTTTGAAAGCAGCTTCACGAAGGACACGTTCATGGAAATCCGTTCAATGTTTCAGTCGATTGTAACGCGCTCGCTACAATACGCGCACAACCACTCACGCAAGTAGCAGACCAATCAGCCATGCCAGAGTTGCCAGAAGTCGAGGTTACCCGACGAGGGATCGAACCGTATGTGTCCGGGCGCAAGGTTGAGCGCGTCGACGTGCGGACGGCCGCGCTGCGCTGGCCGATTCCGGCCGACCTTGCGAAAACCTTGCGTGGCCATGTGGTGCGCAAAGTCGAGCGACGCGGCAAGTATCTGCTGTTCGAAATCGACGCAGGGTGGTTCATCGTGCACCTCGGCATGACGGGCACGTTGCGCGTTTTGCGTCATGTGCCGCATCCGCCTGCCGCGGCGAAGCATGATCATGTCGACTGGATCTTCGACGACTTCATCCTGCGCTATCGCGATCCGCGCCGCTTCGGCGCGGTGCTGTGGCATCCGCGCGAGGAAGGCGACATCCTCGGGCATCCGCTGCTCGCGAGCCTTGGCGTCGAGCCTTTCTCGCCGGCGTTTTCGGGCGCGCTGATGCATCGGTTGACGCGCGGGCGCAAGGTGTCGGTGAAGCAGGCTTTGCTGGCAGGCGACATCGTGGTCGGCGTGGGCAACATCTACGCGTCGGAAAGTCTCTTTCGCGCGGGTATCCGGCCGACCACCGCGGCCGGCCGCGTGTCGCTCGTGCGTTATGAACTGCTGGCCGATGCCGTGCGCGTGACGCTCGCCGCCGCGATCGACAAGGGCGGCAGCACGCTGCGCGATTTCGTCGGCAGCAACGGCGAAAGCGGCTATTTCCAGTTCGACTACTTCGTCTATGATCGCGCGGGCCTGCCATGCCGTGTGTGTGCAACGCCAATCAAACAGATCGTGCAGGGACAACGCTCCACGTACTTCTGTCCCACTTGCCAGCGCTAGATTCTTAATGCCTTCCCGCCTGACTCCAACGACCGCCGCGCGCTCCAGCGCGTCCGACACCACGCCCGCATTCACGCCGATGCCCGATTTTTCCGCGCGCCTCATCGCCTGGCAGCGTCAGCATGGCCGCCACGATCTGCCGTGGCAGAACACGCGGGACCCGTATCGAATCTGGCTGTCCGAAATCATGCTGCAGCAGACCCAGGTCTCGACGGTGATTCCGTACTACGCGAAATTCCTCGCGCGTTTCCCGGATGTCGCCGCGCTCGGCGCGGCGACATCCGATGACGTGATGGCACTGTGGGCCGGCCTCGGCTACTACACGCGCGCGCGCAATCTGCATCGCTGCGCGCAGGTCGTCGTCGAGCAGCATGGCGGCGCGTTTCCCGCGTCGGTTGATGAACTCGCCGAGTTGCCCGGCATTGGCCGCTCGACGGCCGCGGCGATCGCGTCGTTCGCGTTCGGTGCGCGCGCGACGATTCTCGATGGCAACGTAAAGCGCGTGCTCGCGCGCGTGTTCGGCGTCGAAGGTTTTCCGGGCGAGAAGAAAGTCGAGAACGCAATGTGGACGCTCGCGGAATCACTATTGCCGTCGAATGCGTCGAAGGCGGAGGTCAGCGCCTACACGCAGGGCTTGATGGATCTCGGCGCGACCTTGTGCGTGCGCGGCAAACCCGACTGCACGCGCTGTCCGTTCGCGCCGGACTGCGTCGCCAACGTCACCGGACGTCAGCGCGAATTGCCGACCGCGCGCCCGAAAAAAGCGGTGCCGACGCGCCGCACGTGGATGCTGGTGCTGCGCGACGGCAACGCGGTGATGCTCGAGCGGCGTCCGCCGTCGGGCATCTGGGGCGGTCTGTGGAGTCTGCCCGAAGCCGCCGACGAAGCGAAGCTCGCCGAGCGGGCACGCGCGTTCGGCAGCGACGGTGAGGTGTCGGCGCTTGCGTCGTTCTCCCACGTGTTCACGCATTTCAAGCTCGACATCGAACCGCGGCTTGCCGAACTCGATCGCGGTGTCGGTGCTCTGGCCGCGCTCAACGATGCGGACACCGCCTGGGTTGCGCTCAGAGATCTGGATTCGTTCGGCGTGCCGGCCCCGGTGCGCAAGCTGCTCGCCAGCCTGCATGGTTCGTTGATCTAGCGGAAGGACGACTTCAGGATTTCACAGCAACTGATGCTGCTGCATGTAGTGATGCACGACGTCGATGCGCGCGCCGGCATCGGTCAGTTCCATAAGCTTTTGCCGCGCGCGCAACGCGATTGGCAGCACCTCGGCGAGACGGTTGGACACCCACGACGGATCGTCGAGCCGGAAAGGCTCCGCGAACGGCAGGCTGTCCGGATCGCGTTCGCGGATCGTCGCGATGATCCGTTCGAGCACTTCCGCGCACGCGCCGAATTTGGCCAATAGCTCGTTGCCTTCGAGCGGCAGGTCGTCGGCGAGCGGCTCGGCCATGCCAACCAGCAGGCCGCTCGCTTCGACGCGATGCGACAACAGACGAAAGCGCTTCGTGCCGCGTGCGCGAATCAGCAACATGCCGAATGCCTCGACGTCGCACTCGTCGATTTCGGCGAGACAGCCGATCGTTTCGGGCACCGAAGGTTCTTCCTCACGCGCGACTTCGGCGCCGCTTTTCAGCATGCACACGCCGAACGGTGTTTTTTCCCGCAGGCAGTCACGCGCCATGTCGAGGTAGCGCGCTTCGAAGATTTTTAGCGGCAGCAAGCCATCGGGAAATAGCACCGTATGCAGCGGAAACAGCGGCAAATCGGCGTACACAGTAGGCGTAGAGGACATGGCGCAACGCTTCGGGTTAAGGCCGCGCGATGCGGCCGGTTAAGCCACCAGCTTCGATGATTCGCCGACGTCGACCGGCGCATCACGGTGCCGCACGATCACATTCGCCGATGTCGCGAGACGCGCGGCAAGCGTCTCCGCGATGAATACCGAGCGGTGCTGGCCGCCCGTGCAACCGATTGCGACGGTCAGATAACTGCGATTGTCGTCGCGGAAATGCGGCAGCCACTTGGACAGATACTTCTCGATGTCGTTGATCATCTCGTGGACGACCGGCTGCGCATCGAGAAAATCCATCACCGGTTTATCGAGCCCGGTGAGCGGCCTCAATTCATGATCGTAGTATGGGTTCGGCAGCGTGCGTACGTCGAATACGAAATCCGCGTCGAGCGGTACGCCGCGCTTGAAACCGAACGACTCGAACATCAGCACGAGCCCCGCGTCCTCTTGCTCGATGAAGCGTTTGACCCATGCGCGCAGCACGTTCGCGCGCAGATTGCTCGTGTCGATCTGATGGCCGAATTCGGCAAGTCCCGCGACCAGTTCGCGCTCGCGTTCGATCGCTTCGGCGAGCGACGTGAGCAGGCCAACGTCCGCGTCGTGCGCGGGCGAGCCAGACAATGGATGGCGGCGGCGCGTTTCGGAAAAGCGTTGAATCAGCGACTGCGTGCTCGCGCTCAGGAACAGCACGCGCACGTCGTGCGAGCGCTTGAGGTCGCGGATCATCGCGGGCATTTCGTCGAGCGACGAACCGGAGCGCGCGTCGATCGCGACCGCGAGACGGTCCTGGCCGTCAGCGGCGAGGTAGGTGGCGAGTTGCTGCAGAAAACGCGGCGGCAGATTGTCGACGCAGTAATAACCCGCGTCTTCGAGCGCGTTCAGGGCAACCGATTTGCCGGAGCCGGAGATACCGGTGATCAGGATTATGCGCATGGAGTCGTCGAAAGCGTAGATTTCATCATAGCATCTGGCCTCGATGCCCGTGCCCGCGTCCTGCCTTCTGTGGGCGCTTCATGGCGCTGTGATCGGCTTCAGATCAGCTTGCCGGGAAACTGGCTATCGGGATCCTGCATGGCGAGACGTTGCCGATCCATGAAATCGCGCAGCGTGTCGATACCGCGCAACTGCAGGATCGTATTGCGCACGGCCGCTTCGACCAGCACCGCGAGGTTGCGGCCCGCGGCCACCTGGATCGTCACCTTGCTGATCGGCAGGCCGAGCACGTCGACGGTCTGGCTTTCCAGTGGCAGTCGCTGGAATTCGCCGTCGGGGCGGCGCACCAGTTGCACGATCAGCTTCAGTTTCATTTTCCGGCGCACCGCCGTTTCGCCGAAGATCGTCTTGATGTCGAGCAGACCGAGGCCGCGCACTTCCAGCAGGTTCTGCAGCAGCGGCGGGCAGCGTCCTTCGACGAAGTCGGGGCCGAGGCGCACGAAGTCGACCGCGTCGTCGGCGACGAGACCATGGCCGCGGCTGATCAGTTCGAGGCCGAGCTCGCTCTTGCCGAGACCCGAGTCGCCGGTCAGCAGCACACCCATGCCGAGGATGTCGAGAAAAACGCCGTGCAGCGTCGCGCGCGGCGCGAGAATCCGCGACATGTAAAGACGCAGACTATCGATCACCGCCGCCGCCGAGGTCGGCGTCGTGAACAGCGGCGTCGACGAGCGCGTGCAGCGCAGCACGAGCTCAGGCGGCGCCGCGACGCCGCCCGCCACGACGAGAAACGGTGGCTCGAGCGCGATCAGTTCGGCCATGTGGCGCGAGCGGTCTTCATCGGTCTGACGTTTGTAGTAGTCGATTTCCGCATCGCCGAGCACCTGGATCCGGTTCGGGTGGATCAGGTTCAGGTGGCCGACGAGGTCGGCGCTCGACGTGGCATTGGCGACCGATTCCGAAGAGAAGCCGCGCTCCCAGCCTTCATGCCCCGTGAGCCAGCTGAGCTTCAGCATGGCGGCGTTGTCGTCGAAAATGCTCTGGGCGTTGATGCTGGACGTATCCATGAGTCAGTGACTCCAGTGTTAGCCGCTTGCCGGGCCTTACCTGCGTGTGCGCGCGCGTATGTACTACCGCCGCCATTGCCTCAAGGTTGCCACTGAGTAAGCAGGCGATGCAACGATTCGCGGTCTTCTTCAGTGTGCAGCCGCTCGCGGGCGTCGCGATCGGACAGCAATTGCGCGTTCTCGGAAAGAATTTCGAGGTGCTGTTGAGTGGCCTGCTCGGGGACGAGCAGGAAGATCAGCAGCGAGACCGGCTGGCCGTCCGGCGCTTCGAAGGGGATGGGTTCCGCGAGTCTGACGAATGCGGCGAGCGGCTGCTTGAGGCCCTTGATCCGCCCATGCGGAATCGCGACGCCTTCGCCGAGCCCGGTCGAGCCGAGTCGTTCTCGCGCAAAAAGATTGTCTGTGACGGTACTGCGGGCGATGCCGTTCTGGTTCTCGAAGATCAGGCCCGCTTGCTCGAACACGCGTTTCTTGCTGGTGACCGATAGTCCGATGACGACGTTCTCGAGGGGAAGAAATTTGGCTAAACGATTCATGTTGACAGGCGAAAACGTGGCCTGAGTTCTCCCCACCGGGGCGGTTGAGTGACGTTCCATTCGTTCGATGCTGGCGAAGACGGACGGTGAGAGTCGATCGGGAAAGCGTGAGATTTCGACCGGCCGTACTTCATCAGAACTGGCTCGACCCCGATGGTAACCGGAACATTATAGAACAGGGTGACAGCCGATGGTGCGGCGCGCCATCTATGCATATCAGGTTTTTCACCGCTTGCGGCGCGGAATATGTCGCGCTGCGCAAACGTCTGCGCGAATGATTGAGCTTGGCCTCGGCGAGGGCGCACCGGCGCAGAGCGCGCGCCGGGCGCTGAAACGAAAAACCGCCCAGTTGCGGGCGGCTTGACGAGTCCCAGAGAAATCAGCAATTCCCTCGAGTTTGTCCTATTGCGGCGGCACGTCCAGTTGCGGCGCCGGCTGATACTTGATCGCTTCGTGCTGATGGCCTTGCAGACGATCCTTGTGGCGTATCACCTGTCTGTCGAGCTTGTCGATCATCAGATCGATCGCAGCGTACAAATCACTGTCACAACTCTCGACGAAAATATCCTTGCCCTTCAGGTGGAGGTTGATTTCCACCTTTTGACGCTTCTCCTTTTCCTTATGGTTGTCGACCGAGAGGACCACACTGCCGTCGATGACCTGATCGAAATGTCTTAGCACCCTGTCCAGTTTGGTGATCACGTATTCGCGCAACGCAGGCGTTACTTCGAGGTGGTGTCCACTGATCTTGAGATTCATAGTGCTTCTCCAAGCTAATGGCCGCTTGGTCCGCACAATGACAAAGGTCCGGTCGATCTGACGGCTTGCCTATGTCGCCCCCCGGTGACGGACATCTGGCAGGTCGCAGCGGCCGGCCTGTCCGCCAGGTGCGGAGCGGCCGGTAAATGCCCGCTGCAAAACGCGGCGAGCTACAGAGACTTGCGCAGGTTGACTGCCGGGATTTTGAGCGCCTCACGGTATTTCGCAACGGTACGACGTGCGACCACGAAGCCCTGTTCCGCCAGCAGTTCGGCTATGCGACTGTCTGAAAGTGGCGATTTCGGGTTTTCCGCTCCTATCAGTTGTTTGATCAGCGCGCGAATGGCCGTGGAGGAGGCCGCGCCGCCGGTGTCCGTCGAAACGTGCGAGCCGAAAAAGTACTTGAATTCCAGCGTCCCGAAAGGGGTAAGCATGTATTTACCGGTTGTCACACGCGAGACAGTCGACTCGTGTAGGCCCAGCGTATCAGCTATTTCCCGCAAAACCAAGGGGCGCATGGCGATTTCGCCGTGCACAAAAAAGCTCTTTTGACGCTCGACAATTGCCTGCGCGACTCGCAGGATCGTCTCGAAACGCTGCTGGATATTTTTGATCAGCCAGCGTGCTTCCTGCAGTTGCTGGCGCAACGAACCGCTGCCCGGATCGCCGCGGTTATTGCGCAGAATATTGGCGTACAGATGGTTAATCCGCAGCTTCGGCACCACCTCGGGATTCAGCTCCGCCTGCCAGCCCTGTGCCGTTTTGCGCACCATGATGTCGGGCACAACGTAGTCCGCTTCGGCCTTGCCGTAGGCGGCGCCCGGAAATGGTTCGAGCGAGCGGATCAGCACATGCGCGTCGCGCAGATCGTCGTCGCTGGCCTTCAGGTGCTTGCGCAGCCGCGTGAAATCGCGCGCGGCGAGCAACTCCAGGTAGTGGCCGACAATGTCTAGCGCAAGCGTGCGCGTGGGCGATGGCTCGAGCCGCAGCAACTGCAGCTTCAGACATTCGGACGCGGACCGCGCGCCGACGCCGGGAGGGTCGAAGCTATGCAGCAGCGCAAGCGCGGCGTTCAGTTCGTCGACATCGACTTCGAGTTCTTCGGGCAGGTCGGCCAGCACTTCTTCGAGCGTGGCGGCGAGATAGCCGTCGTCGTCGAGCGATTCGATCAGGAACGTGATGAGCGCGCGGTCGCGCTGGCTCGCCTGGGTGACACGTAGTTGCGCCATCAGGTGGTCGCGCAGCGATGTGCTCGATTCGTGGATTTGCAGCGGAGGCAGGTCGTCGTCGTCCGACGCGTTGCCGGAGCGGCCGTAGTCGTCGAGGTTCCACTGTGACGTGTCGCCGCCGCCGTCGCCCGAAAGGCCGTTGTATTCATCGACACCCTGCGGTTCGCCGCTTTCGGCTCGCTCGCCGCTGCCCTCGGACGATGCCGAACCGTTTCCGGCCATCGGGTCGGCCGGCGCTGAGGAGCCCGGTGTCTGGGCGATCACGGAACCGTCGGCCGCAACCCGCAACGGGCTCGCAATCCACTCGTCTTCGTTTTCGAGGAGTGGATTCTGCGAGATCGCCATGGCGACTTCCTGCTGCAATTCGAGCGTCGACAACTGCAGCAACCGGATGGACTGTTGCAGTTGCGGCGTCAGCGCAAGATGCTGCGATAGGCGGAGTTGGAGGCTGGCTTTCATGGCAAGTTGAGATTCATTGTAGAGAGTTTGCCACGACCGCGATACCTTGCGGCACACGCAATTTTTGGGTACGCCGAAATGGCGCGCCGCCCGGCGCCAGCCTGCGCCGTCTGACAACGAATGTGCGGTGCCGCAAAATTGGCGCCGCGGCCGGCCGCGCGCGCTCGCGTGGCCGGGGACGCCGTGTGTGCTTACATGCGGAAGTGCTCGCCCAGATAGACGCGCCGCACGCTTTCGTTTTCGATGATGTCGCTAGGCGCGCCGGCGGCCAGCACGCTGCCGTCGCTGATGATGTACGCGTGATCGCAGATACCTAGCGTTTCGCGTACGTTGTGGTCGGTAATCAGGACGCCGATATTGCGCTGCTTCAAGAACTTGACGATTTTCTGGATTTCCAGCACCGCGATCGGGTCGACGCCGGCGAACGGTTCGTCGAGCAGGATGAAGCTCGGATTGGTTGCCAGCGCGCGCGCAATTTCAACCCGACGACGCTCGCCGCCCGACAGCGACAGCGCCGGATTTTCACGCAGATGCGCGATCTGAAGCTCGTCGAGCAGCGCTTCGGTGCGCGACGTGATCGCGTCTTTGCCGAGGCGCTTGCCGTTTTCGTCATGCTGCAGTTCCAGCACCGCGCGAATATTCTGCTCGACGGTCAACTTGCGGAACACCGACGCTTCCTGCGGCAGATACGACAGGCCGAGCGAAGCGCGCTTGTGAATGGGCAGAAGGCTGATCGACTTGCCATCCAGATCGATTTCGCCGGCGTCGAGCGGCACGAGGCCGACGATCATGTAGAACGACGTGGTCTTGCCGGCACCGTTGGGGCCGAGCAGGCCGACCACTTCGCCGCTTTTCACGTCGAGCGACACGTCCTTGACGACCGTGCGCGAGCCATAGCGCTTCTTCAGATTGCGCACGGCCAGCGAACTACTGGTGCCGGCCGGCTTGCGATGGGGGAGGGGCGCGATGGTGCTGCTGATGGTGCTCACTGGTTCGGCGCTCCCTGGATCGAGTTGGACGGCGTGAGCGTGGCCGACGCGCCGGTCAGCGGCGCGGCGCCCGCATTGCGCGGCGACAGCATCGCGCGCACGCGGCCGGTGGGATTGCCCGGACCGGCGACGTCCTTGCCCGCCTTGGCGGTGTAGAAGTCGTTCTGGCCGTCGTAGGTGATCACGCTGCCGTGCACCTGGTCGAGCAGCGTCGTCATGCTCTGCAGGCGGCGCACCGTCGCGTTGGTGGTCAGCGTGGTCAGATCCTGCTTGCCGTCGTAATCGATACGGATGGCCGTACCCTCGATGTATTCATCGAGCCCTTCGCGCTTCTGGCGGAAATACGACAGATTGTTGCCGCTCGAGGTGCCGGTCGCGAACTGGTAGCCCTGCGGATCTTGCGACACTTCGACGCGATCGGCCTTGATCAGGATCGTCCCTTTGGTCGCCACCACGTGGCCGGTAAAGATGCTGACCTGCCGCAGGTCGTCGTAAGTCATGTTGTCAGCTTCGATGTTCAGCGGCTTGTCCTTGTCGGCGCGGTCCGCGTGCGCGAGCGGCGCGAAGCCGACGAGCGGCAACGCGACGACGAGCGCAGCGAGTGCGGCGCGGCACGCGGACAGCGCGCGCGAACGGCCGGTATCAAAACGGGGGAGCGATTCGTTCATGCAGTCACGCCTGGAATGGATTACCCGGTATGCGTTGGCTTAGTGGCCGGAATCGGACGCGGCGATTGCGCCTCTTACATTGCCGAACAATTGCATAAACCGGGTGACATTGTTGTATTTCATGCCGCTGGCAGTCATCACCGACATGCCGCGCTGAAGTTTAACTGGCTTTTCAGTCTCGATCACATCGTCGTTGACGAGGACCCTGAAATGCTCGGAATCAGCCTGCATCTGCGGATCGCCGCCGCCGGGCGCGCGCAGGATGCGGGCGTTCTGGTACAGATTGACGATCGACGCATCCGCGTTGACCGTGCCGGTATCGCCGGTCGCGGTGACGATCGGTTTGCCGGGCTGGAACGCGCGCATCGCCGGTTTGACGAGGTCGCTCATTTCGTCGTCCTCGTAATGGACCAGCGACTGCGCGGTCAGCCGGTACTGCGTCGCGCCAGACTGGTCGAGCTCGGACACCGAGAAGTTGTCCGCGAAGTAGTCCGGCGTGTGCTCTTTCGGGCGCACCTCGTTGTCGGTCTTGCTCGGCAACGTGGCTTGCAGCAGCCACCACGTGATGCCGGCGAGCGCCGCCATCGCGATGAGCGGGATCAGCGAAGTCAGGCGAAACTGGTTCATCCCACGAGGCCCCGTTGCTCGCCGCTGCACGCCGCCGCAAGCAGTGCTTCATATTTGTGCTGCGCGCGCAGCAGCGTATCGACCACTTCGCGTGCCGCGCCGTGGCCGCCGCGCGCCTCGCTGACCCAGTGCGCACGCGCGATCACTTCGGGATGCGAATTGGCCGGCGCAGCCGCGAAGCCGACGCGCAGCATTACCGCGAGATCGACCCAGTCGTCGCCCATGTAGCCGCATTCCTCGGCGGTGAGGCCGGTTTGCCGCAGCAGGTCGGCGAACGCCTGCGGCTTGTCCTGCACGCCCTGGTAGACGTGCGTGATGTTCAATTCTTTCACCCGCGCCGCCACGATGCCGGACTGGCGCCCGGTGATGATGGCCGTTTCGATGCCGGCCTGGCGCAGCAGCTTCATGCCGTGACCGTCCATCGAGTTGAAGCCTTTCATCGTGTCGCCTTCCGCCGTGAACAGCAGGCCGCCGTCGGTCAGTACGCCGTCGACGTCGAAAATCATCAGCTTCACGCGGCTTGCGCGTTCGGTAGCGGTAGGGGGAGCAACTGCCATCAGATCACCTTCTTCGAAAACAGGTCGTGCATGTTGAGCGCGCCGATTAGCTTGCCCGATTCGTCGACGACCAGCATCTGATTGATGCGATAGCGCTCCATCAGTTCCACGGCTTCGACCGCGAGTTGATCCGGCCCGATCGTGCGCGGGCTCGCGGTCATCACCGAACCGATCGGCAACTGGCGAAAATCGCCGTCGCGTTCGAGCACGCGGCGCAGGTCGCCATCCGTGAAGATGCCCGTCACACGGCCTTCATGGTCGACAACCGAGGTCATGCCCATGCGTTTCGCGGTCAGCTGGAAGAGGGCATCGCTGACGGTGGCCTCGGGTGTGACCTGCGGCAACTGGTCGCCGGTGCGCATGACGTCGCGCACGTAGGTGAGCAAGCGTCGGCCGAGCGCGCCGCCCGGATGCGAGCGCGCAAAGTCGTCGCGGCCGAAGCCGCGCGCGTCGAGCACCGCGACCGCCAGCGCGTCGCCGAGCGCGAGCGCGGCGGTGGTACTGGCGGTGGGCGCGAGATTCATCGGACAGGCTTCCTTCGCGACGCCGGAATTCAGATGCACGTCCGCGAGCTGCGCGAGGCTGGAGCCGGGGCGGCCCGTCATCGCGATCAGCTTCGCGCCGATCCGCTTGATGAGCGGCAGGATTGCCATCAACTCTTCGGTTTCGCCAGAATTGGACAGCGCGAGGAAGACGTCGTCGGCGGTGACCATGCCGAGGTCGCCGTGACTGGCTTCCGCCGGATGCACGAAGAACGCGGGTGTGCCGGTGCTTGCCAGCGTGGCCGCCAGCTTGCGGGCTATGTGGCCTGATTTGCCGATGCCGGAGACGACCACGCGCCCACGGCAACCCAGGATGAAATCGACCGCGCCGACAAAACTGCCGTCGAGCTGGTCGCGAAGCGCGCGCACGGCGTCCGCTTCGATGTCGAGTACGTCGCGAGCAAGCGTGAGTGCCCTGTCGCCATTGATTTTCGCTATCATGCGCGGAGTATAGCAAAGGCGCCTGTTCGCCGCGCCGGGCCTGCTGTGCCGGGCCGCTGTCTTCGTCGGCCTGTCGATAGTCTCATTTGCAGCTGCTTTGCCGCTCTTTAGCAGCTTTTTGCCGGCCCTATCCATCATGTCGCACGGCGTTCTCGTGCGCGGTTCCGCTGACGAACGAGGACGCTTCACCCATGCGTTTTTGCCGATGATTTCCCCGCTCGAGATGACGCTGTTTCTGCTGCTGGCATCGGTGGCGGGCGTGGTGGTCTTTCGTTTCCTGAATCTGCCGCCGATGCTCGGCTATCTGACGGTCGGCATCGTCGTCGGCCCGCATGCGTTCGGGCTGATTCCCGATTCGGCGGGTGCGCAGAACCTCGCGGAATTCGGCGTCGTGTTCCTGATGTTCTCGATCGGGCTGGAGTTTTCGCTGGCCAAGTTGCGCACGATGCGCCGGCTCGTGTTCGGACTCGGCTTGCTGCAGGTGATCGGCACGGTCGGGGTGGCGGTGTCGCTCGGCTTCGTGCTGGAGCGCTGGGTGCATATCACGTGGCAGGCGTGCGTCGCGCTGGGCGGCGCGCTGGCGATGTCGTCGACCGCGATCGTCAGCAAGATGCTGGCGGAGCGGCTCGAGATCGAAACCGAGCACGGCCGCAATATCTTCGGCGTGCTGCTGTTCCAGGATCTCGCGGTGGTGCCGCTTTTGATCATCATTTCGGCGCTCGGTGGCCGCTCGGAGAATCTGGCCAGCGCGCTCGGCATCGCGGCGATCAAGATCATCGTGGCCCTCGCGCTGCTGCTGATCGTCGGCCAGCGCTTCATGACGCGCTGGTTCAACGTGGTCGCGCGGCGCCGCTCGCAGGAGCTGTTCATCCTCAATCTGCTGCTGGTGACGCTCGGCGCCGCGTTCATCACCGACAAATTCGGGCTGTCGCTCGCGCTCGGCGCATTCATTGCCGGCATGCTGATCGCCGAGACGCCGTACCGGCATCAGGTGGAAGAGGACATCAAGCCGTTTCGCGACGTGCTGCTCGGGCTCTTCTTCGTGACTACCGGCATGCTGCTCAATCCGCGCGTGATCTGGGAGCATCCGCTCGTCGTGCTGGCGTTTTTCATCGGCCCGGTGCTGCTGAAGATGGTCATGATTACCGGCCTTGCGCGGCTTTTCGGCGCGACGCCGGGCGTCGCGATGCGCACCGGTATCGGTCTCGCGCAGGCGGGCGAGTTCGGCTTCGTGCTGCTGAACCTGATCCTCGACCGGCATCTGGTCGACGCGACGCTGTTGCAGACGATTCTCGCCGCGATGCTGCTGTCGATGCTCGCCGCGCCGTTCATGATCCAGAACGCGGACCGCGTCGTGCTGCGGCTGTCTTCGACCGAATGGATGATGCAGTCGTTGCAGATGACACGCATCGCGACCCAGAGCCTGAAGCAGAGCGGCCACGTGATCATCTGCGGCTATGGGCGCGCCGGGCAGAACCTCGCGCGCATGCTCGAGCATGAAGGGCTCTCGTATGTCGCGCTCGACCTCGATCCCGACCGTGTCGCGGCGGCCGCGGCGGCCGGTGAATCGGTCGTGTTCGGCGACGCGGGGCGGCGCGAGTCGCTGCTGGCCGCGGGCCTGCATCGCGCGGCCGCGATCGCGATCACCTACGCGAACACGCCGTCGGCACTGCGCGTGCTGCACAACATTCACGAGATGGAGCCGACGCTGCCGGTCATCGTGCGTACCGTCGACGACGCCGATCTGGAGAAACTGCTCGCCGCCGGGGCGACCGAGGTGATTCCGGAGATCGTCGAGGGCAGCCTGATGCTCGCGTCGCACACGCTCGTCGTGATGGGCGTGCCGATGCGGCGCGTGGTGCGGCGCGTCGAGGAGATGCGCGACGAACGCTACTCGCTGTTGCGCGGCTATTTCCACGGCGCCGACGACATCGACGACGACGACGGTCACGAGCAGGTGCGGCTACAATCGGTGCCGGTCGACGAGAGCTCCGACGCGGTGGGCCGTACGCTCGCCGAGGTGGGCCTGTACGAACTCGGTGTCGAAGTGACCGCGATCCGCCGGCACGGCATCCGCGGCGTCGAACCGGACCCGTCGACGAAACTGCGCGCGAGCGACATCGTGGTGCTGCGCGGTCTGCCCGAGCAACTGGCGCAGGCCGAGGAGCGGCTGTCGAAGCACCGCCGCGCCGCCGCGGCCTGAACCCGTGAACCTGGCCCGTTCTGGCGGGCGGCCCTGATTCAAGCATTTCACCGGACCTGTCGAGGTCCATCCGGAGACATCATGTCCAACGCGCTCGCGAGCGCGCCGCTCGATGCGGCCGAGTACCTCAGAAGTCACATTCGCACGGTGCCCGACTGGCCGCAGCCGGGCGTGCAGTTCCGCGACATCACGCCGCTCCTGCGCGAGCCGAAGTCGCTGCGCGTGCTGATCGACCTGTTCGTGCAGCGCTATATCGATGCGAAGCTCGATTACATCGCCGGGCTCGATGCGCGCGGCTTCATCATCGGGCCGATCGTCGCGCACGAGCTGAGCATCGGCTTCATCCCGATTCGCAAGGCGGGCAAGCTGCCGTACAAGCGGATCTCGCAATCGTATGAACTGGAATACGGCACCGCGACTGTCGAGATTCACGAGGATGCGTGCGAGCCGGGCGATCGCGTCGTGATCATCGACGACCTGATCGCGACCGGCGGCACGATGATGGCCGGCAAGCTGCTGCTCGAGCGGCTCGGCGCGGTCGTCGTGGAAGGTGCGGCGATCGTCGATCTGCCGGACCTGGGCGGTTCGAAGCTGCTGTGCGAGGGCGGTCTTGCGCTCTATACAGTGACGAGTTTCGGCGGTCACTGAACCCGGAGGCCGTTACCGCGTGCGCCGTGACGGTCGGGTTTCTCGCCGTACCAGCAGTTAAAGTCGCACAGGCTCCGTTGGCCGCACAAGGCCAACCGGGTTCAACGACATGGCTTGCCGCCAGGGCTCACCAGCCGCCCAACCCAGAAGGCCACCACGATGCCCAATTTCCTGCTGTTTCTCGCCACTTCGATTGCGATCACCGTGGCGCCCGGCCCGGACAATCTGCAGGTGCTCGCGCGCGGCATCTCGCAGGGCCGCGCGGCCGGCCTCGTCGCCGCGCTCGGCTTTGCCGCCGGCATCACGTTTCATACGACGCTTGCGGCGCTCGGCGTCGCCGCGCTGCTGCGTTCGTCGCCGCTCGCGTTCGAAGCGATCAAGCTCGCCGGCGCCGCGTATCTGGTGTGGATCGGCATTAAGGCGCTGCGCAGTCAGGGGCTCGCGACCGCGCACGAGCGTGCGCCGCAGCCGCTTTCGGCTGTCTTTCGCCAGAGCGTGCTCGGCAATCTGATGAATCCGAAGGTCACGCTGTTCTTCGTCGTGTTTCTGCCGCAGTTCGTGCAGCCCGGCGGCGCGCAGAGCGTGACCGGGCAGATGCTCGAGCTCGGCGCGCTGTTCATGCTGCAGACCGTCGTGGTGTTTTCGCTGTTCGGCGTGTGCGCGGGGATCATCGGCAGCTGGCTCAGACGGCGGCCGCGTGTCGGCCTGTGGCTCGATCGCGTGGCCGGCGCGACGTTCATCGCGATCGGGATTCGCGTCGCACTGCGCGACTGACGCGCGTCACGCAACCCGTCCGCTTCCGCTTTGCCAGGTTCGCCACGACGGCGGACGTTTTGGAGTTTTCGATGACTTTGCCTTGCATCACCGCCGCGCGCCGCTTCGACGCGAACGCGCATCGGCCGTTTCTGATCGGCGCCGAACAGGTCGGCTGGATTCGCGAGCGCGACGTGCCGCTGCTCGCGCGCTGGCCCGACGTGTTCGAGATCGCGAACGACGGCGTGACGCTCTCCGCCACCTTCGATAGCGTCCATCTGCGCAGCGTAGCGCTCGCTTCCGTGATCGGCGCGCTCGCCGCCGATGGCCGCATCCCCGGCTGGCGCAACGAGACCTACGCGATCCGCAATGCGTTCGACGCGCCGCCGCTCGCGTATATCGAGCGCGCGGCATCGCGCTTCTTCGGCACAATGACGTACGCGGTGCATCTGAACGGCGTCGTAGAATATGCGGATGGCGGCGCGCCCCGTGGCGCGCCGCAATTGTGGATCGCGCGCCGCAGCGACACGAAGGCCACCGACCCCGGCATGCTCGACAATGTCGTCGCGGGCGGGATCGGCTGGGGCTTCGGTATCGCCGAAACGATCGTCAAGGAGTGCTGGGAAGAAGCGGGCATCCCAGCGGAGATCGCGGCGAGCGCGGTCGCGGGCCGCACCGCGCACGTGCTGCAATCGCTGCCGGAAGGCACGCAGGCCGAGCAGATCTTCATCTACGACCTCGCGCTGCCCGCCGACTTCGCGCCGCGCAACGAGGACGGCGAAGTGGGCGAACACCGGCTCGCGCGCGTCGACGAAGTCGCACGCTGGATCGAGGAAGGCGCGCTAACCGTCGACGCCAGCCTCGCGACGCTCGATTGCCTGCTGCGCCGCCGCTGGATCGACGAGGACGCGTGCGAGGGCATCGACGCGCTGTTCGCGCCGCCGCCGCTGGGCTAACCGAGGCTCATCGGTCGGGCCCGCCCCGCAGCCAGTACCACTGAAACAAACCACGCATTGAAGAAGGGAGTCACCGAGGTCATGTCGACCGATCACAGCTTTATCCTCAAACTGTCGTGCGCCGACCGGCCCGGCATCGTTCACGCCGTGTCGGGCTTTTTGTTCGAGCGCGGCAGCAATATTCTCGACTCCGCGCAGTTCGGCGACAGCCGCACCGGCGAGTTCTTCATGCGCGTGCATTTTCAACAGGTGGGCGGCGATCCGGGGCTCGACGCGCTGCGCGCGTCGTTCGTGGCGCTTGCCGAGCAGTTCGGCATGAGCTGGGAGCTGCACGACGCGAACGTGAAGCCGCGCGTCGTGATCATGGTGTCGAAGATCGGCCACTGCCTGAACGATCTGCTGTTTCGCTACCGCACCGGTCAGCTGAATATCGACATCCCGGCGATCATCTCGAACCACAAGGAGTTCTACCAGCTCGCCGCGAGTTACGACATCCCGTTCCATCACTTCCCGCTGCTCGGCGGCACGCCCGAAGCGAAAAACGCGCAGGAAGCGCGCGTGCTCGAAGTGATCAGCGAGCATCAGGCTGACCTCGTGGTGCTCGCGCGCTACATGCAGATCCTGTCGCCGAACCTGTGCGAGGCGCTCGCCGGACGCGCGATCAACATCCATCACTCGTTCCTGCCGAGCTTCAAGGGCGCGAAGCCGTACTACCAGGCGTTCGACCGCGGCGTGAAGCTGATCGGCGCGACGGCTCACTATGTGACGACTGATCTCGACGAAGGTCCGATCATCGAGCAGGAAGTCGAGCGTGTGGACCACAGCATGACGCCGGAACAACTGACGGCGATCGGTCGCGACGTCGAGTGCGTGACGCTCGCGCGTGCGGTGAAGTGGCACGTCGAGCATCGTGTCGTGCTGAACGGCAGCAAGACGGTGGTGTTCCGCTAAAAATTGCACCGCTAACACCGCGCCGGTCGAGGCCGGCGCGGTCTCGAAAACGACAGGCACAGTGCAATCACGCTATCGAAAGCCACACCATGCCGACGATCCCCATCAACCACGTGCCGATGTCAACGCCGCCGGTGAGCGGCAGTTGCAGCGTGTAGTGCAGCTTGTAGATGAAGGGAATCAGGTTCAGCCGCGCGAGCGACACGGCGCCCCATTCGCGGCGTCCCTGGATCTCGCCGGTGACGGGATCGACGGCAATCTGGTTGAAGTCGAGCGGATAGGGGCTGCTTCGTTGCCGAGTCGGTGCGCGGCTGCACCATCATTTGCAGCGCGTGACCCGGTTCGACCTCGAGCGGCAGATAGGTCACCCGAAGACGCGGATCGGCGGCTTCGACGCGATTCGCCAGTTCGAGGCCGGGCAGCGTCGGCCCAGCCGTGCGAGCCGGGTAGAACGACGGATTCAGCGCGGCATCCTGCGCGTGGTCCCACGCGATGATCGCACCGGTAAGCGACGAACAGAAACAGTGCAGTCGCGACCCCGAACCAGCGGTGCAGGCGGACAAGCTGGCGTCTCATGCGCGAGCCAGACGGAATCGCGGGCGGCGAATCGGCTGAAACCTCACGATGCGGACTGGGCGTAAATAGGAATTGCTCGCATCTTTGGGGTTGGCGCGTTCGGCCGCAAGTTTCCTGTCAGCAGCCGACGACGGTGCCGCGTCGCGGGAAGCATAAAAAAAGCGGCGCCGAACTGCCGCTTTCGCTTCCGTCGCCTGCGTGGACTGCCGGGCGTGCAGGCCGATGAGCGCTAGTGAGCGCTGACTTTGAAGCCCAACCCAGCCCCGCTCACACCAACCGCAAATAAATCAGCTCACGCTTGATGTACGCATAAAAAATCGGCGCCGCAATGACCCCCGCGATACCGAACGCTGCTTCCATCACCAGCATCGCGATCAGCAGTTCCCACGCGCGCGCCTCGATTTGACCGCCGACGATCCGCGCGTTCAGGAAGTACTCGAGCTTGTGAATCAGGATCAGGAATACGAGCGACATGATCGCCGCCGGAAAACTGACCGACAGCGCGACCGCGACGATGATCGTGTTCGAGATCAGATTGCCGATCACCGGCAGCAGACCCACGATGAACGTGACGAGGACGAGCGTCTTCGACAGCGGCAGCCGGTCGTGGAAGGTCGGCAGGATCACGAGCAGGAAGATCGCCGTGAATACCGCATTGAGCGCGGAAATCTTCACCTGCGCGAACACGATGCGGCGAAACGCTTCGGCAAAACGCGTGACGCGCGTGACAAACGCCGTGGACAGCGGCAGCCGCTGCATATGCTTCTGCGCGCCGACCGCGATGATCGCGCCGATGATCATGCCGATCAGCACGTGAGTGAACGCGCGCGCGGCGGTCGTGCCGCCTTGCTGCAGCATGTTCGCGTGCGTGTGCATCAGTTCCGCGGCCTTGGTCTTCATTTGTTCGGTGTCGACCGGCAGATAGTTCGCGACGAACTGCGGAATCCTGCCGCGCGCCTGGTCGATCAGTTGCATGGCCTGATCGAGCAGCGTCTGCACGCTGGGCACGTCGTTCTCGAAATGCGAGATGATGCCGAGCGTGAGCCCCGTCAGCGCGCCGACGATCACCGTCGACAGGAGCACCACCGCGAGCCAGCGTGCCCGCCTGCTCGACATGTGGCGCTCGATGCGCGGCGCGATCATTTGCACGAGCTGAAACACCAGCAGCCCGGCGAGCAGCGCGCCGAGCAGCTTCAGTTCGATGACCGCCCACATGCCGAACAGCATCACGACGTAGCTGCCAATCTCGACCGCCGACAGCTTCGGCAGACTCATGTCGCTGGTCAGCCTGACCGGGCGCGGGCGCAGGTCCTGCACCCGATCTTCTTCGCGCGCCTGATTACGCTTGGTCATGGCTTATCCCGTCTCCAAACCTCGATAGTGCAGCGTTATTTTGTGCTGGCGGCGCGCTTGAGCAGCGGCGCCAGATATTGTCCGGTAAAACTGGCCTTCGACTTCGCGATCTGCTCAGGCGTGCCCTGGGCGATGATCTGCCCGCCGCCGGCGCCGCCTTCGGGGCCAAGATCGATGACCCAGTCCGCGGTTTTGATTACATCGAGATTATGTTCGATGATCACGACGGTATTACCCTGGTCACGTAACCGGTGTATGACTTCCAGCAACAGCGCGATATCGTGAAAGTGCAGGCCGGTGGTTGGTTCGTCAAGAATGTATAGCGTGCGACCGGTATCGCGCTTGCTCAGTTCCAGCGATAGTTTCACACGCTGCGCCTCGCCGCCCGATAGCGTGGTCGCCGACTGACCCAGGCGGATATAGCCTAGACCCACGTCCAGCAAGGTTTTCAGCTTGCGCGCGACGACCGGCACGGCCTTGAAGAACTCATACGCGTGCTCGACCGTCATGTCGAGCACTTCGCTGATGTTGCTGCCTTTGTACTGGATGTCGAGTGTTTCGCGGTTGTAGCGCTTGCCGTGGCACACGTCGCACGGCACGTACACATCGGGCAGGAAGTGCATTTCGACCTTCAGCACACCGTCGCCCTGGCACGATTCGCAGCGCCCGCCCTTGACGTTGAACGAGAAGCGGCCCGGATCGTAGCCGCGCTCCTTGGCGGCCGGCACACCCGCGAACAACTCGCGGATCGGCGTGAAAAGGCCTGTGTAGGTGGCCGGGTTCGAGCGCGGCGTGCGGCCGATCGGCGACTGATCGACGTTGATCACCTTGTCGAAATGTTCGAGGCCCTCGATCGACTCGTACGGCGCCGGCTCCGTGGCCGAACCGTACAGATGATGCGCGACCGCCTGGTACAGCGTGTCGTTGATCAGCGTCGACTTGCCCGAGCCGGACACGCCGGTCACGCAAGTCAGCAGACCTACCGGCAGATCGAGCGTCACGTTGTGCAGATTGTTGCCGCGCGCCTCGACGATGCGCAGATGCCGTTCGTCGGGTTCCTTGCGCTCGTCCGGGTACTCGATCGTGCGCGCGCCCGACATGTACTGGCCCGTCAGCGACGCCGCGTTCTTCTGTATCTCTTTGGGCGTGCCCTCCGCGATAACCATGCCGCCGTGTTCGCCGGCGCCCGGGCCCATGTCGACCACGTAGTCGGCCATGCGGATCATGTCCTCGTCGTGCTCGACGACGATCACCGAGTTGCCGAGATCGCGCAGATGCTTGAGCGTCGAGATCAGGCGGTCGTTGTCGCGCTGATGCAGGCCGATCGACGGTTCATCGAGCACGTACATTACGCCGGTCAGCCCCGAGCCGATTTGCGAGGCGAGGCGAATACGCTGCGCTTCGCCGCCCGACAGCGTTTCCGCGCTGCGTTCGAGCGACAGATAATCGAGCCCGACGTTGTTCAGGAACATCAGACGCGCGACGATTTCCTTCACGACCTTGTCGGCGATCTCGCGCTTCGAGCCCTCGAGGCGCAGCGTCTGGAAGTAGCCGAGCGCATCGCGCAACGGCCAGCCGCTGATCTCGAAGATGCCGCGCGCGTCGCTGTCGGCGCCGATGCGCACGAAGCGCGCCTCGCGGCGCAACCGCGTGCCCGCGCACGCCGGGCACGGCTGGTTGTTCTGATACTTGGCGAGCTCTTCGCGTACCGCGGACGAATCGGTTTCGCGGTAGCGCCGCTCCAGATTCGGGATGATCCCTTCGAACACGTGCTCGCGCACCGACGTGCGGCCGCGCTCGTTGATGTACGAGAACGGAATCTCCTGCTTGCCCGAACCGTACAGCAGGATCTTGCGGACTTTCTCCGGCAGGTCCTCGAACGCGGTGTCGATGTCGAAGTCGTAGAACGCCGCGAGGCTCTGCAGCATCTGGAAGTAGAACTGGTTGCGGCGGTCCCAGCCCTTCACCGCGCCCGCCGCGAGGGACAGCGACGGATGCGCGACCACCCGTTTCGGATCGAAGAACGTGATCTGGCCGAGGCCGTCGCATTCGGGGCACGCACCCATCGGGTTGTTGAACGAGAACAGGCGCGGCTCGAGTTCCTGCAGCGAATACGAGCAGATCGGGCAGGCGAACTTCGAGCTGAACAGATGCTCCTTGTCCGTATCCATTTCGAGCGCGATCGCGCGGCCGTCGGCGAGACGCAGTGCCGTTTCGAACGATTCGGCGAGACGCTGCTTCATGTCGGGACGCACGCGCAGACGGTCGATCACGACGTCGATTGTGTGCTTGTCGTTTTTCTTCAGCTTCGGCAGCGAGTCGACTTCGTAGATTTTCGCGGTGCCTTCGTTGGCGGTGCCGCCTCCCGAGCGCACGCGAAAGCGCACGAAGCCTTGCGCCTGCATGTCCTCGAACAGATCCGTGTGCTCGCCCTTGCGATCGCTGACGACTGGCGCGAGGATCATCACGCGCGTTTCTTCAGGCAGCGCGAGCGCCGCGTCGACCATCTGAGACACGCTTTGCGCTTCGAGCGGAATCTCGTGATCGGGGCAGTAGGGCGTGCCGACGCGGGCGAACAGCAGACGCAGATAATCGTGGATTTCGGTGACGGTGCCGACCGTCGAACGCGGATTGTGCGAGGTCGCCTTCTGTTCGATCGAGATAGCCGGCGACAACCCTTCGATCAGGTCGACGTCGGGCTTTTCCATCAGTTGCAGGAACTGCCGTGCATAGGCGGACAGACTTTCGACGTAGCGCCGCTGTCCTTCCGCATACAGCGTATCGAACGCCAGCGACGATTTCCCGGAGCCCGAAAGCCCCGTGATAACGACGAGCTTGTGACGCGGTAGGTCGAGATTGACGTTCTTCAGGTTGTGGGTGCGAGCCCCACGAATACGGATTTGTTCCACGGATTTATTCCATGAACTGCGGAAAGGGAAAGAGGCCAAACCTGCTACTATAACGACTTTTCCAGACCGCCGTTACGGCGTGCTGACAGCGGGAAAGAGGCGTAGCTGGGGCCGTTTTCCGTGAGTACAAGATGCCGCGAGCGTCGGCGGGACGGTAGGGCACGGGCTTTGCGCATTGCGATGTCTCTTCGGCGCGGACCTGCCGATATGCCGGGGCTAGCCGCCCGCCTGTTCGTCCTGCTCCACTGTGCCGGCGCTCAAGGCTGTCCCCACGGGCTCGCCGCCCGGTTCATTCAAACAACGCTTCGATGTCCAATCCGTCCGCCATCTCCACACGCATGAGCGCGCCCGAATTGCGCGCGACCGTGTCGCTTGCCGCCATCTTCGCGCTGCGCATGCTGGGTCTCTTCATGATCATGCCGGTGTTCTCGATCTACGCGAAGACTATCCCCGGTGGCGAGAACGTGCTGCTCGTCGGCATCGCGCTCGGCGCGTACGGCGTCACGCAGTCGATGCTCTACATTTTCTACGGCTGGATCTCCGACAAGGTCGGCCGCAAGCCGGTGATCGCAACGGGCCTGCTGATCTTCGCGATCGGCAGCTTCGTCGCGGCGGGCGCGCACGACATGACGTGGATCATCGTCGGCCGGGTGATTCAGGGGATGGGGGCGGTGTCGTCGGCGGTGATCGCGTTCATCGCCGATCTGACCGCGGAGGAGCATCGCACGAAGGCGATGGCGATGGTCGGCGGCAGCATCGGCGTGTCGTTCGCGGTCGCGATCGTGGGCGCACCGATCGTGTTCCACTGGCTCGGCATGAGCGGGCTCTTCACGCTGGTCGGCGTGTTCGCGATCCTCGCGATCGGTGTGGTGGTGTGGGTCGTGCCCGATGCGCCGAAGCCGGTGCACGTGCGCGCGCCGTTCGCCGAAGTGCTGCACAACGTCGAGCTGCTGCGCTTGAATTTCGGCGTGCTCGTGCTGCACGCGACGCAAACCGCGCTGTTCCTCGTCGTGCCGCGCATTCTCGAAGCGGGCGGGCTGCCGGTCGCGTCGCACTGGAAGGTGTATCTGCCGGTAATGGGGCTGTCGTTCGTGATGATGGTGCCGGCGATCATCGCCGCCGAGAAGCGCGGCAAGATGAAGATCGTACTGTTGTCGGCGATCGCCCTTATCCTGATCGGCCAGTTGTTATTGGGCGTTGCTCCGCATACGATTCTGAGTGTGGCGGCGATCCTGTTCGTGTACTTTCTCGGCTTCAATATTCTCGAAGCGTCGCAGCCTTCGCTGGTGTCGAAGCTAGCGCCCGGTACCCGCAAGGGAGCCGCGGCCGGCGTGTACAACACCACGCAGTCGATCGGTCTTGCGCTGGGCGGGATGGTCGGCGGCTGGCTGCTGAAGATGAACGGCCAGAGCGCGGTTTTCTTCGCCTGCTCCGGGCTGGTATTTTGCTGGCTTATAATCGCCGCAAAGATGAAACAGCCGCCGCGCAAGGCATAACGCAGCGTACTCGGGGCACTTCCCGAATCATCCAGAACTCACCCGGCGGCGGGCAGAGGCGCTCTTCTGGTCTCGGGCCCGCCGGCCATGAGACGTGAACCGCGTAGTGCCGCGCCGCCTGCAACAGGAATCAACAGGAGAAATTCATGGCATCCGTGAACAAGGTCATTCTGGTCGGCAACCTCGGCGCCGATCCGGAGGTCCGCTATCTTCCGAGCGGCGACGCAGTGGCGAACATCCGCCTTGCGACGACGGACCGCTACAAGGACAAAGCGTCGGGCGAGATGAAGGAAGCCACCGAGTGGCACCGCGTCGCGTTCTTCGGCCGCCTGGCGGAAATCGTGGCGGAATATCTGAAGAAGGGCTCGTCGGTGTACCTTGAAGGGCGCATCCGCACGCGCAAGTGGCAAGCCCAGGACGGCACCGATCGTTACTCGACCGAGATCGTCGCGGAACAAATGCAAATGCTCGGCGGCCGAGGCGGCGCTTCGATGGGTGGCGGCGACGAAGGCGGTTATAGCCGTGGCGAGTCGTCGGAGCGTAGCGGCGGCGGTGGTGGTCGCGGCATGTCGTCGGGCGGCGGCTCGCGTGGCGGCAGTGGCGGTGGCGGCGCGAGCCGTCCGAGCGCGCCGGCTGGCGGCGGCTTCGACGAGATGGACGACGATATCCCGTTCTGATCGTTCCGGCTCAATGCCGACCCGACCAGCGTCCCCGCTGATCGACACAACGAGAAAGGCCCGCTTTCTGTTAAGAAAGGGGGCCTTCTGTTTGCCGGCATTTTTTACGTTACACGCGCGCACGGAGCCTGCCTGCCCGCCGAAAGTCACCTGCTCAAATGCTCCAACGTGTCCCGCAACGGCAGACTCGAAATCACGATCGGCCCGGTGAACGGCGTATCCAGATCCACGATCACATAAACCGCCGAAGCAATCGACACCGCTCCCAGCGTGATCGTCACCAGCGCCAACGCATTGCGCGGCGCGATCAACCCGAAGCTCAGAAAAATCACGCCTAGCCAGAACGTCAGCGTCCAGAAGAACGGCTGCGAAATCGAGCTGTGCGCTTCCTCGATGATCTTCCAGCGCGCGTCGATGACGCGCCGGTACTGAATCAACGCGTCATCGAGCGCGCGTTGCTGCAACGCATCCTGCGTGCGCAGTTGTCGCAATTGCCTCCCCACCGTGGTCAGCATGTCGCCCAGACGGACGTTTTCGAGTTGCTGCGAATTGTCGGGTGAACCGAGATCGCGCGGGTAGTCGCCGCTCGGCGCGGGCTCGCGCGGCCACGTCGACGCGATCGCCGCCGCTGTGTACTGGCGCAACAGGCGCCGCGACTCGTCGGCCGCGCTGCCGAGCTCACGCAGCGTCGTGTCGAATTCGATCAGCTCGGCCGCATAGGTGCGCATATCGTTCGACGCCGTATCGAAGCTCGATTTCGCCGATGCCGTCATCAAACCCAGCACCAGCGCGGCGAACGTCACCAGCATGCCGATCACGAGCTGCACGAGCTGTACGGTCTCGTGCGCCTTGTGCTCCTCCGGCAGCAGCGGCCGCACCCCGACGCCGAGGCCGGTGGCGATCAGCAGCAGCGCGAACACGAGTACGGCCGAACCGATTTCCGACATGGGCGCGCTCCGGACGGGCTTCGAGACTTCATTGATGTAACGCAAGCGGGGCGAGCGATCAACCATAAAGTTTTCGACCGATACGCCGTTGTCCTCAATGTGCTGTTTGCTTAATTTTCAGACAAGTTGCGGACCGGGCCGAACGGCGTGGGCGCAGCCTGCGTGGCCATGCAGCTATCGTCAACGATACGGAACCATCGGCCGGGCAGCCCAAGGAGACCAGTCCGATGTTGAAAAAGCTGTCGATTCGCACCAGCCTCACTCTGATGATCGTGTTCTTCGGCATCGTGCTGCTGCTCGGCGCGGCTGCGGGATTGTTGTCGCTGCGCTCGTCGAACGCGTCGCTGCAGCAGATGTACACGGTCGACACGCCCGCCGTCGCGGACCTCGAAGGCAGCTCCGGCCAGCTGCTGCGCCTGCGTCTGGCGCTTGCGACCTACGCGTCGCTCGTCGCGCTCAACGACCAGGACGGCGCGAGCGCGGTGCTCAAGCGCTTCGATCAGTACCGCAAAGCCTCCGACGAGCGGCTTGCCCACTATTTGAGCCATGCGGGCACGGATGCCGATGAGCAGCATCTGATCGCCGACATGCAGCAAAAGCGCGACGCGTTTCTGCGCGATGGCGTCGATCCGACGCTCGCCGCGCTGAAGTCGGCCGACACCAACGCCTTCCAGCAATTGCAGGCGCATAAGCTGCCGTCGCTGTACAGCGCGTACGAGAAGGCCATGCTCGCACTCGAGCAGTTGCAGCTCGATCATGGCGCACAGCGCTATAAGGATGCGCAGGAGCTGTTCTACGCGATCTGCACCGCGGTGGCGATCGGCATTGCGCTGTCGCTGGTCGGCGGCTTGCTCGCCCGCTTCGTGCTCGTGCGCGCGATCGTCGCGCCGGTCGATGCGACGATCGCGCAGTTCCAGCGCATCGCCAACGGCGACCTGAGCGGCCGCGTCGAAGTGCTCGGCGGCAACGAAATGGGTCGTCTCGCGGCCGCGCTGCGCAAGATGCAGGAGTCGCTGATCGCGACCGTCAACGCGGTTCGTCAAGGCACCGAATCGATCGATACCGGCGTCAGCGAGATCGCAGCGGGCAACGCCGATCTGTCGCAACGTACCGAGGAGCAGGCCGCGGCGCTCGAGGAAACGGCCGCCAGCATCGAAGAGCTGACCTCGACGGTCAAGCAGACGGCCGACAACGCGAAGCAGGCGAGCACGCTCGCGCAGGGCGCCTCGACGCTGGCCGCGCAGGGCGGCGAGTTGACCGAGCAGGTGGTCGGCACGATGCACGGCATCGTCGACGATTCGCGGCGGATTGCCGATATCGTCGGTGTGATCGAGGGGATCGCGTTCCAGACCAACATCCTCGCGCTGAACGCCGCGGTCGAGGCGGCGCGCGCCGGCGAGCAGGGACGCGGCTTCGCGGTCGTCGCGAGCGAAGTGCGCTCGCTCGCCCAGCGCAGCGCGGCGGCGGCCAAGGAGATCAAGGGCTTGATCGATGCGTCGACCGCGCGCGTGGAGCAGGGCTCGCAGCTCGTCGAACGCTCGGGCACGACGATGAACGACATCGTCGGCGCGATCGCGCG
Organism: Paraburkholderia sp. BR10954; assembly: GCF_040965775.1. NCBI lineage: Bacteria > Pseudomonadati > Pseudomonadota > Betaproteobacteria > Burkholderiales > Burkholderiaceae > Paraburkholderia > Paraburkholderia sp. BR10954. Next base: position 201,670 of record NZ_JBFRCK010000002.1, read on the forward strand.
CGTCAGTTCGATCATGAACGAGATCGCGGCGGCAGCGCTCGAACAGAGCACCGGCATCGATCAGGTCAATCGCGCGGTCGGTCAGATGGACGAGGTCACCCAGCAGAACGCGGCGCTCGTCGAGCAGGCGGCCGCGGCGGCGAGTTCGCTGGAAGATCAGGCACGGCGCCTGTCGGCGGCAGTGGCGGTGTTCCGGACCGGCAGCGAGTCGCGCGGCGGTGTTGCGGCGCCGGGCACGAAGCGCGCGGGCGGTGTCGGCGCGCGGAGCCTGGATAGCGAGTTTGTGGCGGCGTGACGCGAGCCGTTGCGCTGCGTCACCGCGCACCTTCCCACTACTGCATGGCCGCGTAATACCTCGACACGGCGTCCATTTCCTCGGGCGTCATCTGCCGCGCGACATGGCGCATCTGCTCGTTGATGTCGTTGTGCCGAGCGCCCGAAGCGAACGCTTGCAACTGCGCGGTCAGATAGGCCGCCGACAGTCCGCCGAGCCACGGTGCCGCGCCTTTGCGGTCTAGCTGTCCATGACACGCCGCGCACGGCGCGATATTGCGTTGCGGATCGCCCTGCATCACGAGCCTGACAGCAATCGGATCGGGTCCTTCGCCGGCCCGGGTTTTCTCGGCCGCCGGAGCGAGCGGGAGCGACGCGTAGTAGGCGGCCAGATCGTGCAGATCCTGGTCGCTGCGTCCCGCGATGATCTCCTGCATCACCGCGCTTGGCCGCTGGCCGCTCTGAAAGTCGCGCAGTTCCTTGTAGATCGCGTCGGCGTACTGTCCGGCTAGCGGCGGCGCGGTGACCTGCACGGTAGCGAGCACGCCGTGGCACATCGAGCAGTGCTGATTAGCAAGCGTCGCGCCGCGGCCGATCGAATCCGCCAACGGGTGGTTCGCGCCTGAAGGCGGCAATACGACGACGTCGCTCGGCACTTGGCTCTTCTCGTTGCCGCTGTACCAGCTCGACGGCACGCCGGCGGCGCCGCAAATCCTCGCCCACAGGCTTAGGTCGCCGAATGCGCTGCTAGCCGACGGCAGCCATACGAAGCCGATCAGGATCGCGACGATCGCGATCGCAACCGTGCCGCCGACGCTCCACACGAACCACGGATTGCGCAGGGTGAACAGGCGTTCTTCATTCATCGCGGCGCTCCGACGACGACTGCCGGCACCGAAGTCTGCGGCAGTCTGAGCAACTGGACGATCGGGAAGCTGTAGTTGACGGCCGTGAGCCCGATCATCAGCGCGACCCACAGGCCGAAGCCGTTGAGCGCGACCGGCACGCGCTCGACCGGGTGCGCCGCGACCGCGAAGCGGAACGCCGGCGGTTCTTCCACGGGGCCGAGCTGCGATTTCGCGAGGATATAAACGAACTGCAGGCCGGACACCAGCAGGATCAGGCCGCCCACCGCCGACATGACGACCCACACGCCCTGTCCCTGCACGCCGGGCATCGCGTAGTCGTAATAGGCCATGCGGCGCGGCGCGCCGAGCAGGCCGACCCAATGCCACGGTATCGTGACCACCATCATGCCGATGAACCACAGCCACAATTGCGTACGCATCAGTTTCACCGACACGATCGCGCGGCCGGTCAGTTGCGGCCACAGTTCGTACGCGATCACGAAGTACATGATGACGATCGCGCCGCCGAAAATCAGGTGGAAGTGGCCGGTCACCCACTGCGTGTTGTGCACGGTCGAGTTCAGCTGATAGCTCATGTTGATGAGGCCGCCCGCGCCGCCGAAGCCGAGCATCACGAACGAGAACGCGACTGCCAGCATGATCGGGTTGCTCCACGGCAACGCGGTCAGCCAGCCGAGCGCGCCCTTGCCGCCGCGCAGCCGGCCGGCGATTTCCACCGACGCGCAGATCGTGAACACGGTCAGCAGCGTCGGCACCGACACCATGCCGGTGAACACCGCATGCACGAACTTGAAGCCAGCGCCGACTTGCGGATCGACGAACAGGTGATGGATGCCGATCGGCATCGCGAACACGAGGAACAGGATGAACGACACCCGCGCCATCGAGTCGCTGTAGAGCCGTCCGCCGATCGAGCGTGGCACCAGCGTGTAGAACGCGATGTAAGCCGGAAACAGCCAGAAGTACACGATCGCGTGCAGCGTCCACGAGAACAGCACGCGGGCGAGGCCGGCGTCGATCGTATGGGCGAAGCCTAGCGCGACCGGCAGGATCTGGAACAGGATCTCGAGCGCCGCGCCGACCGCGGTCCAGGCCCACAGGTACGCGCCCGCGACGTTCGCGAACATCGCGAGCGGCACGGGCTTGCCTGGGTTCGCACGCTTCCAGATGCGCAGGTTCACGTGCATCAGCGCGACCCAGATCCACGAGCCGACCACTACGAGCACGACGCCGAGGTAGTAGAACGGACTGCCGACCATCGGCGGATAGAACGTGTAGAGCACCGAGGCGCGGCCGAGCGCGACCGGCACCATCGCCATCACCGCGCCGACCAGCAGCATGATGAGCGCGGCCCACGCCCATTTGAGGCCGACGAGGCGCTGCCCGAGCGAGAGTTCGACGATCGCGTAGCCGAAGGCCATCGCGACCAGCGTCGGCATCACGTAGGCCATCACGGTGCCGTGCGCGGTGACCGAACGGTAGTACAGCTCAGGATCGCCGATCCACGGCAACAGGGGACTGCGCACCAGCATCTGCCATGCGCCGAGACATAGCGCGATCGCGAACGTGATGAAGGCGAGCCAGAAATGCGCGAGTACGAGTCGCTTAGCGTGGAACACAGCTCAGTCTCCGTGATTGTCGTGCCTGCTCCAAGAAGGCGGCTTTGTCGATCACCTTCACGTGCGCCCACATGGTCTGATGGCCGAAGCCGCAGAACTCGTGGCACGGCATCGCGTGATCGGCGGGATGGTCGAACTGCGTGTTCAGCGTCGCGACGTAGCCGGGCACGACCATCGTGTTGATGTTGGTGTCGGTGACGAGCAGGCCGTGCACGACGTCGGCGCTGGTGGTGCGGATCGTGATCGGCGTATCGGCGGGCACCAGCAGACATTGCGGCGTGAACGAGTACTGCTGCGCGACGAAGCGCACGATCACCGAGCCGTCCGGCTGCACCGCGCTGCCGAGGTTGTCTTCGGCGAATTCGCCGGATAGCTGCAGGCGCGACGGATCGATCGTCTCGACGCGCGACGGCGGCATCATCGACCAATGCACGCCCACGAACACGATCACGGCGAGCATCAGCACGATCAGCGCGACCGCGAAGATCGCCCAGCGCCGCTCGGCGCGCAATGCGACCGCATGGCCGCTACCGGGTTGATGAGAGGAGTCGGTCGACATGGTCAGTGGATGATGCCGCGCGGCAGAAACGCGAAAAAGTAGAAGGCGAACCAGATCAGCATCACGATGACGGCGGCGACGCCGGCCAGCGCGATCGCGCCGCGCGGACCGGACGCGACGACGTGTTCGACTTCGTCGTCGGTCGGGGGAGCGGCGCTGGGGGGAGCGTTCGCTTTCATGTCGATGGTTCTCCTATGCGGCGCTTCGGTGTGGCCCTTTCGGGACGGCAACTCAATGCAGCGGTGCCTTGCGCAGCTCGTTGACCTCGCGGGCCGTCACCGGCAGCCCGTGATTGCCCCACGCGGTGCGGATGAACGTGACGACGGCGGCCGCTTCGGCGTCGTTCAGCTCCTGGCCGAACGGCGGCATGCCGAACGGCTGCGGATTGCGTTTGGTGCCCGGCGGGAACCCGCCGTTCAGCACGATGCGGATCGGATTGACCGCTGAGTCCATTTCGATCGACTGGTTGCCCGCGAGCGGCGGGTAGTGCGGCAGCTGTCCTTCGCCGTTGTCGCCGTGGCAGATCGCGCACTTGTCAGCATAGATCTGCTTGCCGAGCGCGAACACCTTCGGGTTCGGCGTCGCGCTCGGACCGGTCTTGCGGCCGCCCTGGTCGGGCAGCGACTTCAGATAGACGGCCATCGCGCGGATGTCTTCCTCGCTCAGATGCTGCAGGCTGTGATAGGTGACCTCGGCCATCGGGCCGTAGACTGCGCCGCGATTGGAGATGCCCGCCTGCAGCAGATCGACGATGTCCTGGATGCTCCAGTCGCCGAGGCCGCCGTCCTTGTCCGAAGTGAGCGACGGCGCGTACCAGTTCTGCACCGGAATCAGCCCGCCCGCGAACTGCTCGCGCGGCGACGAACCGCCCAGCATGTTGATGCGCGTGTGGCACATCGTGCAGTGCCCGAGCCCCTCGACCAGATACGCGCCACGATTCCATTCGACCGATTTGGTCGGGTCGGGCTTGAACTCACCCTCGTGGAAATACAGCGTGCGCCAGCCGTACAGCAGATCGCGCTGATTGAACGGGAAGCGTAGCGTGTGCGGGTGATTCGGCTGACGCACCGGCTCGACGGTCTTCAGGAACGCGAAGATCGCGTCCGAGTCCTCGCGCGTGACCTTCGTGTACTGGGCGACCGGCATTGCCGGATAGATCGGCGCGCCGTCCGGCTTGCGGCCGGTGCGCATCATCTTGAAGAACGCTTCCTCGCTCCACGTGCCGATGCCGTACTGCGGGTCCGGCGTGATGTTCGGCGAGTACAGCGTGCCGAACGGCGTTTCCATCGCGAGCCCGCCGGCGAACAGCCGGCCGCGCGGCGCGGTGTGGCACGCGATGCAGTCGCCCGCGCGCGCAAGGTATTCGCCGCGTCTGACGATCTCGGGGCGAGTGTCGGAACTGGTTCCAGCCGTGGCAGTTGCTTCCGCGCCTTGGGGCGCGGCGGTCGCGGCATGCGCCGGCGTCGCGAGTGGTCCATGGACCATTAACGCGAGCGCGAAGCTGCCGGTTGCAAGGACGCTAGCCATGCTTGCCGGGCGCAGCCAACCGGACGGGCGGAGTGTCGGCTTCATTGCGGTTGGCTCCCGCAAGCGAGGGGCAGCCGCTCGGCGGATGCCGGTGCGGGCCGGGGATCGGGGGGACGCGGCTGGCGCGCGAGCCAGTTCGATACCGCGGCGATGTCGTTGTCGTTCAGCTTGAGCGCGATCGTGCGCATGCAGTCCGGGGCGAGCGCGTGGCGGGTGCCCGAGCGCCATGTGCCCATCTGTCCGGCGATATAGCTCGCGTGCAAGCCGAGCAGGCCCGGAATGCCCGGCTGCGTGCCGGTCATGCGGGCGCCGTGACAGGCGATGCACGCCGGGATGCCGCGCGCCGGGTCGCCATGCGTCACGAGCTTTTCACCGGCGGCAAGCAGCTTCGGCGACAGGGCGGCGCGCTCGGATTCGGGATAGGGCGGCTGCAGGGCCGCGAAGTACTCGCTGATCTGACGCAGGTAGTCGTCGGGCAGGAACGCGAGCAGATAGCCCATCGGCGGATAGGTGCGGCCGCCGTCGCGAAACGCGATCAGCTGGTTGAACAGGTACTCGGCCGGCTTGCCGGCGATGCGCGGGAAGTAGTCGTTTTTGCGTCCCTGGCCCTGCTCGCCGTGACACGACGTGCAAGCGCGTATGCGCTGGTCCATCGATGGCGGCATCGCGCCGGCCGCGTCGGTGGCCGCTAACGCCGCGCCGCTCCATAGCGCTTGAAGCGCGCACAGCACGAACAGGACCGCAGAGCCGATAGTTTTGCGATACACACCGGGCCTCGTTTTGGAACGTTCTTATCGCTCGATTTATATACCCGGCGCGGGTGTGCGGATTGACTCATGAATCCGGAAACGGCGCATCTCGGGACTAGCTGCTTTTAATTGACTTGCTATTAACCGCTATTCGGAACGGGCTTGTTCGGGAACGCGAACTACAGAAGCGCAATGATGATGCAATTGTCCGGCAAAAACTTTGATCTGCGACAATGATCTGCGCTGGATGCGCCTGGGACGGCGGCTTTCGGGCTCCAATGAGCGACGCATGAGGCGCTGAAAAGCGTGTGATATCCAGTAGCAGCGTGCAACAATTTGTTGGATGCGTCAATAGAGAATACAAAGGTAAACAGGCGTTCCGATAATGCGGACCGGCTTGGATGTACGGCTTGGCGCGGTGGATTTTGTTGCGCCTCGGCTTATCGATGTCAATGCATCAGGTTAATGTGATTAGCTGATGTCGATCCATAAATGTTGCTGTGAATTTTATTTGTGCCGGGGTCTAGTCTCGTTTGTGTGGTTTCACGTTTTGCGCAAACGGCCGTGGCTTCATGCGAAGAGTCGCACGAGCGCATCACGTGCATTGCCGACCAGTTCGCTTTCGCCCGGACGCCGCGGCAACAGATGAAACTCGATGGCGGGCAGCGGCGGCAAGCCGATGTTCGCGGCGCACGCGACCACGCCGCCTCCTAGCGACGACTCGTTCAGACAGGAAATCCCCAGCCCCGCCTTCAAAGCGAGCTGCAGCCCCGCGACGCCCGACGCCGAATGCGACACCACATACGCTACCTTGTGTTCGTCGAGCAGCTTGACGACGAAGCGCTGCAGCTGACAGGTCGTCGGCAGCAGCACTAGTTGATACGGTGTGGCGGGGCGGGTGGGGGCATCGGCGCAACTGGCCCATAGCAGCTTTTCGCGCCGCACGACGATGCTCGCGGCACCGGCACCGGCACCGGCACCGGCACCGCGTGCGCGCGGCTGACCGACGACGAGCCGCGCCGACAAACCGATGTCGAACGACGCGTGATCGTCCGCGCCGCTGTCGATCACCGCGCTCGGCAGCACCGTCACGTGCAGCTTCAGCCGCGGATGCTGTTCCGAAAACGTCTTGAGGATGCGCGCGATGTGGTGCGGGCGGTAGTAATCGGTGATTGCGATGCGCAGCTCGCCGTCAAGCGAGCGGCCTTGCAGGTCGTCGAAGGCCGCTTCGCTCATCGCGATGATGCGGCGCGCGTGCTCGAGCAGACGCCCGCCAGCGGGCGTCGGATTCACACCCTGGCGGCCGCGCACGAGGAGCGGCTGGCCGGCGCGCTCCTCGAGCTTTTTCAGCTGCTCGCTTACCGACGACTGTGACAGGAACACGCGCTCGGCGCCCGCCGACACTCCGCCCGATTCGGCGACGGCGACGAAGGTCCGCAACTGCGCAAGGTCGAAACCACGCTGGCTCATGATTCGGTTTTTCCGATGGCAATGATCTGAATTTCCGGCTTTTCCGATGGAATGCCCAGCCGTAGCATACCCGCGAATACATGCGGAGGGTGTGATGGAAAACGGATCTATGACAGCGTCGCGCGGCACCGGCGAGCGCGGCGCGCGGCATCGCTGGAAGGTGCTGGGCGTGGGCTTTGCCGCGAATGCGAGCTTTTCGGCGGCATTTTCGGGAATTCCGACCACGGCAGTGTTCCTGCGCTCGGACTACCACCTCGGCAACCACGGGCTCGGCCTCGTGCTCGGCATGCTCGGGCTCGGCATTGCGGTCAGCGAATTGCCGTGGGGACTGCTGACCGACCGTTGGGGCGATCGTCGCGTGCTGCTGCTCGGCTTGCTGTCGACCGCGGCCGCGCTCGCCGGTCTCGCGCTGTTCGTGGCGCCGGGCGACGCGCAGGTGCCCGGCATCGTTGCGCTCGCGCTCGGGCTGCTGCTGGTCGGACTGCTGGGCGGCAGCGTCAACGGATCGAGCGGCCGAGCCGTGATGGCGTGGTTTCGCGAAGGCGAGCGCGGTCTCGCGATGAGCATCCGGCAAACCGCCGTGCCGGCGGGCGGTGGACTCGGTGCGTTGGTGCTGCCGGTGCTCGCCTCGCACTTCGGTTTTGCGAGCGCTTATGCGGTGCTGGCGTTGGCGTGCGCGATCACCGCGTGGTTCGCGTGGCGCTGGCTTCACGAGCCCGCGCAGGCGACTGCGACGGCCGGCGCAGCGGCGGCCAGCGGGCACGGCGTAGACGCTTCGAACGTCGGCGCGCCGCTGGCGATGCGTTCGCCACTGCGCGACTTCGCAATCTGGCGCGTCGCGCTCGGCGCGGGCGCGCTGTGCGTGCCGCAGATTGCCGTGATCACGTTCGGCACGGTGTTCCTGCACGACTTCGGGCGTGCCGGCGTGTTCGCGATCAGCGTGACGATGGCCGCGGTGCAGACCGGCGCCGCGGTCGCGCGGGTCTGGAGCGGCGCGTGGACCGACCGGCGCGGCAACCGTCGCGCGTATATGCGGGCCTGCAGTCTGCTGACCGCCGTGCTGTTCGTGCTGCTCGCGCTCGCGACCGGGCTCGTCGGCATGCATCGCGCCGGGACGGTCGCGCTGTTCGCGCTGATGATCGTGTTCGGCGGAGTTAGCGCGTCGGCGTGGCACGGCGTCGCGTTCACCGAACTCGCGTCGCTCGCCGGTACGCGCCGAGCGGGCACCGCGCTCGCGATGGGCAACACCTGCGTGTTCCTCACGCTGTTCGTGACGCCGCTCGCGATTCCGGCGCTGCTGTCCATCGGAGCATGGCCGCTGGTATGGAGCGTGGCGAGCGCGTGCGCGTTGCTGGCGTTGCCGGTGTTTCCGCGCGCCGCGCCGACGCGTGCGATGCGCGCGACGCGTGCCTGTGATGCGGCGTGAGACACATGTGAACAGCGCGGGCTTTGCGTTTCCGAATTGGATTTGATTCGATTCGAATAACGGTGCGCATTTTGCTCGGTGGAGCTATAAATTATCCCGATCATTTAACCGGATTAGGAACGCTCCGATTGTCGTGAATTTGCGAGGGTGATGAGATGGCTTTTCCGGCACGTCGCTTGATTGACGCGGCGAAGGTCGACGCCTGACGCCTGCACAGCCACCCCCACACGCATTCCGACCATTCCGATAACGAGCGAGACTAATCGTGACAAATCTTCGAATCATTCTGGCGGACGATCATCCGTTCGTCCTGCTTGGCCTGAAATCGACGCTGGAGGCGCACGAAGGTCTGACTGTCGTCGGTCAGGCGCAGACGCCCACCGCGTTGATCGCGTTGCTGCAACGCACACCGTGCGAGGTGCTCGTCGTCGATCTTTCCATGCCGGAGCCCGCCGGCGAGATTGGCGACGGACTCGGCCTGATCCAGCGCATTCGTGGCGAGTGGCCGTCATTGCGCGTCGTCGTCGTGACCGGGCAGACGAATGCCGCGATGTTGCGCGTCGTCGCCGCCGATGCCGCAGTCAGCGTGGTCGGCAAAGCCGATTCGCTCGAGGAACTGCCGCGAGCCGTCTGCGACAGTGTGCGCGGCGCGCGCTGCCTGGGCCGCTCGGTGGTCGAAACGCTCGAGCGTTCGCAGCCGGACAACGGTCGGTTCGTGTCGGCCCTGCTGTTGTCGAAGCGGCAGACCGACATCGTGCGCAGGCTCGTGAGCGGCGAGTCCATCGTGCAGATCGCGGCGGCGCTCGGCTGCCATCGCCGCACGGTGAGTCGGCAAAAACGTGAAGCGATGGCGCGATTGGGCGTGACCGACGACCCCGCGCTCTTTTCCTGTGTGCGCGCCTGCGGCTCGCTCCTCCTCGAACCAGAAAACTAAGCATCGGGCACGCCGTCGTTCGGTCCATTTCAGAGCGCTCTGATGTTTGTCGCAAAAGAAATGCTCGACCATTGCGTGAGCGCCGGTCACACATAACAGGGTGTCGAGAAATGAAAGTATCGAGGAGCGCCAGAAGATGAACCTCATGGCTGCATCAGGCACGCCTGTTCGAACGATCATTGCGGACGATCATCCGCTGGTTCTATTGGCTATAGAAAATCTGATTGGCAACTATCCCAACCTGAAGGTGGTTGGCCGTGCGGCGGATGTCGCCGAACTATTGATCGAAGTCGATCGCTGTCCTTGCGATCTCGTGCTGATGGATCTTTACATGCCAGGAGGGAACAACGAAAACCGGTTCGACATCGTCAGGCAGTTGAAGGCGCGCTATCCCAACGTGGCGCTCGTCATCCTGACAATGGAAACGGAAGCGGCGACGCTGCGCAAGGTGATGTCGCTGGGCGTGGATGGGCTGCTGAGCAAGCGTGATCGTATCGATCTGATCCATGTGGCGCTGGTCATGGCGCTGGCGCGCGAATGTTATGTCGGTCCGGCGGTGCGCGCCATGCTGGCCGACGTAACCCTGACGCAACGTCTCGACTTCGTGCGCGCCACCCTGTCTCGCCGCGAGTTCGAGGTATTTGCGCAGTACGCGTCAGGGCTCTGCGTCACTGAAATCGCCCTGCGGTTGGGACGTAGTGTGAAGACGATCAGCGCGCAGAAGTGCATGGCCATGCGCAAGCTGTCGCTGAATAGCGACGCCGAACTGTTTCGCTTCGCAGTCGAGTACGGAGTAGTGCCAGACCGGCTTGGTCAGGTCCGCTAACCGGGCGGCAACCTGCCGCGCATGGGCGCGGCGAATAGATCGGCATAACCGGGGAGACACATTTCGTGCGGTATGCCGATCGACACCATAAAAAGTCACGGAACAGAATGACAAACAAGATTCACGTCGTCGTGGCGGACGATCACGACTCCATTCGCGCGGGCGTCCGATCGCTGCTGCGCGACAAGCCGAATATCGAGATTGTCGGCGAAGCTGCCGACACCCGTGGTCTCGCGAAGCTGCTCGAAGCCTGCGCGTGCGACGTCGTCGTGTCGGACATCGGCATGCCGGGACTCGACGGAGATACCAGCGCGGTGCCGCTATTGCGTCGGCTGCTTCGGCGCACGCCGCATCCTCATGTGGTCGTGCTGACCATGATTGGGCGCGCGCATGTGTTGGCCGGGTTGCGCAATATCGGTGTGACGGGAATCGTCGACAAGCGCGACGCCGTGGACGCATTGACCGACGCGATCGAAGCCGTTGCCGCCGGAGGCACCCATCTATCGGAACAGGTTCGTGCCGCACTCGCGGCCGCGGAGCCTACTTCGCCGCGGCGCGGCGGTGCGATGAGCGCACGCGAGTGGGAGGTGTTTCAACTTTATGTGCGAGGCCTCGCGGTGCACGAGATCGCCACACGTCTGCGACGTAGCGACAAAACCATCAGCACGCAAAAACGCAGCGCGATGCGCAAGCTCGGACTGGAAACAGAAGCTGACCTGATCAACTACGCCACTCAGATTGGGCTGATATGAGGCGGCGCGATGGTCACATTTTCTTGCTTGCGACGGCTTTGATGTAGTCCTTATCAGACTTATCTGATTGGCATGGCTTGCGGGAGCCCCTAATAATCCTGGCCGCCGCCGGTCATTGCGCGCCTTGCGCCGCAACTGCCGCTATGGCTAGTTCGTGATCCGATTAGCAATGGATCAAGGAAATCCGGTGCAGACATCTTCGCGCGATCGTTCGGAGTCTGTGCCTCGTACTTGACGGATGGGGTAGAGATGGTTGCGCTAGGCAAGCGATTGTGGAGCGAGGGAGTGGGTACGGCATGGCTCGTGTTCGTCGGCTGCGGCAGTACGGTGTTGGACACCACGGGCATATCGCAGGCTAGTGGCGCGCTGCAGATGTCGTTGGCGTTCGGGCTTGCACTCGCTACTGGCAGCTATGCTTTCGGCAAGATCTCCGGCGCGCATTTCAATCCTGCCGTCACCATCGGTCTGACCGTCGCGCAGCGCTTTCCGGTGCGTGACCTGTTGCCCTATATCGCGGCGCAAATCGGCGGCGCGATAGTCGCCGCGGCGCTTCTCGCCTACCTCGTCAGTGGCCGGCCAGGTTTCGAACTCGCCGCGAGTGAATTCGCGGCGAACGGCTTCGGCGCTCATTCGCCCGCTGACTATCCATTGCATTCGGCGCTCGTCGTGGAAGTCGTGCTGTCGTTCGCGTTTGTCGGGACCTGCCTGCTGGTCGTCGTTCGAAAAGAGTTGGCAACGGTTGCGCCGTTGATCACCGGCTCATGTCTGATGCTCGTCTACCTGGTGTCCATTCCGGTCACCAATGGAGCGGTCAATCCCGCCCGTTCGACAGCGCAGGCAGTGTTCGTCGGCAACTGGGCGCTGGACCAGTTGTGGCTGTTCTGGGCCGCGCCGTTGGCCGGCGCAATCGCGGCTGGCGTGCTGTTTTCGTTTCTGGACGGTCGAGTTGATTCGTCCGCGGTGTCATTGGACGGACAGGGTGACGTTTCGTGAGCGGGGGACGCTACTCACCACTTCCGATCGATGCGAGTTCTCAAGGCGAGGTGACGCTGACGTTGGGGCTGCGGCGTTTGTTGCGGTGTCTGTGGCAGCGCTCGCCGCGCCACTCAATGATGCGTTGGCTGGCGTTATGTCTGTTGGCGGCTTCGCATGCGGTCTGCATGGCCGCGCCTGCCGGCGCTGCGTCAGAGTCACCCGTCATCTCCACAGTACGAGCCGATGCTTCCGCTTCGTCACCCATTGCATTTCCTTCCAAACTGACCGTGGGCATACTCGAAGGTGGCTGGCCGCCGTTCGACATCCCGCGGGGTGGTCAGCTCGCTGGCGTCAGCGGCGACCTGTTGCGCGCGCTCGTGGGGCCGAACGTCGTCATCGAGACGAAGAGCTTTCCCGACATGGCCAAACTGGTCGCCGCGGCTTGCGCCGGCGAGGTCGACCTGCTGACGAGCATAGCGCGCACGCCGCAGCGCGAGCGCTGCCTCGGCTTTACGGCTCCCTACTTCCACTCGTTCGCGTCGGCTGTCGTGCGTCGCGACGATGCCCGGCATATGAAACCCACCGACCTCGCCGGCGCGCGTATTGCGATCGAGCGCGGTTTTGCGCGTGAGCGTTTGTTGCGCGCCGGTTTTCCTCGCGCGAAGATCGTCTCGTTCTCGAGCACGCACGAAGCACTGAACGCGGTACTGCATGGCGATGCCGACGCCTATTTCGGCTTCACGCCGGTCGTGCAATACGAACTGGCGACCGACGCGTATCGCAATCTGCGCGTAGCGTTCGAGCAAGGCGGCAAAGCGCTCGACCTGCGCTTTGCGGTATCGCCCCGCCAGCTTGCCTTGCGCGATCAACTGAACCGCGCGCTCGTGTCGATGAATCCCGCCGAGGCTGCCGCGATACGCGCGCTCTGGCTGTCCGGCAACTTCAACGCGGCGCCCGCGACGGGTGCAGCACGCTTCGCGCTAACGCCGGAAGAAGAGAACTGGCTGAGTTCGCTGCCGCCGCTGCAGATCGGCTTCGACGACGACTGGGCCCCGTTCAGCTATGTTGACGCCGCCGGTCGCCCCGTCGGTCTGACCGCCGATTACCTCGCGTACCTGAGCGGCACGCTCGGTGTCGTGTTCAACCGCGCGCGCACGGCCGACTGGGCCGCTACCGTCGACGCGTTCCAGCGCGGCGAGCTCGCGATGCTGTCCTCCACATCGAGTCGCGGTGCGCTTCTCGTGGGCGCCGACCATAGCCGCGTGTACGAGAGCGATCCGCTGGTGATCGTCGGACGCAGCGGCGTGCCCACTTCATGCTGGTTCAGCGAAATCACGTCGTGCCGCGTCGTAATGTCGCCGCACGTGGCCGGATCGGTGCCGCTCGCGTTGGAGGCGGTGCCGGTCGATCACATCGTCGTCGCGGCGAGCCTGGGCGAGGCGATGCGCATGGTCGCGAGTGGCGAGGCCGACGTGCTGGTCGGCAACGCTGCCGCGATCAACGTGCAACTCCGGCAGCACTTCGCCGGCGCTCTCAGAGTGCTCGACTCGCTCGGTCAATCCGACTCGTTGTATTTTGCCGTGCGCGAGGATCTGAGTCCGCTCGTCAAGCTGATCGATCGCGCGTTGCAGGCCATGCCGGCAGCCGAAAAGCAACGCATCCGGCGCAAGTGGGTGGGCCCCGCCGCGCCGGACAACGCGATGTGGAGTGTGACTGCGGTGCGGTTGCTGCCGGTGCTGATCGGCATCGGCGTCGTGCTGCTGGTCACGTTGCGCGCGTATGTGCTGCTGCAACGCGAAGTCCGCCTGCGCAAGCAGACCGAGCGCGAACTCGCACTGCAATTGAACTTCCAGGAAACGATGATGAAGACGGTGCCGTATCCGCTCATCGCGAAAGGCCTGGACGGACGGTACATCGCGATCAACGAGGCTTATGAGAAAGCGTGTGGGCTGGAGCGGAAGGACGTGCTCGGGCGTACGACGGCCGAGGTCGGCACATGGGGCGACGCCAATAGCCGCGTGCTCGACGACATGACGCGCGAGGTCCTGCGCGGCGGCGGCATCGCTAAAGTCGAACTGCAGTTCGAGGACCGTGCTGGCGAGGCGCGGCATGGGATTTTCTGGACGAGCGTCTGTGAAGGCGACGATGGGCAGCCGGCGTACGTGCTCGGCACGATGGTCGATATCACGGACATCCGGCGCGCCGAAATGCGCGCGCGCGAAACCGAACGGCGCCTGTTCGACGTCACGCGCTCGTTGCCGGCCGTCGTGTTCCAGATGCGGCGCTCGCCGGCCGGTGCCTATTCCTTCCCGTACATCGGCGGGGACGCGCGACATCTGCTCGGCGACAGCGATTCGCAGGGCGGGGCACGAGTCGACTTCCAGCGCATATCGGAGCTGGATCGGCCGCTCGTTCTCGCCGAGCTCGAGCGTTCTGCGATCTGTACCGCTCCGGTGCGTATGGAGTTCCGCGTCGAAAGCGCCGGTCAACTCAAGTGGGTGCGGGCCGAGCTGGTGCCGCGGCGCGATGCCGATGGCGGTGTCCTGTGGAGCGGCTATTGGGTCGACGCGAGCGTCGAGCGCGCGCGTTCGGAGGAACTCGCGCGAGCTCGCGATCTGGCCGAGGCGGCCTCGCGCGCGAAGGACAACTTCTTCGCGATGATGAGCCACGAAATCCGCACCCCGATGAACGGCGTGCTCGGTCTCGTCGAAGTGCTCGAACGCACGCCGCTCAGTACCGACCAGAGCGAAATGCTCGGCATGATCCACGAGTCGGCGGGTGCGCTGCTGCAGATTCTCGATGATTTGCTCGACTATTCGAAGATCGAGGCGGGTCGGCTCACGCTCGAAGCCGAGCCGATCGATCTCCGCGAGCTCGTCGATAACGCGGTGGGCCTGCTCGCCGGGCGCGCTCACGAAAAAGGGCTGAAAGTGCGCGTCGACATCGCGAGCGACGCCGCTGCGACGCTCCGTGGCGACAGCGTGCGTCTGCGCCAGATCCTGTTCAACCTGCTCGGCAATGCAATCAAGTTCACGCCGAAGGGCGAGGTGGATGTCAGCGTAGCGGTCGTCGAAGATTGCGCGGATTCGCAGACGTTGGAGCTGACCGTTCGGGACACCGGCATCGGCATCGCACCCGATGTGCAGGCGGGGCTATTCGAGCCGTTCGTGCAGGCTGAGTCGTCCACCACGCGGCGCTTCGGCGGCACGGGCCTGGGGCTGACGATCTGCCGCAAGCTGATTGACCTGATGAACGGCACGTTCACGCTGCACAGCGAACCCGGCCACGGCACGAGCATGATCGTGCGGCTGACGATGCCGATCGTCGAACAGTGCTATCCGATCAACGGTCTGCGCGGCAAACTCGGCGTAGTGGTCACGCGAGATCGACGCATCGGCCGGGCCCTCGCACACTTCGCCAAGGCGCTCGGGCTCGAACTGCGCAGCCTCTCGGCCGATGCAGCGACGTTGGGCAAAAGCGACGTGCTGAGCCGCGCGGATCTGCTGTTCGTCGCCGAGGACGTCACGTTGCCGGCACATATCGGCATGAATGCGCGCATCGTCACGCTGACCGAAAAACCGAAACCGAGCGGTTACCGCATCCTCGACGACAAGGTGCACGTCAGCATCAATCCGATTTCGTGGCGCGGCCTCGGCGCCGCATGTGCGGCCGCGACGACGGGGCTGCCGTCGATGGCCCCGATGCCGTCGCGCGTGGTGGGCGCGCCGTTCACGACCGATGGCATCGCGCCGCCGCCTGATCGCGAACGCGCGCTCGCGAATGGGCGGCTGATTCTTGTCGCGGAAGATCATCCAGTCAATCAGGAGTTGATCCGTCATCAGCTCACCCTGCTGGGGTTCGCGTGCGACGTCACCAACGACGGCGCCGAAGCGCTCGCCGCGCTGGAATGCACGAGCTATGGCTGCCTGATCACGGACTGCCACATGCCAAACCTGTCCGGCTATGAACTGACCCGTCGCATCCGCGAAGCGGAGGCACTGCACGGCGGCGCGCAGCATCTGCCGATACTCGGCATCACGGCCAATACCGCGCCCGATGACCTGAGTCTGTGCCGCGAAGCCGGCATGGACGACAGTCTGATCAAGCCGACCCGGCTCGCCACGCTGCGCGACCACCTGAGCCGCTGGTTTGGCACTCACGCCGAGTGGCCCCCCGCGCCGGCGGAAACTTCCGATCGCGTCTCGACTGCGTCGGCCGGCGAGCGGCAGGCCACACAACCTGTCGGTGCTGAACCGTTCGTGCCCGTCGACCTCGCACGCATGACGCAGTTATGGGGAAGCGAGTCGACGGTCAAGGCGTTGCTAGATTCATTCGTCTTGTCGATGCGCGACGACATCAACGCGCTGGCGACGTTACTCGAACGCGCGGACATGGAGCGGGTGCACGAGTGGCAGCACCGGGTGATGGGGGCGGCGAGCGTGCTGCAGTATCCGCCGCTCGTACAGGCGCTCGAAGCCTATCGCCGCGTCATTGCCGCGAAGTCGCCGCAGCAGGTGCGTGAAGAGGGGTATGCGCTAATTCGACAATGCGAGGCGATGCTCGATGGGATCGAACGGCAGGCCGGATTGCTCGTGTAGCGAGCGGCGCGCCGTAACCTCGCGCAAATGCACGGGCGATTCAATCGGCGGCAACCCAAATCAGGACGAAAAAAAACGCGGCCGAAGCCGCGTTAAAGGTTTGGAGACGTCCTTCGATGAAGGAGTCACTTCTCGCGAGTCGAAGCATACCAGGATTGACATCGTTTATTTATTACAAAACGCGCAATTATATTTTCGATTAAATCGACTAAAGCCATTTCGCACTACGTCTTTGCAGGCCATCATTCCGGTCGACTCCATATGATTTGCACTAGTATGTGGAAACTCCGCACGGCCGACACGGCGCCGCGGCGGCGCGTCAATGTCCGGAGAAGACCATGATTTCGCAGCGAAAATTTAATCTGGCCGTAGTGTTGTGGGCGCTTGCATCGAGCGCTGCATTTGCGGATACGGTTGCGCTGAAGGCGAATCTCCAGCCGTCGAGCGAAGTGCCGCCGCGCGTGAGTCACGGGCACGGCATGCTGAATGCGACTTTCGACACGTCCACCCAATCGCTGCAGTGGACTGTTACTTACGAGGGCTTGAGCGGTCCGGTCACCGCCGCGCATTTCCACGGTCCCGCGCCGGTCGGCCAGAATGCGAAGGTCCAGGTGCCGATCGAGAAGAATGGGCTCGCGAGTCCGATCAAAGGCACGGCGAAGCTGACCGAGCAGCAGGTCACGGATCTGATGGCGGGGCAGTGGTACTTCAACGTTCATACTGCGCAGAATCCGACGGGCGAAATTCGCGGGCAGGTGTTGCCGGCGAACTAGGCGTGGGACTCGCGGCGGCTGGGCGCGCGTGCCGCGGCCACGATCACCGTGACGCGCCTGGAACCCGCCAAACCACGGTTCCCTGCCAACCCACGTACCCTGACGGGACTTCAAACGAAGGAGCATGTCCCGATGAGCTGGCAAAGCGCGCTCGCGTGCTGGTATTTGCGCCGGCAGTTCCGGCCCGAAACCCTCAAACCGTTTATCAACGTCGAACGGGCGCGCGCGCTGACCTCGAAGCGCGTGTGGTCGCCACGCGTGCCGCGCGGCTGGCATCTGCGCGAAACCTATCGCGCAGGCGACGCGCCGCTCGTCGGCGAATGGCTGGAGCGCGTGGACGGCGGCACGGCCGGCGGCGCGGAGCCTACGGTGCTGTATTGCCATGGCGGCGGCTACTACTTCTGCTCGCCGCGCACGCACCGGTCGCTAACGTTCGCTCTCGCGACCCGCGCGGATGCGCGGCTCTTCTCCCTCGACTACCGTCTCGCGCCTGAGCATCGCTTTCCGGCCGCGCTCGACGACGCCACCGCCGCCTATCGCCAGTTGCTCGCGATGGGCATCGCACCCAGCTCGATCGTGATCGCCGGCGACTCGGCCGGCGGCGGTCTCGCGCTCGCCACGCTGGTCGCGCTGCGCGACGCGGGCGCGCCGATGCCCGCGGGCGGTCTGCTGTTCTCGCCGTGGACCGATCTGGCGACCACCGGCGCTAGCCTGCGCACCAACGACAGCGTCGATCCGATGTTCTGCGGCGCCTCGATCGAGCGCGCGGCCAAGGTCTATCTGGGCGACGCGTCGCCCACCCATCCGTACGCGTCGCCGGTCTATGCGGACCTGCACGGTCTGCCGCCGCTATTCCTGCAGGCGGGCAGCACCGAGGTGTTGCTCGACGACACGCGCCGCGTCGCCGACAACGCGCACGCGGCAGGCGTCGATTGCGAATGCGAGGTGTGGAAAAACCTGCCGCACGTGTGGCCGCTGTTCGCGCCGTTCATGCCGGAGGCGAACCGAGCGCTCGATCGCGCGGCCGCCTTCGTGCGACGCGCGACGAGCCGCGCCGCGAACAGGGCTCAGGCGTCGAGCGTGATGTCGAGCGTCCGATAGACGGCTTCGATCGTTTGCTGGCCGTATTGCCGCTCGAGCCGCCGCACGGTGAAGTGTCCGTGCGCGACCTGCTGGAAATGATCGATAAACACGGTATTGACCATCGCGCCGAGCACCGCGCCGATCGCCGGAATCGATTTGGCCGCGATCTGCTCGCTGACCTGCACCGAAAAGCGCGCGGCGATCGCGTTGATGAGCCGCAACAGAGCCGCCGAGCCGTGGGCCGTGAAGCCCTTGCTGGCCACCTCGGACGACGCCTTCGACACCGCCTGCGCGAGCGCGCCGCGCATGAAGAAGTAGCCGAGGTCGGCGTCGTCGTCCTCGCTCGAGGTGCCGCCCATGCCGAGCACGGTCAGGCATTGCAGCTGCGTGTCGACCGAGGTCAGGTCCTCGCCCTCGCTGCGCGCGATGTCGCAGATGGAGCGAAACATCAGCGTGGTCGTGACGGGCAGCTCGACCGGCAGCGCGAGCAATCCAAACGCGCCGCCGGCCGCACCGGTCGTCGCGACCGCGAACTTGTGCAGCAGGTTGTTCGGCTTGTCGGGTGCGAGCAGCCTGGCGTCGTCGCGCCGGCCGAGCGTGCGCAGCGCGATCGACAGACATTTGCGCAACGCGGCCTGCGTCGCATCGGACACTTTTTCGTTGGCGAACGCCGGAATGCGCGACAGCAGCTTTTCGATCGGCGCGCCGACGACGCTTGCGAGTTTCATTGCGAGCGCGGGGCTTTCGAGCTGATGTTTGGCGCGCCGCAGCGCGGCGAGGTCCTGCTCCGATAAGGATGGTGCTGCGAGCGAACTCGGCTGCATGAGCCTCCCTGGCATGTCATGGCGTGGGTACTGCAAGTGAGTCTACCGCGTTGCAAGACGTGTTCCGTCCCGCGTGGAGCGTTGCAGCGTGATATGATTTGCAATCTTTTGACACGTCAACTTTTGCTGCATCAAAAATGGCTGTCCATACCGCCGCCCACCATTCGAGTGGGCAAGTCTTACCATTCCGCGAATCCCTGCTGGCCATGCTCGGCATCTCCTTCGTCACGATGCTGGTCGCGCTCGACCAGACCGTGGTCGGCACCGCGCTGCCCACCATCGTGTCCGAGCTCCGAGGCTTCGAGCTGTACGCGTGGGTCGCCACCTCGTATCTGCTGAGCTCGGTGATCACCGTGCCGATCTTCGGCCGGCTCGGCGATTACTACGGGCGCAAGCCGTTCGTGATCGCGTCGATCGTCGTGTTTACCGGCGCCTCGGTGCTGTGCGGCGCGGCCAACGACATGCTGTTTCTCGTGCTCGCGCGCGGCTTGCAGGGCATTGGCGGCGGCATGCTGGTCGGCACCGCGTTCGCGTGCATTCCCGATCTGTTCCCCGATTCCGTCGTGCGCTTGCGCTGGCAGGTGCTGATGAGCTCGGCGTTCGGCATTGCCAATGCAGTCGGGCCGTCGCTCGGCGGTTTTCTGACGCAGTACTACGGCTGGCGTTCGGTGTTCTACGTGAATCTGCCGGTTGGCCTCCTGTCGCTGTTTTTCGTCTGGCGTTTCCTGCCGCATCTGCGGCACGTCGAGCATGAAGGCAAGATGCGGCTCGACTGGCCCGGCGCGCTGTTGATCGCGATCGCGCTCGGCTCCCTGCAACTGTTCGTCGAGTTGCTGCCCAAGCACGGCATCACGCTGAGCGCGTTCGCACTGCTCGGGCTGAGCGTCGTGTCGGCCATCACGCTGTGGAAATGGGAAAAGCGTTGCCCCACCGCGATTCTGCCCGTCGACATGTTCCGCAACCGTAGTCTTGCCGCGCTGTTCACGCTGGCCGTGCTCGGCGGCTTCACGATGTTCTCGCTGCTGTTTTACGCACCGCTGCTGTTCCAGGGTGGCTTCGGCATGTCGCCGAAAGAGGCGGGCCTAGTGATCACGCCGCTCGTCGTGTTCATCACGATCGGCAGCATCACGAACGGGCGCGTCGTGTCGCGGATCCGGAATCCGAACCTGATGCTGTACATCGGCTTTGCGATGGTCGCGCTGTCATGCCTTGGCATCGTCGTCGCGACCCGATCGATGCAGCAATGGGTGCTGATGTCGTTCATGGTCGTCGGCGGCCTCGGGCTCGGTTTCGTGATGCCGAACCTGACGATCTTCGCGCAGCAGACCGCGGGCCGCGAACACCTCGGCATCGCGACCGCGCTGCTGCAGTCGCTGCGGATGATCGGCGGCATGATCGGCACCGCGCTGACCGGCACGCTCGTGACCCATATGTACAAGAGCGGCGTGCGCAGCGCGCTCGAAGGCGCGGGCGCGTCGCACTGGTTCGGCGATTTGGGCGATCCCCAGATCCTGATCAACCGCGATGCGCAGACTACGCTCGTCTACCAGCTGACGCACGCGGGCCACAACGGCGCGATGCTGCTCGAAAGCGCGCGCGAGTCGCTGGTTGGCGCGATTCATCTGGGTCTCGCGATGGCCGCGCTGATCGCCGTCGTGTCGGTGTGGCAAAGCCGCCGCGTGCCGCCGGTCAAGCTGCAGCGCAAGCTCGAGCCGGTGATTCACGCAGACTGATTTTTTGACTTGGTGTTGGACAGGCAGATTATGGAAGAACAGGACCGCGTCGCCGTCATGCAGCAATTTGGTCGCACGTATCGGGCATTCATGTCGGCATTCGAGACCCAGGTGGGTCATCCGCTGCCACGCTGGCGCATTCTGCTCGCGCTGCACGAGCAGGCCGGCGAGTCGTCGCAGAAGCGGCTCGTCGAGCGGCTGCGCGTCGATCCGGGCGCGCTGACGCGGCAGTTGAAGGCGCTCGAAAGCCTGGGCTGGATCGCCCGCAGCATGGATGCGCGCGATAACCGCGTGACCAACGTGCGCCTGACCGAAGCAGGTCGCGACGCGACCGAAGCGAGCCTGCCGCGTCGCCAGGCGTTCTTGCACGACACGATGGCCGGGTTGCCGGATGAGGCGCTCGCGGCGTTGTCGAGCGCGCTGAAAATGCTGGAGACGCGCATCGGCGAAGTGGCGGCCAATGCGGGCGCAGCGGCCGGCGCCGCTGGAGCAGCCCAGGAAACCGCCGGCGACGAGGCGGCCCAACGCGTGTGATCTTTTTTCCGCTTGCGACGACAAAAAGGCTGTGCGCTCTTGGGCTCACAGCCTTTTTTCTATCGTCGGAAAGCCCGCGCTTCAGCGCGGCGCAATCCACTCCAATCCAATCAGAAAAACGTCTCGATCACTTCCTTCACGCGATACTGCGGATCGAGGACCAGCACCTGCTTCCACTTGTCGAACGTCAGGCACGGATGCGAGATGTCGAACGCGATCATGTCACCCACTTTCAGATCGGCGCCGGCGGGAATGCGCAGATACGCGTGCTGATCCATCAGACCGAAGATTTCCCAGCCTTCGCTCGCGGCGATGTCGCGCGGCGCCTCGTTGCCCGGACGATAGTGGCGCGCCGGCTCCGGCATGCCCGCGTCGAACGCGGAGTCGCGTTTGCCGAGGCCGATGATCGCGCGATCCGGCTCGGGAATCGACTGCACGTACGCCCACAATTGCAGCGCCGGCAGCAAGCCTTCGCCCATTTTCTTCGCGACCGGATTGCGCTTGAAGATGTCGGTCTGCGCCTTGCGATAGATGCCGACGTCATGCGTCAGGTAGCAGCCGGGTCGCAGCACGACCTCGACCTTGCCGGTTTTTGTCGCCTGCGCGAATTCTTCGGCGACCACGTCGTACCACGCCGATCCTGCGCCGGATAACACCGCCGGCGAACGCGCGAAACGTCCTTGCTCGACTAGCTCGCGCGTAACTGCAACCGCACCTTGCAGGAACGCGCGCACTTCGGCTTCTTCCTTCAGCACGCCTTCGTACAGTTCGACGCCCGCGAGCTTCAGCACATCCGGATAGCGCGCGATCGCGTCCAGCACCGCATTGCGCTGCGCTTCATCGCGCACGCCGGTGCGCCCGCCCGGCACGCCGAGTTCGAGCAGTACCTGCAGCGGCTTCTTCACCGAGGTGAAGAATTCGCCGAGTTGCTCGACCCCTTCGGCCGAATCGACGAGGCAGAAGAATTCGAAATCTGGATCGGTGAGCAACTCGGCGATCATCATCATGTTGTGGCGGCCGACCAGCTGATTCGCCATCAGGACGCGCGACACGCCGCCGTGATACGCCGCGCGCACCTGATGGGCGGTGGCTAGCGTAATACCCCACGCGCCGGTTTCGAGCTGACGGCGAAACAGTTGCGGCGCCATCGTGGTCTTACCGTGCGGCGCGAGCTTGACGCCGTATTCGGCGACGAACGCCTGCATCCACTTCAGGTTGTGCTCGACGCGGTCCTCGTACAGCACGGCGGCCGGCAGGCTCACGTCCTCGGCAAGCAGGTTCCACTCGAGGCGCGCGGCGTCCTTCAGCTGGACGCTCGTGCCCGGAACCATGCCCAAGCCCTTGCTATAAGGATCAATCGTCGCGCCCTGATAGTTTGTAACTTTCATGTCTCCGTGCTCCATCGTCCGGTTAAATTGAATCAGATTTGACTTTATCATGTTACCGAAAGTACGATGTCCGGAAAAATGTTATTTAGTACCACGGGTTTCGACGGCCGCCGGAAAGGGTCGCGAAAGCCGTGCCGCGAACCCCGCCGCCCGCCATGAACAGTAGCGCCGAACCGCTCGCTTTCGACATCGTCGCGCGCATCGCCGAATGCGCGCCGGAATTGCGCTCGGCCGAACGCAAGGTCGCCGCGCTGATCCTCGACGATCTGACCGGCGCGTCGCGCGCGAGCATCGGCGCGCTCGCGCAGCAGGCCGAGGTCAGCATCGCGACCGTCACGCGCTTCGCGAAGGCGGTTGGCTGCCGCGACGTGCGCGAGCTGAAGCTGCGGCTCGCGCAGGCGGCCGCGGTCGGTCAGCGTTTTCTCGAGCGCGACGCAGCAAGCGACGCACCGGAGCCGATCGCCACGCGCGTGTTCGACGAACTGCAAACCGCGCTCGCGCACAATCATCAACTGCTGCGCCAGGCGCCGCTCGCCGAAGCGGCGGCCGCGCTGCGCAATGCGCGCATGATCTACGTGTTCGGCATGGGCGGCGGCTCCACTGCGCTCGCCGACGAAATGCGTTTCAGGCTCGTGCGCCTCGGCCGCCCGGTCGCGACCTATCAGGACGGACTGTTGCAGCGCATGGTGGCGAGCACGGTGTCGCGCGACTGCGTGGTGATCGCGCTGTCCACCACGGGCCGCGTGCCCGAGATGCTCGAGAACTGCAAGATCGCGCGCAGCTACGGCGCGACCGTGATCGCGGTGACCGCGCCCACGTCGCCACTGGCGAAGCTCGCCGACTGGCTGATCCCGATCGTCGCGTTCGAAACCGATTTCATTTACAAGCCGTCGTCTTCCCGTTACGCGATGATGATGGCGCTCGATGTGCTCGTCACCGAACTTGCCGTCAGCCAGGGCGACGAGAGCCGCGAATTGCTGCGCCGCATGAAGCACGCGCTCGACGCGCACCGCGGCGGCGGCGATCGACAACCGTTAGGAGATTGATCCATGCATTCGCATCCCGAAGCCGCCGACACGCTGATCGTCGGCGCGCAACTGTATGACGGCACCGGTGCACCGCCCGTCGAGCGCGATGTGGCGATCCGCGACGGGCGCATCGCCGCGATCGGCAATCTGTCGAACTGGCTTGCCGAAGAGGTGATCGAGGCCGAGGGGCGCGCGCTCGCGCCGGGCTTCATCGACGTGCACACGCACGACGACACGCACGTGATCCGCTCGCCGCAGATGCTGCCGAAGATCACCCAGGGCGTGACGACGGTGATCGTCGGCAATTGCGGCATCAGCGCGTCGCCGGTGTCGCTGAAGGGCGATCCGCCCGATCCGATGAATCTGCTCGGCGAGCGCGATGCGTTCCAGTACCCGACCTTCGCCGACTACGTGAGCGCGGTAAACGCCGCGCGGCCGGCGGTGAACGTCGGCGCGCTGATCGGCCACACGGCGTTGCGCAATAACCAGATGGACCGGCTCGATCGCGCGGCGACTGGCGAGGAAATCGAGCGCATGTGCGCGCAGCTCGAGGAAGCGCTCGCGCACGGCGCACTGGGCTTGAGCTCGGGGCTCGCGTACGGTTCGGCGTTCGCCGCGCCGACCGAGGAAGTGATGGCGCTCGCCGAGCCGCTCGCCGCCGCGGGCGCGCTCTATACGACCCACATGCGCACCGAGTTCGACGCGATTCTCGACGCGATGGACGAGGCTTACCGCGTCGGCCGGCATGCGCGCGTGCCGGTCGTGATCTCGCATCTGAAGTGCGCAGGGCCGTCGAACTGGGGACGCAGCGTCGAAGTGCTGAAGTCGCTCGAAGGCGCGCGCGGCGGGCAGCCGGTCGGTTGCGACTGCTATCCGTACAACCGCAGCTCGTCGACGCTCGATCTGAAGCAGGTGACGGGCGACATCGACATCACGATCACGTGGTCCGAACCGCATCCGGAGATGGCCGGCAAGCTGATCAGCGAAGTCGCGGCGGAGTGGGGTGTCTCGCAGCAGGAAGCGGGCAAGCGCCTGCAGCCGGCGGGCGCGGTCTATCACAACATGTCCGAAGACGACGTGCGGCGCATCCTGTCGCATCCGGCGACGATGGTCGGCTCGGACGGCCTGCCGAACGATCCGCTGCCGCATCCGCGACTGTGGGGCGCGTTTCCGCGCGTGCTCGGCCACTATGCGCGTGATGCCGCGCTGCTGCCGCTTGAAGAGGCGGTGCGCAAAATGACGAGCCTGTCCGCGCGCCGCTTCGGTCTCGCGCAGCGCGGCGAAGTGCACATCGGCTATCACGCCGACCTGGTGCTGTTCGATCCGTCGAAAGTGCTCGACCTGGCGACTTTCGACAAGCCGCAGCAGCCCGCTGCCGGCATCGACGCGGTGTGGGTCAACGGCGTGCTGTCGTATCGCGACGGCGCGGTGACGGGCGAGAGGGCTGGCCGGTTCGTCACGCGCGGCGCACCGTCGAAGGGCGATGCGCAGGGCGCGTTCTGATTTTTATCGATTGATGGCGGCACGCGCGGCGAGGGCGCCGCGCACGTGCCCGACTTTTTAAGGAGTGTGACGATGAAGCGATATGGCGTGGAAGGCGGAAAGGGAACGGGCGGTCAGGTGATGCCGTTCGCGCGCGCGGTCGAAGCGGACGGCTGGCTGTTCGTGTCGGGCCAGACGCCGATGGAAAACGGCGAAGTGATCAACGGCGGCATCGTCGAGCAATCGCACAAGGCGATCCAGAACGTGTTCGCGATCCTGAAGGAAGCGGGCTACGGCGCCGAGCACGTCGTGCGTTGCGGTGTGTGGCTCGACGATCCGCGCGACTTCGCATCGTTCAATAAAGTGTTTCGCGAGTATTTTGGCGAGAATCCGCCGGCGCGCGCGTGCGTGGTGTCGTCGATGGTGATCGACTGCAAGGTCGAGGTGGATTGCGTCGCTTATAAGAAGCCGGCGGCCTGAGCGCTTTGACGACTTTCATGTGACGAGGGCGCCGCAGGCTGTGATGGCCTGCGGCGCCCTCGTCGTGTTTGCCGCCGTGCTTTACCGTTACTGCCGCGCGAGCCGCATGTTGTCCGGCATTGGCAGGTTGTAGTTGGTGCGGAACGGGTTGATGTCGAGCCCGCCGCGGCGCGTGTAGCGCGCATACACCGCGAGCTTCAGCGGTTTGCACATCTTCATGATGTCGACGAAGATCCGCTCGACGCATTGCTCGTGAAAGCCGGTGTGATTGCGGTAGGAGATGATGTAGCGCAACAGGCCCGCGTGATCGATTTGTGGCCCGGCATAGTGGATCTGCACGCTGCCCCAGTCCGGCTGGCCGGTCACCGGGCAGTTCGACTTCAGCAGGTTCGAGAACAGCGTTTCCTCGACCGGTGCCTCGTCGTGCGCCGCGCTCAGGAGCGATGCGTCCGGCTGATACACGCTCGCCTCCAGTTCGAGCCGATCGAGCGACAAGCCGTCGAATTCTTCCATTTTCAGCTTGCCGAATTCGTGCGGCGTGTGCAGATGCACCGACACCGTCGCGCCGCACGACGCGGACACGTCGCGCTTGATCGTGTCGCGCACGCTCTCGGCCGATTCGAAGGCGGTCTGCGCGAACGAGCCGAGATACAGCTTGAACGACTTAGATTCGACGATGTTCGGCGAATCGGCCGGCACGAAGAACGTCGCGACCGCGATCTGCGGTTTGCCGCGTGTATTCAGCCACGACAGCTCGTAGGCGTTCCAGATATCGGTGCCGAAAAACGGCAGTCGCGCGGTAATGCCGATCGCCTCGCGCGCATGGCTGCGCGCAATCGGAAACAGTAGCGTCGGATCGTATTGTTCGGTGTAAGTCGAGGACTTGCCGAGCGGGGATTGTTCGGGTGTCATGATGCGTTCACGATGCCACTCAGCACGTGCCCGGTCGCCGTTACGACGCGGGCCGATTCGCAGTGGCCGATCTGGTCGTCGAAGAAAAAGTCGGGCTCGAACTCGCGCAAAAATGCGCTCTTGTCGAGGCCGCCGAGGAACATCGCTTCGTCGATTTCGATGTTCCACGCCATCAGGGTGCGGATCGCACGCTCATGCGCGGGGGCGGAGCGTGCTGTTACCAGTGCCGTGCGAATGCGCATCGGCGCGGCCTCGTCCGCCAGTTTTTGGAGCCGGTGCAGCGCTTCGAGCAGCGGCTTGAGCGGACCGTCCGCGAGCGGCAGATGCTTGTTGTCGATCTCGTGACCGACGAACGCGCGCAGGCCGTCTTTCTGGAAGATGCGTTCCGCTTCGTCGGAAAACAAGACCG
Source organism: Paraburkholderia sp. BR10954 (assembly GCF_040965775.1). Classification (NCBI taxonomy): domain Bacteria; kingdom Pseudomonadati; phylum Pseudomonadota; class Betaproteobacteria; order Burkholderiales; family Burkholderiaceae; genus Paraburkholderia; species Paraburkholderia sp. BR10954. The sequence continues at coordinate 228,893 of NZ_JBFRCK010000002.1, forward strand.
CGTCGCCGTCGAACGCAATGCGGATTTCGTCCGGGTACTTGCTCGCCATTTTCGCCGATTCCGGCAACACGCGTGCGGCAGGGAAGCCAGCCGCGAGCGCATCGCGCACGTCCTGCTGATTCGCCGACAGAAACAGCGACGCGTTCAGCGGCTTCAGATAACAGAACGGCGCGCGGCCGCGCGTAAACACCCCGCGCTCGATCGCGAGTCCGTGTTCGCGGCACGAATGAAACGCGCGCAGGCCGCTGATCGGATCGCTGCGCGACAGGATCACCACTTCGACGCGATGACCGACGGCGTTCAGCGCAAGCAATTTGCGGATCAGCGGAAACGCGACGCCCGGTTTCGCGGGCACGTTCAGGCGCTCGCGCTGCAACGCTTCGTAAGCCTTCAGGTCGCCGGCCTCGTAAACGCGGTTCTCTTCCTCGAAGTCGAACAGCGCGCGCGACGAGATTGCGACCACCAGTTTGTCGACAAGCGAAAGCGCCATCGGTGAGTTCCGGTCCGAAGAGATCAGGCGAGGAAGAGGCAGTAGACCGGGTTTTTCGTTTCTTCCCAGCACGGATAGCCGAGCGTTTCGATGAAGCGCTCGAACGCCGCGTGGTCGCTTTCAGGCACCTGAATGCCGACCAGAATCGAACTGTAGTCCGCGCCCTGGTTGCGATAGTGGAACAGGCTGATGTTCCAGTTCGGCGCCATCGACGACAGGAATTTCATCAGCGCGCCCGGACGCTCGGGAAACTCGAAGCGGAACAGTCGTTCGTCGCGCGCGAGCGGCGAGCGGCCACCGACCATGTAGCGGATGTGCTGCTTTGACAGTTCGTCGAAGGTCAGATCGACGGTCGCGAAGCCGTGCGCTTCGAATGCGCCGGCGATCTGCGCCGGTTCGCTGCGGTTGCGGATCTGCACGCCGACGAAGATATGCGCCGAGTTCGCGTCGGCGATCCGGTAGTTGAATTCGGTGACGCTGCGCGTGCCGACCAGTTCGCAGAAGCGCCTGAAGCTGCCGCGCTCTTCGGGGATCGTCACCGCGAAAACCGCCTCGCGGGCTTCGCCCACTTCGGCGCGTTCGGCGACGAAGCGCATGCGGTCAAAGTTCATGTTCGCGCCCGACGTGATCGCGATCAGCGTCTGGTTCTCGATGCCTTCCCGTTCGGCGTACTGCTTGGCGCCCGCCACCGCGAGCGAGCCCGCCGGTTCGAGCACGCTGCGCGTGTCCTGGAACACGTCCTTGATCGCCGCGCACAAAGCATCGGTGTTCACGAGCAGCACTTCGTCGAGATATTCGCTGCACAGGCGGAAGGTTTCCTCGCCGACGAGCTTCACCGCGGTGCCGTCCGAGAACAGCCCCACTTCGTTCAGCGTCACGCGCTCGCCCGCCTTCAGCGACGCGGCCATCGCGCAAGAATCATCGGTCTGCACGCCGATCACCTTGATCTCCGGGCGCACCGATTTCACGTATGCGGCGACACCGGCCGCGAGACCGCCGCCGCCGATCGGCACGAAGATCGCGTGAATCGGCCCCTGGTGCTGGCTGAGGATTTCCATCGCCACCGTGCCCTGGCCGGCGATCACATACGGATCATCGAACGGATGCACGAAGGTCAGGCCGCGTTCTTCCTGCAGCTTGACCGCGTGACCGTAGGCATCGCTATACGATTCGCCGAACTGCACGACCTCGACGGTCGGCCCGCCGTGCGTGCGGATCGCGTCGACCTTGACCTGCGGGGTCGTCACCGGCACGACGATGATCGCCTTCACGCCCATGCGTGCGGCCGACAACGCGACGCCCTGCGCATGATTGCCGGCCGACGCGGTGATCACGCCGCGACTGAGCGCTTCGGCCGGAATATGCGCCATCTTGTTGTACGCGCCGCGCAGCTTGAACGAGAACACCGGCTGGTTGTCCTCGCGCTTCAGATAGACCGGATTGCGCAGCCGCGCCGACAGGTTCGGCGCGCGTTCGAGTTCGGTCTCGCGCGCCACGTCGTAGACGCGCGCGGTCAGGGTCTTTTTCAGGTAGTCGTGGGAAGCCATGCGGGTCGCGCGGTGCGCTATGTGAGACGGGAAAACGTCAATGATAGCGCCAACGGTGCCTGCTCTGGCCGTTCCGCGCGCGGCGGAGAAGGGTGGCACGCCGCTGGCCGGGCCGTTTCGGCACCGTGGAGCGAAGTTTGCCAAACCGTCCGGCCGGTCAATGGGGGCGCACGCGAAACGCCGCTGGACTTGCCGCCAAATCCCCCGAAGCGCCGTCACCGCCCAGGTTCCTGCCGTCAACGCGTGGCGGGATGATGCGGTAGAATTCCATTTTGGAATAAGGACCGGAAGATGCACTGGCAGCCTCGGATCGCCCATTTGATGCCCGTTCCGCGCGAATCCTGCCCCGCGGCGGAGCGGCATGCCCGCCACGCGCGATCGTGTAGCTGTCCCTGAGTGCCGCGAAGCGACCGCCGTGAGTTGGCCGCCGGTCGCGTTCGCTCCCCTGGAAGCCCTAGAAGATTTCAAGCATTGCGCCCCACGCGCATTGTCGGCCGACGCCTCGTGACGAGCGCGCCAGGCCGACCTACCGAGTCGTCCAAACATGAACGCACCTCAAGTTTTCGATCCGCACGGCGCCGCCGCTGCGGTGGCCGCCGATCCCGAAGCGCGTCTGCGCGAAATTCCCTACAACTACACGTCGTTCTCCGACCGCGAAATCGTCATCCGCCTGCTCGGCAACGACGCCTGGGACGCGCTCGCCGAACTTCGCGCCGAACGCCGCACTGGCCGCTCGGCGCGCATGCTGTATGAAGTGCTCGGCGATATCTGGGTCGTGCGCCGCAATCCGTATCTGCAGGATGACCTGCTCGACAATCCGAAGCGCCGCGCGCTGCTGATCGAGGCGCTCAATCACCGCCTCGCCGAAATCGAGAAGCGCCGCCGCGCCGATCTGAGCCAACACGGCGACGAAGCCGGCGTCGATCGCGCCGCGCGCGTCGAAAAGCTGGTGCAGGCCGCGCGCCGCGCGATCGACCAATTCGCCAGCGAATTCCAGCAGACCTACGACCTGCGCCGCCGCACCACCCGCGTGCTCGGCAAGGTCACGCAGAAGGACAACATCAAGTTCGACGGCCTGTCGCGCGTCTCGCACGTGACCGACGCGACCGACTGGCGCGTCGAATACCCATTCGTCGTGCTGACGCCGGACTCGGAAGCCGAAATCGCCGGCATGATCAAGGCCTGCTTCGAACTCGGCCTGACCGTGATTCCGCGCGGCGGCGGCACCGGCTACACGGGCGGCGCGGTGCCGCTCACGCCGTTCTCGGCCGTCATCAACACCGAAAAGCTCGAACAGCTCGGCCCGGTCGAAATGACCCAACTGCCGGGCGTCGATCGCAAGGTCGCGACGATCTTCTCGGGTGCGGGCGTCGTCACGCGCCGCGTGACCGAAGCGGCCGAGCAGGCCGGCTTCGTGTTCGCGGTCGACCCGACCTCGCTCGACGCGTCCTGCGTCGGCGGCAACGTCGCGATGAACGCGGGCGGCAAGAAGGCGGTGCTATGGGGCACGGCGCTCGATAACCTCGCGTGGTGGCGCATGGTCGACCCGGAAGGGAACTGGCTCGAAGTCACGCGTCTCGAGCACAACATGGGCAAGATCCACGACATCGAAGTCGCGCGTTTCGAGCTCAAGTGGTTCGACGGCAACTGCGCGCCGGGCGAGAAGCTGCTTCGCACCGAAGCGTTGGACATCAAGGGTCGCGTGTTCCGCAAGGAAGGCCTCGGCAAGGACGTCACCGACAAATTCCTCGCCGGTCTGCCGGGCGTGCAGAAGGAAGGCTGCGACGGCCTCATCACGTCCGCGCGCTGGGTGCTCCACAAGATGCCCGCGCATACGCGTACCGTCTGTCTCGAGTTCTTCGGCCAGGCGCGCGAGGCTATTCCGAGCATCGTCGAAATCAAGGACTACCTGTTCGAGACGTCGCGCCAGGGCGGCGCGATTCTCGCGGGCCTCGAGCATCTCGACGAGCGCTATCTGCGCGCGGTCGGCTATGCCACCAAGAGCAAGCGCAACGCGTTTCCGAAGATGGTGCTGATCGGCGATATCGTCGGCAACGATGCGGACGCGGTCGCGCAGGCCACCTCGGAAGTCGTGCGCATGGCTAACGGCAAGAGCGGCGAAGGTTTCGTCGCGGTCAGCGCCGAGGCCCGCAAGCGTTTCTGGCTCGACCGCAGCCGCACCGCCGCGATCGCGAAGCACACCAACGCGTTCAAGATCAACGAAGACGTCGTGATTCCGCTCGACCGCATGGGCGAGTACACGGACGGCATCGAGCGCATCAACATCGAGCTGTCGCTGAAGAACAAGCTGCAACTGGTCGACGCGCTCGAAGCGTTCTTCAAGGGCGGCAAGCTGCCGCTCGGCAAGAGCGACGACGCGAACGAAATCCCGAGCGCCGAGCTGCTCGAAGACCGCGTGCAGCAGGCGCTCGATCTGCTCGCGCGGGTGCGCACGCGCTGGGAGTTCGTGCGCGACAAGCTCGATCTGTCGCTGCGCGAGGCGCAGCACTATCTGGTCGGCCTCGGCTATGAATCGCTCGCGGAGAAGTTTGCCGATCGCGTCGACGCGCAACCGGAAGCAACCGTATTCCACCTCGCCCAAGACCGCACGATCCGCGTGTCGTGGAAGCAGGAAATCCGTGCCGAATTGCGGCAGATTTTCAATGGCGGCGAGTTCAAGCCGATCCTCGACGAAGCCCAGGCGATCCACAAGCAGGTGCTGCGCGGCCGCGTGTTCGTCGCGCTGCACATGCACGCGGGCGACGGCAACGTGCACACCAACATCCCGGTCAACTCCGACAACTACGAGATGCTGCAGGACGCGCATACGGCGGTCGCGCGCATCATGAAGCTCGCGCGTTCGCTCGACGGTGTGATCTCCGGCGAGCACGGCATCGGCATCACGAAGCTCGAGTTCCTGACCGACGACGAGATCGGCGAATTCCGCAAGTACAAGCAGCGCGTCGATCCGCATGGCCGCTTCAACGCGGGCAAGCTGCTCGAAGGCGCGGACCTGCGCAACGCGTACACGCCGAGCTTCGGGCTGATGGGCTACGAATCGCTGATCATGCAGCAGTCCGATATCGGCGCGATTTCCGAGTCGATCAAGGACTGTCTGCGCTGCGGCAAGTGCAAGCCGGTCTGCGCGACGCACGTGCCGCGCGCGAACCTGCTGTACAGCCCGCGCAACAAGATTCTCGCCACCTCCCTGCTGGTCGAGGCATTCCTGTACGAAGAGCAGACGCGCCGCGGCGTGTCGATCAAGCACTGGGACGAGTTCAACGACGTCGCCGATCACTGCACCGTCTGCCACAAGTGCGTGACGCCGTGCCCGGTGAAGATCGACTTCGGCGACGTGTCGATGAACATGCGCAACCTGTTGCGCAAGATGGGCAAGAAGAAGTTCAATCCGGGCAACGCGGCGGGCATGTTCTTCCTGAACGCGACGAATCCGCAGACCATCAACCTCGCGCGCACCGCGATGATGGGCGTCGGCTACAAGGCGCAACGTCTCGGCAACGAGGTGCTGAAGAAGTTCACGAAGAAGCAGACCGCGCATCCGCCCGCCACGGTCGGCAAGCCGGTGATCACGCAGCAGGTGATCCACTTCATGAACAAGAAGATGCCTGGCAACCTGCCGAAGAAGACCGCGCGTGCTTTGCTCGATATCGAGGACAACAAGATCGTCCCGATCATCCGCAATCCGAAGACGACCACCGCCGATACCGAAGCGGTGTTCTACTTCCCGGGCTGCGGCTCCGAGCGGCTGTTCTCGCAGGTGGGGCTCGCGACCCAGGCAATGCTGTGGGAGGCGGGCGTGCAGACCGTGCTGCCGCCGGGCTACCTGTGCTGCGGCTATCCGCAGCGCGGCTCGGGCCAGTACGACAAGGCCGAGCAGATCGTCACCGACAACCGCGTGCTGTTCCACCGCGTCGCCAATACGCTGAACTACCTTGACATCAAGACGGTGGTGGTGTCGTGCGGCACGTGCTACGACCAGCTCGCCGGTTACGAATTCGAAAAGATCTTCCCGGGTTGCCGGATCATCGACATCCACGAGTACCTGCTGGAAAAAGGCATCAAGCTCGATGGCGTGAACGGCGTGCGCTACATGTACCACGACCCGTGCCATTCGCCGATCAAGACGATGGACCCGGTCAAGCTCGTCAACCAGCTGATGGGTTCGGAGCAGGACGGCTACAAGATCGAGAAGAACGACCGCTGCTGCGGCGAATCGGGCACGCTCGCGGTCACGCGTCCCGACATCTCGACCCAGGTGCGCTTCCGCAAGGAAGAAGAAATTCGCAAGGGTGCGGCGAAGTTGCGCGGGATACCGCTCGTCGCCGAAGCGGGCGCGAACGCGATCAATCCGGCCAATGCATCGGCCGGATCCGCCGGTGCGCCGAACGGTTCCGTGCTGAAGGCCGGCGACGGTCCGCAGCCGGGTAACGGCAACGCGGGTTCGACCGACGTCAAGATCCTCACGAGCTGCCCGTCGTGCCTGCAAGGGCTGTCGCGCTACAACGAAGACGCGGGTACCGAGGCGGATTACATCGTGGTCGAGATGGCACGTCACGTGCTCGGCGAAAACTGGATGGCGGACTACGTACAGCGGGCGAACAATGGCGGAATCGAGCGCGTGCTGGTTTAATGGCACGACCGACGATATTTGCCGAGGACGACGATGGACTGCGTTTTTTGCCGTGAAGACGGCGGCGATGTGCTATGGCAGGACGACGCGTTGCGAGTCGTCCTCGCCGACGAACACGACTACCCGGGCTTTTGCCGGGTCATCTGGAACGCTCACGTAGCCGAGTTTTCGGATCTTTCCGCCGACGACCGCGATCACGTGATGAAGGCCGTCTACGCGATCGAGCGTGCGCAGCGGCGCGTGATGCAGCCCGCGAAGGTCAATCTCGCGAGCCTCGGCAACCAGGTGCCGCACGTGCACTGGCACGTGATTCCGCGTTTCTCGAACGACGCGCATTTTCCCCTGCCGATCTGGGCGCCGCGCCAGCGCACGGTGTCCGAAGCGATGCTGTCGTCGCGTCGCGCGCACGCCACGTTGCTGCGCGAAGCCGTGCGGCAGGAAATCGAACAGGCGCTGGGCTGAGCATCGCTGAGTCCGCCGCCGCGCACCGCCGGGCTCCGGTCGGTGCGCGGGGCGGCCGAGCCGTCGTTATCACCCCGCCGTTATCTGATGAGGCCAACATGAGCGGATTGACTCCCGAGACGCCGGTGCCGACCGGCGTGGTCGTGCATTCGAAGTCGCGCGTGCTCGAACTGCAGTACGCGAACGGCGAAGCGTACCGGCTGCCGTTCGAGCTGCTGCGCGTGTATTCGCCGTCGGCGGAAGTGCAGGGCCACGGGCCCGGCCAGGAAACGCTGCAGACGGGCAAGCGCGACGTGACGATCACGATGATCGAAGGCGTCGGCAATTACGCGCTGCAGCCGACTTTCTCCGATGGCCACTCCACCGGTATCTATTCGTGGGACCTGCTGTACGACATGGCCGTACGTCAGGATGAACTCTGGCGCGCGTATCTCGCCAAACTGGCAGCGGCCGGCATCGATCGCGACACGCCGATGGTGCCCGCCGCTGCTGCGCACGGGCACTGTCACTGATACGATTCGCCCCCGAACGCCGCTCGAGCGGCGCAACATTCAAGAACACGCGAAAGGACGAGCGCGATGAGCAAAACCCACTTCGGCTTTCAATCGGTCGACGAACAGGACAAGGCGCAGAAAGTGGCGGGGGTGTTCCACTCGGTGGCCGCCAACTACGACCTGATGAACGACCTGATGTCGGGCGGATTGCACCGGGCGTGGAAGGTGTTCACGATCGCCCAGGCGAACGTGCGGCCGGGCTACAAGGTGCTCGACATCGCGGGCGGCACGGGCGATCTGTCGAAGGCGTTCGCCAAACAGGCGGGCGAGACGGGCGAGGTCTGGCATACCGACATCAATGAATCGATGCTGCGCGTCGGCCGCGACCGGCTGCTCGACAAGGGCATCATTACGCCGACGCTGCTTTGCGATGCCGAAAAAATCCCGTTTCCGGATAACTATTTCGACGTCGTGACGGTCGCATTCGGCTTGCGCAACATGACGCATAAAGACATCGCGCTCGCCGAGATGCGCCGTGTGCTGAAACCGGCCGGGCGGCTGCTCGTGCTCGAGTTCTCGAAGGTATGGGACCCGCTGAAGAAGGTCTACGATCTGTATTCGTTCAAGGTGTTGCCGTGGCTCGGCGAGCGCTTCGCCAAGGACGCGGAAAGCTACCAGTACCTAGCGGAATCGATCCGCATGCATCCTGACCAGGAAACTTTGAAAACTATGATGGAACAAGCTGGTCTCGACGGCGTCAAATATTACAATTTGTCAGCTGGCGTGGTAGCGTTGCATGTGGGGACCAAATACTAGGGTCCCTAACCCATCGATTTTTAAAGGAAAGTGCGAAATGTCCGATTCGAATTTGTTATCTGCTCGTAAGGTTAAGGGGTCGCTGGCGAGAAGAATCGGACTGATCGCGATGGTCGGTCTGCTGACGGCCGGCACACTTGCCTCTCTCGACGCCGAAGCACGCCGCATGGGCGGAGGCCGTAGCTTCGGCCGTCAATCGAACAGTCTGCAGCAGCAGCGTCAGACGCCGCCGCCGTCCCAGCCGGCGCAGAACAATCAGGCCACGCAGCAGAGCGCGCAACCGGCGGCTCCTGCAACCAAGCCCACGCCGCCCGCCGCGCCGAACCGCAATCGCTGGCTCGGGCCGATCGCCGGTCTCGCGGCCGGTCTGGGCATCGCCGCGTTGCTGTCACATTTCGGGCTCGGCGAGGCGTTCGCCGGCATGTTCGCCAACGTGATCGTGATTGCGCTGATCGCGATGGTCGTGATCTGGCTCATCCGCCGCTTTACCGGCCGCAAGCGCGATGCGGCGCAACCGGCTTATGCGGGCACGGCGCCGTCGCTGAACACCAAAGGCACCGACTATATTCAGGAGCCGCGTTACACCGCGCCGCCGACCGGCTCGTATCTCGAACCGCAAGGCAACCCGTTGACGACGCCATCGCTCGGCGCGACGCCGTCGGTGCCGGCCGGGTTCGATTCGGAAGCGTTTCTGCGTAACGCGAAGGTGTACTTCGTGCGCCTGCAGGCCGCGTGGGACGTCGGCAATGTCGATGACATCCGCGAATTCACGACGCCGGAAATGTTCGCCGAAGTGCGCGTCGATCTCACCGCGCGCGGCACGCAGCCGAACCAGACCGACGTCGTGCAGTTGAACGCCGAGCTGCTCGGCGTCGAGGAGCGCGCGACCGAATACTTCGCGAGCGTGCGCTTCTCCGGTTTGATCCGCGAGGCGCCGGGCGCGGCGGCCGAGCCGTTCGTCGAAGTCTGGAATCTGACGAAGGCGAACCGCCCTGGCGAAGGATGGCTGCTTGCCGGCATCCAGCAGGTCGAGCAACACTGAGATGCCGAAGCATCGATCGAAAAAAGCCGGCCACGGCACGGCGATTCCTCGCCTCGCGCATCGCTTAGGCCGTTCGGCATAGCAGGCCGCGAAGCGAACGGACGTTACAATGGGAGCCCGCGCAAGCACCTCGCTCGCGCGGGTTTTTTCTTGCCACCTTCGATGACCCTCGCCGCCAAGCCCTTCGCTGCTGCTGTCAATCATCTGCTCGCCCGCGAATCGTGGGCCCGCGAGCGCCTCGCCCCGTACGCGGGCAAGACCGCACGCCTGTCATGTCCACCGGTTGTGCTTGCACTGCTCGTGCAGCCCGACGGCTATCTCGGCACGCTCGACGAAGCCGATGCGCATCAGTTCGACGTAACCGTCTCGGTGCCGTCCGACGCACTGCCGGCCTTCCTGCAAGGTGGCCAGGCCGCAGTGATGAAGCACGTGAAGATCGAGGGCGACGCCGAGTTCGCGACCGTGATTGCGAAGCTCGCCGAGCATCTGCGCTGGGAGCCGGAGGAAGATCTCGCGAAGCTGATCGGTGATGGGCCCGCGTGGCGCATCACGTCGCTCGTGCGTTCGGTCGGCGAGCATGTGCAACGCACCGGCCGCAACCTGCTCGACACGGCAGCCGAGTATCTGCTCGACGAGAATCCGCAACTGGTGCGCCGCACCGCGCTCGCGGACTTCAACGTCGAACTGGCGCGCGCGCGTGATTCGCTCGCGCGCGTCGAAAAGCGCATCGAGCGTCTCGAACAGAAGGTCGAAGCCCGCGGCGCGCAAGCGTCGGGCGGCGCCGCCACGTCGCGCGGCACGCGCTAGTCAACGGGCCCAGCCATGCGTTTTCTGCGTTTTCTCAAGATATTTTTCACGGTCATCCGCTTCGGCCTCGACGAAATGATGTTGAGCCGCATCAATGATCGGCGCGTGCGTCTGCTGTTGCGTATCACGACGCTCGGCCGCAAGTTCGATGCGCCTCCAGGTGTGCGTCTGCGGCTCGCACTCGAAAGCCTAGGGCCTATCTTCGTCAAGTTCGGCCAGGTGCTGTCGACCCGTCGCGATCTGCTGCCGGTCGACATCGCCAACGAACTCGCGAAGCTGCAGGACCAGGTGCCCCCGTTCGATTCCGCGGTCGCGATCGCGCTCGTCGAGAAGTCGCTCGGCGCGCCGGTCGACGTGTTGTTCGACGATTTCGAGCGGGTGCCGGTCGCGAGCGCGTCGATCGCGCAGGTTCACTTCGCGACGGTGAAGGCCGGCCAGCACGCAGGCAAGGCGGTCGCGGTGAAGGTGCTGCGCCCCAACATGCTGCCGGTGATCGATTCCGACCTCGCGCTGTTGCGCGACATCGCCGTGTGGGCCGAGCGTCTGTGGGCCGACGGCAAACGCCTGAAGCCGCGCGAAGTGGTCGCCGAATTCGACAAGTATCTGCACGACGAACTCGACCTGATGCGCGAGGCTGCCAACGGTAGCCAGTTGCGGCGCAATTTCCAGGGGCTCGACCTGCTGCTCGTACCCGAGATGTACTGGGAATTCTGCACGCCCACGGTGCTCGTGATGGAGCGCATGGTCGGTGTGCCGATCAGCCAGGTCGACACATTGCGCGCGGCGGGCGTCGATATCCCGAAGCTCGCGCGCGAGGGCGTCGAGATTTTCTTCACGCAGGTGTTCCGCGACGGCTTTTTCCACGCCGACATGCACCCCGGCAACATCCAGGTGAGCCTCGATCCCGCGCACTTCGGCCGCTATATCGCGCTCGACTTCGGCATCATCGGCGCGCTGTCGGACTTCGATAAAAACTACCTCGCGCAAAACTTCCTCGCGTTCTTCAAGCGCGACTACCATCGCGTCGCGACGCTGCATCTGGAGTCGGGCTGGGTGCCGCCGACCACGCGTGTCGAGGAGCTCGAAAGCGCGATCCGCGCGGTCTGCGAACCGTACTTCGATCGCGCGCTGAAGGACATTTCGCTCGGCCAGGTGCTGATGCGTCTGTTCTCGACGTCGCGCCGCTTTAACGTCGAGATCCAGCCGCAGCTCGTGTTGCTGCAAAAGACGATGCTGAACGTGGAAGGCCTCGGCCGTTCGCTCGATCCCGAACTGGATCTCTGGAAGACCGCGAAGCCTTACCTCGAGCGCTGGATGAACGAGCAGATCGGCTTGCGCGGCTGGTACGAGCGTTTGAAGATCGAGGCGCCGCAGTGGAGCAAGACGCTGCCGCAGTTGCCGCGTCTCGTCCACAACATGCTGGCCGAGCGCCATCATCCAGTGGGCGGCGCGAACGACGACGTGATCCGCCAGATCCTGCTCGAGCAGAAGCGCACCAACCGTCTGCTGCAAGGCCTGCTGCTGTTCGGCGTGGCGGTCGGCGTCGGCGCGATGCTGGCGCGGGCGTTCCTGGCGCTCGCATATGGCGGTTGAGTGCGGCTGACGGCCCATTGGCCGCGCTGTGTTTCAGCGGCGGTGTCAGCCGCGGCTTGCGGTGACGACAGGGGCAAACCTGAACGAGGCATCCGATGAGCGATCCGACCCAACCCCCCATGCCCGATTTCGCGAACCGCGACCCCAACTCGCCCGAATTCTGGGACGAACGTTTCGAGCGCCGTTACACGCCGTGGGACCAGGCGGGCGTGCCGTCCGCGTTTCGCGCATTCGCTGACCGGCACCGCGACGCCGCCGTGCTGATTCCAGGCTGCGGCAGTGCCCACGAAGCGGCATGGCTCGCGCGTCGGGGCAACCCGGTGCGCGCGATTGACTTCTCCGCCGCCGCCGTCGCGGCGGCACGCGAGCAACTCGGCGCGCAGCACGCATCGCTGGTCGAGCAGGCGGACTTTTTCAGCTATGCGCCGCCGTTCACGCCGGCATGGATCTATGAGCGCGCGTTCTTCTGCGCGCTGCCGCCGACGCGCCGCGCCGACTATGCGCAACGCATGGTCGAACTGCTGCCGTCCGGCGGGTTACTCGCGGGGTACTTTTTTATCGGCGCGACGCCGAAGGGGCCGCCGTTCGGCATCGAACGCGATGAGCTCGACGCGCTGTTCACGCCACACTTCGAGCTTATCGAAGACGAAGCGGTCGACGACTCGATCGCCGTTTTTGCCGGACACGAGCGCTGGCTCACCTGGCGGCGTCGCGGCTAACGCCACGCGCCGCTCTTAAGAGATCCGCGGGATGCCCCCATCTGGCGCGGTGGCGGGCGCGTCACGCGTCCGCTTCCCGAAATCCGGGGAACGGACATCGTTTGCGGCTATAATTCAAGGCTTTGCAAGCGTTTACAAGATTTCAGTAGGGATTTGGAGTAGGAAAGGATCATGCCGATCTACGCTTATCGTTGCGGGTCATGCGGCTTTGGGAAGGACGTGCTCCAGAAGATGAGCGACCCCCAGTTGACGCAGTGCCCCGAGTGCGGAAAAGACACCTTTAGCAAGCAACTCACCGCCGCCGGCTTCCAGTTGAAAGGCTCCGGATGGTACGTGACCGATTTTCGCGGTGGCAGCGGCGGGACGAGCGCGCCGGCCGCGTCGGAAGCGAAGTCCGAGCCGTCCGCGGCCGCTGCCTCGGCTGAACAGGCTGCCCCGGCCGCGCCCGCGGCCCCCGCCGCAGCGCCCGCCGCCGCGAGCGCGAGCGGTTCCGGCAGCGCCTAGTGGGACCGCCGCCCCGCGCGGGCGGCGTATCTACCGCGCATGGGCTTCGGCCTGCGCAGCTTTTTGGCGGTACACATGACGACGAAGAAATTCACGCTCAAATCGGTGTTTCTGACCGGCCTGCTGGTGCTGGTGCCTCTGGCTATCACACTGTGGGTGCTCGGTCTGATCATCGGCACGATGGACCAGACGCTGTTGCTGCTGCCTACTTCGTGGCAGCCGGAACGCGCGATCGGCTATCGCTTGCCGGGCCTCGGCGCGGTGCTCACGCTCGCGTTCATCTTCGTCGTCGGGCTGTTGACGCAGAACTTTATTGGGCAGAAGCTCGTGCAGTGGTGGGAACTGCTGGTCGCGCACATTCCGGTGGTCGGCCCGCTCTATACCAGCGTCAAGCAGGTGTCCGACACGCTGCTGTCGAGCAGCGGCAATGCATTCCGCAAGGCGCTGCTGATCGAGTACCCGCGCCGCGGTTCCTATACGATCGCGTTTCTGACCGGCATCCCGGGCGGCGACGTGGCCAACCATCTGAAGGAAGATTACGTCAGCGTGTACGTGCCGACCACGCCGAACCCGACGTCCGGCTTCTTCCTGATGGTGCCGAAAAGCGAAGTGATCGAGCTCGACATGACGGTCGACGCTGCGCTCAAGTACATCGTCTCGATGGGCGTCGTGGCGCCGTCCGCGCCACCGCCGGCGCCGGTGCGCCGCACCACCGTCGAGCCTCCGCTGTAATGCCGGCGCGCAACGCTTCATGCAGGATCGTCTGCGGCGCGCCGTTCAACCAATGCAAAACGAAAGACAAACATCATGTCGATGAGATCTGAATACTGCGGTCTGGTGACCGAAGAACTGCTGGGCCAATCCGTCTCGCTGTGCGGCTGGGTAAGCCGCCGCCGCGACCATGGCGGCGTCATCTTCATCGACCTGCGCGATCGCGAAGGGCTCGTTCAGGTCGTCTGCGATCCGGATCGCGCGGACATGTTCAAGATTGCCGAAGGCGTGCGCAACGAGTTCTGCGTGCAGATCAAGGGCGTCGTGCGCGGTCGTCCGGAAGGCACGACCAACGCGTCGCTGAAGAGCGGCAAGATCGAAGTGCTGTGCCACGAGCTGATCGTGCTGAACGCGTCGGTCACACCGCCGTTCCAGCTCGACGACGACAACCTGTCGGAAACCACGCGTCTCACGCATCGCGTGCTCGACCTGCGCCGTCCGCAGATGCAGCACAACCTGCGTCTGCGCTATCGCGTCGCGATCGAAGTGCGCAAGTACCTCGACGAGCAAGGCTTCATCGACATCGAAACGCCGATGCTGACGAAGAGCACGCCGGAAGGCGCGCGCGACTACCTCGTGCCGTCGCGTACGAACCCGGGCCAGTTCTTCGCGCTGCCGCAGTCGCCGCAGCTGTTCAAGCAGTTGCTGATGGTCGCGAACTTCGACCGTTACTACCAGATCACCAAGTGCTTCCGCGACGAAGACCTGCGCGCCGACCGTCAGCCGGAATTCACGCAGATCGACTGCGAAACCTCGTTCCTGTCGGAGCAGGAAATTCGCGATCTGTTCGAGGCGATGATCCGTCACGTGTTCAAGACGACGATCGGCGTTGCGCTCGACGAGAAATTCCCGGTCATGGAATACGCGGAAGCGATGCGCCGCTTCGGTTCGGACAAGCCGGACCTGCGCGTGAAGCTCGAGTTCACCGAGCTGACCGACGCGATGCGCGACGTCGACTTCAAGGTGTTCAGCACGCCGGCCAACACGAAGGACGGCCGCGTCGCGGCGCTGCGCGTGCCGAAGGGCGGCGAGCTGTCGCGTGGCGACATCGACAGCTACACGGAATTCGTGCGCATCTACGGCGCGAAGGGCCTCGCGTGGATCAAGGTCAACGAAGCGGCGAAGGGCCGTGACGGTCTGCAAAGCCCGATCGTCAAGAACCTGCACGACGAAGCGCTGAAGGCGATCATCGAGCGCACCGGCGCGCAAGACGGCGACATCATTTTCTTCGCGGCTGATCGCGCAAAGGTCGTCAACGACAGCCTCGGCGCACTGCGCCTGAAGATCGGTCATTCGGAGTTCGGCAAGGCCAACGGTCTAGTCGAGTCCGGCTGGAAGCCGCTGTGGGTCGTCGACTTCCCGATGTTCGAATACGACGAGGAAGACAACCGCTACGTCGCCGCGCATCACCCGTTCACGAGCCCGAAGGACGAGCACCTCGAGTACCTCGAAACAGACCCGGCGCGCTGCCTCGCGAAGGCCTACGACATGGTGCTGAACGGCTGGGAAATCGGCGGCGGCTCGGTGCGTATCTATCGTGAGGAAGTGCAGAGCAAGGTGTTCCGCGCGCTGAAGATCAACGCGGAAGAAGCGCAGGCCAAGTTCGGCTTCCTGCTCGACGCGCTGCAATACGGCGCGCCGCCGCACGGCGGTATCGCGTTCGGTCTGGACCGCATCGTCACGATGATGGCCGGCGCCGACTCGATCCGCGACGTGATCGCGTTCCCGAAGACGCAACGCGCGCAGGATCTGCTCACGCAGGCGCCGAGCGAAGTCGACGAGCGCCAGCTGCGCGAGCTACACATCCGTCTGCGTTCGCCGGAACCGAAGGTGTAAAACCGTGGCCGCTTCGCGCGGCCGCGAAAAAGCCACACGAGCGAAACGAAAAGGCGCTGAGGTGTTCTCCACCTCAGCGCCTTTTTCATTTTTTGCGTTACAGTGAAGCCACCGCTTTCCCGACCCTTTCGACCGTCATCCGACATGTACCGCGCGTCGCGTCGCGCCCAGTTTTGAGCCATGCCGAAACCGCCGAAAATTCCGCAGTCCGTCCTCGTCATCATTCATACGCCCGCGCTCGACGTGCTGCTGCTCGAACGCGCCGACCATGCCGCGTTCTGGCAGTCGGTAACGGGTTCGAAAGACCGGCTCGACGAACCGCTCGCCGACACGGCGGTGCGTGAAGTCGGCGAGGAAACCGGCATCATGATCGGCGGCGCGCTGGTGCCGCGCAGCGCGTTGTTCGACTGGCAGTACTCGATCGACTACGAGATCTACCCGGAATTTCGTTACCGCTACGAAGCGGGCGTGCTCTACAACACCGAGCACTGGTTCAGCCTGCAGGTACCCGAGCGTATCGACGTGTCGCTCGCGCCGCGTGAACACACCGCCTATATGTGGCTGCCGTATGAAGAGGCCGCATCGCGCTGCTTTTCGTCGTCGAATGCCGATGCGATCCTGCAGTTGCCGCACCGCCTCGCCGCGCGCCCGATCGACCCCCAATCCGGCCAGCTGGCCGGGGAGCGTGGCCAGTGAGCGCAGGCGGTTCGGGCCGTCTCGCGCGTCTGCGGCATACGTTGCTCGGCCGTCGTTACTTTCAGCGCTACCGCTTCACCGGCAACAACCAGGTCGAGCTCCTGCGCTCCGGCGACGACTTCTTCGACGCGCTGATTGAGCGCATCGATGCTGCAGAGCACAGCGTCGCGCTCGAAACCTACATCTTCTGCGACGACGAAGCCGGCCACGCGGTCAGCGAGGCGTTGCTGCGCGCGGCCGCGCGCGGCGTCAGGGTGCGCGTCATCACCGACGGAATCGGCACCGCGCGCCTGAAAATGTTCGAGCAATGGCCGGCGGGCGGCATCGAGCATCGCATCTACAACCCGCATCTGTTCGGCCGCTTCGGCTTTTCGCGCACGCACCGCAAACTGGCGGTGATCGACGATCGGATCGCGTATTGCGGCGGCATCAATATCGTCGATGACTACGAGAACAACGGCGAGAAGCTGCCCTACCACCGCTGGGACTTCGCGGTCGAACTGCGCGGGCCGGTGGTCGCTGACGTGCGCGACGCGATCGAGGTGCAGTGGCGGCGGATTCGCCTCGGCCATCGGCCGCTCGATTCGATCGGGCCAGACGTGTCGTCGCAGGACGCCAACTCGCTCGGCAGTCTGCGCCGGCGCCGGCGGCGCCGCAACGAGGAGCTGTGGGCCGGCGGCGAGCCGTGCGTCGCGTTCGTCGCGCGCGATAACCTGATCAACCGCCGTGCGATCGAAAAGGCCTATCTGGCCGCGATCGGCCAGGCACGCCATGAAATTCTGCTGGCGAATCCGTACTTCATGCCGGGGCGCAAGCTGCGCCGCGCGCTGGTGTTCGCGGCGCGGCGCGGCGTGGTCGTGAAGCTGATCATCGGGCGCAAGGAGTTCAAGGCGCTCGATTACGCGGTGCCGTTCCTGTACCACGCACTGCTGCGCGCGGGCGTGCAGGTCGCCGAATACGAGAAGACGCTGCTGCACGGCAAGGTCGCGGTGGTCGATTCGAACTGGGGCACGGTCGGTTCGTCGAATCTCGATGCGCTCAGCCTGATGCTCAACAACGAAGCGAACGTCGTGCTCGTCAACGATCCGTCGATCGCGAAACTTCGCGAGGCGATTCTCGATGCGTTTACGGACGCACGCCGGATCGATGAAGCGCACTACGAATCGCGACCGGCGCGCTTGCGCGCGCTGAGCTGGATCGCGTACACGAGCTACCGGGTCGCGATGAAACTGCTGACGGTGGGCGGCTACGATTGACACCAAGAGAACACGCGCGCACTCGTCGGCAACCGTCAATACAAGGCAAACGCCTCTAAAAAATCTGATTGATCTGATGGTCGAAAGCCGCAAAATTAGAGGCCGGTTAGAAACCGGTTTCTAATAAAGTCCTTGTTTCTAGGACGGCAAGCACTCAATAATAGTACGGCCGTTCGATTTTTGATTCGGTCACGTTAGAACGGTAGAACAGCTATGCGAAAAGGCGAACAAACCCGAGCCGCGATTCTCGACGCAGCACTCGATCTGGCAGGCCGAGACGGACTGGAAGGTCTGACGATTGGCCTGCTCGCCGAGCGCATGCAGATGAGCAAGAGCGGCGTGTTCGCGCATTTTGGGTCGCGCGAGGATCTGCAGGTCGAGGTCGTGCGCGAGTATCACCGCCGTTTCGAAGACGAGGTGTTTTTCCCGAGCCTGCGCGAGCCGCGTGGTCTGCCGCGCTTGCGCGCGATGATTTCCCGCTGGTTCGAGAAGCGCATTCAGGAAGTCACGACCGGATGCATCTACATCAGCGGCGCCGTCGAATACGACGATCGCGCGGACAGCCAGGTGCGCGAGCAACTGGTGGCGAGCGTGACGACGTGGCGTGCGGCGCTCACGCGCGCGATTTCGCAAGCGATGGAAGAAGGGCATCTGCGCGCCGATACCGACCCGCAGCTGATGCTGTTCGAACTGTATAGCGTCACGCTCGGCCTGCATCACGACGCGCGCTTCCTGCATTTGCCGGATGCGGTGCGCCTTACGTGGGCCGCGCTGGAAAAACTGATTAATTCGTATCAGAGCGAAAGCCGTTAGCTGCGTCGCCGGAACTTACCGGAAACGCGCGGCGCACAAGGTCCTACACGGACCCGGCCAACGGCCTGGCTTTTTGTCAATCCAGGGAGAGGAAGTCATGGGACAGTACGCCGCGCCGCTGCGCGACATGCAATTCGTGTTGCACGAACTGCTCAACGTCGAAGCCGAACTTCGGCACATGCCGAAGCACGCCGATCTCGATGCCGACACGATCAACGCGGTGCTCGAGGAAGCCGGCAAGTTCTGCTCCGAAGTGCTGTTCCCGCTCAACCACAGCGGCGATCAGGAAGGCTGCACGTATGCCGGCGACGGCGTCGTGACCACGCCGAAGGGCTTCAAGGAAGCCTATCAGCAATACGTCGAAGCCGGCTGGCCGGCGCTTGGCTGCGACCCGGAATTCGGCGGTCAGGGGTTGCCCGCGTTCGTCAACAACGCGCTCTATGAAATGCTGAACTCGGCGAATCAGGCGTGGACGATGTATCCGGGCCTGTCGCACGGCGCGTACGAATGCCTGCACGCGCATGGCACGCCGGAACTGCAGCAGCGCTATCTGCCGAAGCTCGTCGCAGGCGTCTGGACCGGCACGATGTGTCTGACCGAGCCGCATTGCGGCACCGACCTCGGCATTCTGCGCACCAAGGCGGAGCCGAATGGCGACGGCTCGTACTCGATCAGCGGCACGAAGATCTTCATCTCGAGCGGTGAACACGATCTGGCGGAGAACATCGTTCACCTCGTGCTCGCGCGTCTGCCGGATGCGCCGAAGGGCACCAAGGGCATATCGCTCTTCATCTTGCCGAAGTTCGTGCCGAACGAAGCGGGCGAGCCCGGCGAGCGCAATGGCGTCAAGTGCGGCTCGATCGAGCACAAGATGGGCATTCACGGCAACGCGACCTGCGTGATCAATCTCGACAACGCGAAGGGCTGGATGGTCGGCGAGCCGAACAAAGGCCTGAATGCGATGTTCGTGATGATGAATGCCGCGCGTCTCGGCGTCGGCATGCAGAGCCTCGGCCTCACCGAAGTCGCCTATCAGAACTCGCTCACGTATGCGAAAGAGCGTCTGCAAATGCGTTCGCTGACCGGTCCGAAGGCGCCGGAGAAGGCCGCCGATCCGATCATCGTGCATCCGGACGTGCGCCGCATGCTGCTCACGCAAAAGGCCTACGCCGAAGCCGGCCGCGCGTTCTCGTACTGGTCGGCGCTGCAGATCGACAAGGAGCTGTCGCACGCCGACGAAGCCGAGCGCAAGGAAGCCGCCGACCTCGTCGCATTGCTCACGCCGATCCTGAAGGCGTTCTTGTCGGACAACGCGTTCGAAGGCACCAATCACGCGATGCAGATCTACGGCGGCCACGGCTTCATCGCCGAATGGGGCATGGAGCAGTACGTGCGCGACGCGCGCATCAATATGATCTACGAAGGCACCAACGGCATCCAGTCGCTCGATCTGCTCGGCCGCAAGGTACTCGGCGACATGGGCGCGAAGCTGAAGAAGTTCGGCAAGCTCGTCGCCGAGTTCGTCGAAGCCGAAGGCATCAAGCCGGAAATGCAGGAGTTCGTGAACCCGCTCGCCGACATCGGTGAAAAGGTGCAGAAGCTGACGATGGAAATCGGCATGAAGGCGATGCAGAACCCGGACGAAGTCGGCGCCGCGGCCGTGCCGTATCTGCGCACGGTCGGCCATCTGGTGTTCTCGTACTTCTGGGCGCGCATGGCACGTATCGCGCTGGACAAAGAGGCATCGGGCGATCCGTTCTACAAGGCGAAGCTCGCGACCGCGCGGTTCTACTTCGCGAAGCTCCTGCCCGAGACGGCGATGACGATCCGCCAGGCGCGGGCCGGTTCCAAGCCGATGATGGACATCGAAGAAGCGTTGTTCTAACGCTCACAGATAGAGCGAGGCGCCCGCGCGCAGCGAACCCGCGCTGCCTCGCTCCAGACCACACACCTCGCGCGAAGCATGGCTGACGCTTCGCGCCACCGCACAACTCTCCGGAGAAACGACGTGAGCAATCTGATCATTCGCAAGGTAGCCGTGCTCGGCGCCGGCGTGATGGGCGCGCAGATCGCCGCGCACCTGATCAACGCCAAGGTGCCCGTGCTGCTGTTCGATTTGCCCGCCAAGGAAGGCCCGAAAAACGGCATCGCGCTGAAGGCGATCGAGAATCTGAAGAAGCTGTCGCCGGCGCCGTTCGGCGTGAAGGACGACGCGCAATACATCCAGCCCGCGAACTACGACGACGACATCGAAAAGCTCGCCGAGTGCGACCTCGTGATCGAAGCGATCGCCGAACGCATGGACTGGAAGCACGACCTGTACAAGAAGGTCGCGCCGCACATCGGTCCGAACGCGATCTTCGCGACCAATACGTCGGGGCTGTCGATCACCGCATTGTCCGAAGGTTTCTCGGACGAACTGAAGGCGCGCTTCTGCGGGGTGCACTTCTTCAATCCGCCGCGCTACATGCATCTGGTCGAACTGATCCCGACCGCGACGACGCGTCCGGAAATTCTCGATCAGCTCGAAACCTTCCTGACCAGCGTGGTCGGCAAAGGCGTCGTGCGCGCGAAGGACACGCCGAACTTCATCGCGAATCGCGTCGGCGTTTTCTCGATCCTCGCGGTTGTCGCCGAAGCCGAGAAGTTCGGCCTGCGTTTCGACGAGGTGGACGACCTGACCGGCGCGCGCCTCGGCCGCGCGAAGTCGGCGACGTTCCGCACCGCCGACGTGGTCGGTCTCGACACGATGGCGCATGTGATCAAGACGATGCAGGACACACTGCCGGACGATCCGTTCTTGCCGGTCTACGAAACGCCGGCCGTGCTAGCTGAACTGGTGAAGAAGGGCGCGCTCGGCCAGAAGAGCGGTGCCGGCTTCTACCGCAAGGAAGGCAAGGCGATCAAGGTGCTCGATCCGAAGACCGGCAACTACGTCGACGGCGGCGGCAAGGCGGACGAAATCGTCGGCCGCATCCTGAAGCGTCCGGCTGCCGAACGCCTGAAGCTGTTGCGCGAAACGCAGCATCCACAGGCGCAGTTCCTGTGGTCGATCTTCCGCGATGTCTATCACTACATCGCCGTGCATCTGGAGTCGATCGCCGACAACGCGCGCGACGTCGATCTCGCGATCCGCTGGGGCTTCGGCTGGAACGAAGGCCCGTTCGAAGGCTGGCAGACGGCCGGCTGGAAGCAGGTCGCCGAGTGGGTGCAGCAAGACATCGCGGCGGGCAAGGCGCTCGCCGACGTGCCGCTGCCGTCGTGGGTGCTCGAAGGCGCGGTCGCCGACAAGGGCGGCGTGCACACGGCCGAAGGTTCCTGGTCGCCGGCTACGCAGAGCTTCGTGCCGCGCTCGTCGCTCGACGTGTACAAGAAGCAGGTGTTCCGCGCGCCGCTCGTCGGCGAAACCGGCGCCGATCCGAAGACCTACGGCAAGACGCTGTTCGAGACCGATGCGGTGCGCGCATGGGTCGACGATCGCGCGGGCGAGGACGACGTGCTGATCGTGTCGTTCAAGAGCAAGATGAACACGATCGGACCGGCGGTGATCGAGGGTCTGACGCAGGCGATCGAACTGGCCGAGAAGGACTACAAGGGCCTCGTCGTGTGGCAGCCCACGTCGCTGAAGCTGGGCACGCCGGGCGGTCCGTTCTCGGCGGGCGCGAACCTCGAAGAAGCGATGCCCGCGTTCATGATGGGCGGCGCGAAGGGCATCGAGCCGTTCGTGAAGAGTTTCCAGCAGGGCATGCTGCGCGTGAAGTACGCGAACGTGCCGGTGGTTGCGGCGATCTCGGGCATCGCGCTCGGCGGCGGCTGCGAGCTCGCGCTGCATAGCGCGAAGCGCGTCGCGCACATCGAGAGCTATCTGGGTCTCGTCGAAGTCGGCGTGGGTCTGGTGCCGGCGGGCGGCGGTCTGAAGGAAGCGGCGCTGCGTGCGGCCGAAGCGGCAAGCCAGGTCGGTGCGACCAACGATCTGCTGAAGTTCCTGCAGAAGTCGTTCGAGAACGCGGCGATGGCCAAGGTGTCGTCCTCCGCGCTCGATGCTCGCGCGATGGGCTACCTGAAGCCGTCCGACACGATCGTCTTCAACGTGTTCGAACTGCTCGACGTCGCGAAGAAGGAAGCGCGCGCGCTTGCTGCTGCGGGCTATCGTGCGCCGCTGCGCGCGACGCAGGTGCCGGTCGCGGGCCGCTCGGCGATCTCGACGATCAAGGCGTCGCTCGTCAACATGCGCGACGGCCGCTTCATCAGCGATCACGATTTCCTCATCGCGAGCCGCATCGCGGAAGCGGTGTGCGGCGGCGACGTCGAAGCGGGCAGCCTCGTCGACGAAGAATGGCTGCTGCAACTCGAGCGTCGTGCGTTCGTCGAGCTGCTCGGCACGCAGAAGACGCAGGAACGGATCATGGGCATGCTGCAGACCGGCAAGCCGGTGCGCAACTAAGCGGGCGACTGAAGAGGAACTCGAAATGACCAAGCAATTGCAAGACGCATATATCGTCGCCGCGAGCCGCACGCCGATCGGCAAGGCGCCGCGCGGCATGTTCAGGAACACGCGCCCGGATGAACTGCTGGTGCACGCGATCAAGTCGGCCGTCGCTCAGGTGCCCGGCCTCGACACCGGCGTGATCGAAGACGCGATCGTCGGCTGCGCGATTCCGGAAGCGGAGCAGGGCCTGAACGTCGCGCGGATCGGCGCGCTGCTCGCCGGTCTGCCGAACACGGTCGGCGGTGTCACGGTGAACCGCTTCTGCGCGTCGGGGCTGACCGCGCTCGCGATGGCCGCGGACCGCATCCGCGTCGGCGAGGCCGACGCGATGATCGCGGGCGGCTGCGAATCAATGAGCATGGTGCCGATGATGGGCAACAAGCCGTCGCTGTCGCCGCATATCTTCGATCGCAACGAAGACGTTGGCATCGCGTACGGCATGGGCTTGACCGCGGAGAAAGTCGCCGAGCGCTGGAAGATCAGCCGCGAAGCTCAGGACGCGTTTTCGGTCGAATCGCACCGCCGCGCGATCGCCGCACAGCAAGCCGGCGAATTCAACGACGAAATCGCCGCGTACACGATCATCGACCGCGTGCCCGATCTCGCGACCGGCGAGATCAACGTGAAAACGCGCGAGGTGAAGCTCGACGAAGGCCCGCGCGCGGACACGTCGATGGAGGGCCTGGCGAAGCTGCGCGCGGTGTTCGCGAACAAGGGCTCGGTCACGGCCGGCAACAGCTCGCAGACCTCGGACGGCGCGGGCGCGTTGATCGTCGTGTCTGAAAAGATCCTCAAGCAGTTCAACCTGACGCCGCTCGCGCGTTTCGTCAGCTTCGCGGTGCGCGGCGTGCCGCCGGAAATCATGGGCATCGGCCCGAAGGAAGCGATTCCGGCCGCGCTGAAGGCTGCGGGGCTGAAGCAGGACGACCTCGACTGGATCGAGCTGAACGAGGCGTTCGCCGCGCAGTCGCTCGCGGTGATCCAGGACCTCGGCCTCGATGCATCGAAGATCAACCCGCTCGGCGGCGCGATCGCACTGGGCCATCCGCTCGGCGCGACGGGCGCGATTCGTGCAGCGACCGTGGTGCACGGCCTGCGCCGCCGCAACTACAAGTACGGCATGGTGACGATGTGCGTCGGTACCGGCATGGGCGCGGCGGGCATCATCGAGCGTCTGTGAGCCGCTGATCTCACCGGGGATCCTTCGGTGATCCAGTGAGGACCGCGCAACGGTTCGCAGGCCGCCCGGCTTGCGAACCGTTTTTACATTCAGCAGGAGCACAAGGAGATGAGCGGGATGACGACGGATATTCTGATCGAGCGCGCCGATGCGGTGCTGACCATCAGCTTCAACCGGCCCGGCAGGAAAAATGCGATCACGGCCGCGATGTATCAGACGATGGCCGACACGCTCGTAGAAGCGCAGGGCGACGCGTCGGTGCGCGCGATCCTGATTCGCGGCAGCGCGGGCATTTTCAGCGCGGGCAACGACCTCGAAGACTTCATGAAGACGCCGCAGGTCGGCGGCAACCCCCCGGTGATCCAGTTCCTGCGCGCAATCAGCGCGGCGGAGAAGCCGCTCGTGGCGGCGGTCGCGGGGCCGGCGGTGGGCGTCGGCACGACGCTGCTGCTGCATTGCGATCTGGTCTACGCGGCCGACACCGCGAGCTTTTCGCTGCCGTTCACGCAACTCGGGCTGTGCCCGGAGGCGGCGTCGAGCTTGCTGCTGCAACGCGTAGCCGGCTATCAGGCGGCGGCGGAAAAACTGCTGCTCGGCGAGGCGTTCGACGCGGCGGAAGCGCTCCGGATGGGCCTGGTGAATCGCGTGCTGCCGGCGGGCGAAGTCGACGCGTTCGCGGCGTCGCAGGCTGCGAAGCTGGCGGCGCTGCCGGCGTCGTCGCTGCGCGTGACGAAGAGCCTGATGAAACGCGCGAGCCAACAGGAAGTGCAGACGCAGATGACCGAGGAGTTCGTGCACTTCGGCAAGATGCTGCTCGCGCCCGAGGCGCGCGAGGCTTTCAAGGCGTTCTTCGAGAAGCGCAGGCCGGATTTCCGGCAGTTCGACTGACGGACGTACGGCGCAGCCGTGCTTCGGGGCGGGTTAGCCGTGAGTCGCCGCTGCGGCGCTCCAATCGCTCAAACCCGCGGCTGCCACGTGTCGTAATCGACGTAGCTGCCTTCGCGGCAGAAGCTCACGAGCCGCACGCCCGCCTCGCGCGCAATCGCAATCGCGAGCGACGACGGCGCCGAGATCGTCGCGACCATCGGCACGTCGACGCGCGCAGCCTTGCGCACCAGTTCGTAGCTCGCGCGGCTCGACAGAAACACGAAACCGTCGCGCGTATCAGTGCGATCGAGCACGAGCTGGCCGATCAGCTTGTCGAGTGCGTTGTGGCGGCCGACATCCTCGAACGCATAGCGGATCGCGCCTTGCGCATCACACCACGCGGCCGCGTGCAGGCCGCCCGTCAAACGCGTGAGCGCCTGGTGCTCGGGCAGCGCGCGCGCGGCGCGCGCGATCGCATCGGGCGCGAGCCGCTGCAGAAAGCCGGT
This sequence comes from Paraburkholderia sp. BR10954, assembly GCF_040965775.1. NCBI lineage: Bacteria > Pseudomonadati > Pseudomonadota > Betaproteobacteria > Burkholderiales > Burkholderiaceae > Paraburkholderia > Paraburkholderia sp. BR10954. The sequence goes on from NZ_JBFRCK010000002.1 coordinate 254,432, forward strand.
ATCTGCTACACGCTGCGGTTTCAGATCGAGCAGATCGATGCTTTCGATGCCGCATACGCCGCAGCCGGTGCGCCCGGCGAGCGCGCGGCGCTTTTCCTTCAAACCGGCGAACGCCTGCTGCACGACCTGCAATTGCACCTCGGCATGCGGAAGTTCGCCGTGCCCGTGCAGTTCGACCTCGATGTCCTGAATATCGCTGCCGCGCTCGACGATCCCCTCGGAAATCGCGAAGCCGACCGCGAACGCTTCGAGATCGCGCGGTGTGCACATCATCACCGCGTGCGAGATGCCGTTGAACACCAGCGCGACCGGCCACTCCTGGCCGACGTGATCGGTCGCGGTTTCGATCGCCGTGCCCCGATGGCGGCGCACCTCGAGTTGCACCGCGCCGGGTTGTTCGTCGCTGTCGAGGTCGTGGGGCTGGCCGTTTGCCGCCTCGGTTGCACGTCCGTTTTCCTGTCCGTTCAAGCTGCTTCACTCCTGTAGCATGCCGCGCATTCAAGTGCCCGCCCGGCTCGCCGTATGCTTCGCGGCCGCCGCCGCGCGGGCCGCCGTCGCGCGAATAAGGTTCTAAAATACCTCAAGCGACGCCCGTACGCTGTCCGCCACCGACAAGGAGCACTGACATGGGACTCAACGAAGCACCGCTTCTGTTCGACTTCGAAGTCGCGTCTTCGGAGAATTTCACTTATATCCCGATGTCGGTGCGCTTCAATCTCGACCGGTTCGGGCTGCGCATCACGCTCGCGCAGTGGCAGCAACTGCCGCTCGAAGACCGCAAGCTGCTCGCGCGTTTCCCGGTCGAAGAAGACACGCAGATCGAACCGAATTTCGATCACGCGCTGTTCGAGATGCTGCGCACGCACGCGAACATCGAACCGGAGTGGTTCACGCCGGAGGAGTCGCCGGCCTGGCGACAAACCGACAGCGTGCCCGACGGCGTCGCGCATCAGGCGGGGCTCGCCGGACTCGCCGCGCCGAGCGTCGCGCGCTGGGCGGAGCTCGATCCATTCAAACGTTACGTGCTCGCGAAGCTGTCGCGCAAGCCCGAGGCGAACCACGATTTCGTCCCGGCGATGAAGGAATTTGGCGCGGCCGGCTAGGCGCGGCCGGCTAGACGCGGCCGGCTCCGCAACTCCCCCAATCCTCAGATTTTTTTTCACGCCGACCCTCAACCCGCTTCCGATCGCTGCCGATATCCAAAGGTTGGCGCGTAAAAGATTTGCATCGATGCGGCCCGACGCACCGGTAGCGAGCGCGCTTTCCCGCCCTCGGAACGATTGACGTTCGGAACCCATGAATCCTTTTTTGTCGAAGCGACTGCTTATCAATATTGCGGTCGTGGTCGTCGCGGTCGGTGCAAACGCGTTCGTCGCGTACACGCAGATTCGCGGGCAGCGAGACGCCGATGCGCGCCTCGCGCGCTCGACCAGCGTGCGCCAGAACCTCGATGCCTATCACGCCGCGCTCGGTAAAGCGCTCGCCGCGGTGCACCGCCTGAAGGAGTCGGGCGATCCGGTCCCGCCGGACGCGGCCGCTTCGATGACGAACACACTCGCGAGCCGCGAGGATGCACTGCGCGACGAACTCGCGAGCGAACCGTCCATGTCGGCGGCGCTCGCCAGCCTGAGCGCGGCGCGGCACGCGCTGCAGCACGATCTCGAGGACACGCTGCGCAAGCACGCGAGCGACTTACCCGGCGCGGCCAGCGCGACGTCTGGCGCGGCATCGACCGAAGCACCGATCTCGGCCCACGACGACGCGCGATTCGACGCATCCGTCGACTCCGCGCCGTCCGACCCGCAGCTTGCCCCCTCGCTAGAGCGAGTCGAAGCCGCGCTCGCCTCGTTGCGCAGCGACGAAAACCGTTCGTTGCAGATCGCGCTCGCGGCATCGGCGAGCGACAGCCAGCGCGCGATGTTCGTACTGCTCGTGACGATGCTCTGCGGCAGCGTGCTGCTGATGCTCACGTTCGGCGTGCGCGAGAACAGCGCGCGTGAAAAGCTGCGCAGCGCCCGCGCGCTGGCGCGCAACGACGAGCGTTTTCGCAGCCTGTTCGACGACCACAGAGTGCCGATGTACATCTTCGATCGCGATACGCTGCGCTTTCTCGCCGTCAACGCTGCCGCGATCGAGCAATACGGCTACACGGAAAGCAAGTTTCTGGGCATGACGATCCGCGCGATTCACCCTGATTCCGAAGTTGCGCGCCTCGAGAAGCATCTGGCGCGCAGCGCGGACTTGCGCCAGAGCCACACGATGGCGGGCATCTGGCGGCATCGGCGCAACGACGGCTCGATCATCAGCGTCAACGTGTCGTATCACGCGCTCAGCTTCATGGGCCGCGACGCGTCGTTCGTGCTGGCGGACGACGTGACCGATCAGATCAACGCCGAAGCCGAAGCGCTGCGCTCGAATCAGATGCTCGAAGCGGTGATCGACAACATTCCGCAGCGGATTTTCTGGAAGGATCTGAACTCGCGCTATCTGGGCTGCAACATGGCGTTCGCGCGCGACGCGGGGCTCGCGTATCCCGAGCAGGTGATCGGCAAGAGCGACACCGATTTGCCGTGGCGCGCGTTCGCCGATCTGCTGAACGAGCACGATCGCGAAGTCGCGAGCACCGGCGTGCCGAAGATGAACTTCGAGGTCGACTTCGTGATCGACGGCGTGCATCGCACGAGGGTCACGAGCAAGCTGCCGTTCACCGACGGCGACGGCCAGGTGATCGGCGTGCTCGGCTCGTACACCGACATCACCGAGCAAAAGCGCGCCGATCTCGCGCTGCGTCTGCAAAGCCGTGCGCTAGACGCGAGTGTCAACGCGATCCTGATCACCGCGCCGTCGCCGTCGGGCAATCTGATCGAATACGTGAATCCGGCGTTCATGCGTATCACCGGCTACGATCTCGATGAGGTGATCGGTCACGACTGCCGCGTGCTGCAACGCGACGACCGTGACCAGGAGGGCGTCGCATTGATTCGCGAGGCGCTCGCGGCGAATCGGGAGGTCAGCGCCGTGGTGCGCAACTATCGCAAGGACGGTGCGCTGTTCTGGAATCAGCTGTTCATCGCGCCGGTGCCGAACGCGGAAGGCGTGATCACCCATCATATCGGCGTCATCAACGACGTGACCGAGCTGATCCGCTACCAGGAGCAGCTCGAATACCAGGCCAACTACGACGGCCTCACGCGGCTGCCGAACCGCAACCTGCTGCGCGACAGGCTCGAACATGCGCTCGTCGTCGCGCAGCGGCATCACACGGGCGTGGCAGTCGTGTTCCTCGATCTCGACGGCTTCAAGAACGTCAACGACAGCCTCGGCCACAGCGTCGGTGACCGGCTGCTCAGCGTGGTCGCCGAACGGCTCGCGCGCTGCTCGCGCACCAGCGACACGGTTGCGCGCCACGGCGGCGACGAGTTCGTGATCGTGATGACCGACACCGTCGACGAGCAATCGCTGATCACGTGGATGGAGCGCGTGCGCGCGTCGATCGCCGAGCCGGTGTGGCTCGACGGCACCGAGCTGTACGTCGGCTGCAGCATGGGCGCGAGCCTGTTCCCGCAGGACGGCGAGGACGCCGAAACGCTGATGAAGAAGGCCGACGTCGCGATGTACCGCGCGAAGGACATGGGCCGCAACACGTTCCAGTTCTATCAGCCGGAGATGAACGCGAGCGCGGGCGCGCGCCTGAATCTCGAACGACGCCTGCGCCGCGCGCTGCGCGACAACGAGTTCCTGCTGCACTATCAGCCGCAGGTCGATATCGTCAGCGGCCAGATCGTCGGCATCGAGGCGCTGGTGCGCTGGCGCGATCCGGAGGCCGGCCTCGTGCCGCCGTCGTCGTTCATTCCGCTTGCCGAGGAAAGCGGGCTGATCGGGCCGCTGTCGGAGTGGGTGCTGCGCGAGGCGTGCCGCCAGAACAAGGCGTGGCAGGATCAGGGCTTGCCGCCGGCGCGCGTGTCGGTGAATCTGTCGGCGCGGGTGTTCCAGCAGCGCGACATCGCGAAGCTCGTGATGCAGGTGCTCGCCGAGACCGGGCTCGAACCGAAGTATCTCGAACTCGAGCTGACCGAAAGCACGATCATGCGCAATGCGGAAGAAGCGGTGTTGATGCTCAACGAGCTGCACGCGCTCGGCATCGGTCTCGCGATCGACGACTTCGGCACCGGCTATTCGAGCCTCAGCTATCTGAAGCGCTTTCCGGTGGACCGCCTGAAGATCGACCGCTCGTTCGTGTCGGATATCGGCGTGTCGGGCGACGACGAGACGATCACGTCGGCGATCATCGCGCTCGCGCATTCGCTGAAGCTGCAGGTGATCGCCGAGGGCGTGGAAACGTCCGCGCAACTCGACTTCCTGAGGGAACGCGCGTGCGACGAGATGCAGGGCTTCTATTTCGCGAAGCCGCTATCGACGGAAGGGATCTCCGAACTGCTGCACGGCGGGTTGGTGCCGGAGCCGGAGCCGGCGTGAAGGGAGCGTGACGCGCGGCGCCCAGGGGTCGCCGCGTGTCACCGCGTGTCGCGTCAAACGCCGGTCACTCCGCTGGCGTGTCTTTGAATACCGGCAGGCTTTCCGCGAACGCGGAAAATTTCTCGAGCCGCGGATGATCTGCCTTGCTGACCGCCTCCGGCAGCATCATGTGCGTGAACTGCCACGCGACGGCGACGGCCACGTCCGCCGCGCTGAACTGCTGCTGCGTGTCCGGCAGCGGCCCTTCGCCCAACTCGCGTTCGAGTTCGGCATAGGCGGCGAGCAGTTGCGCTCGCACGCGCTCCACCCACGCTTCATGCTGCTTCTCCTGCGGCCGCAGATTGCGCTCGTAGACGATCTGCACGCTCTTTTCGCACGCGGCGAGCGCGAGACCCGTCAGACGCGCGGCGCGCAACGCCGCGTCGGCTTGCGTCGGGAACAGCGGGGTGGGGCCGGCGAGCGTCGCCAGATACTGCAGGATCACCGTCGAATCCATCACGACCGCGCCGTTGTCGGCGACGAGCGTCGGCGCCTTGACGACCGGATTGATCTTCGCGAACTGCTCGTAGGTGCGGAATACCGAAATCGACTCGTGTTCGAAGTCGAGCGCGAGCAGCTTCATGCAGATGGCGACGCGCCGCACGTACGGCGAGTCGAGCATTCCGATCAGTTTCATCACGTATCCATTAGAGAGCGACTATCGGGCGCCCGGCCTCGTGCGCTGATCGGCTGAAACGGCTAGCGGGTGGCGCGGCGCGTGACGCATGGAACCGCTAGCTTAAGCATCCTTGCTGGCTCAGTCCAGCGCGGGCAGCGCGCGCGGACGGCGGTCGCTGTCGGTGGCGACGTAGGTGAGGATCGCTTCCGTGACCTTGACGACTTCCTGCGACAGGCGCATCCGCTGCGCGTAGACCTCGACCGACACCGTCACCGACGTATTGCCGGTCTTCACGATATCCGCGTAAAAGCTCAGCAGGTCGCCGACGAACACCGGCTGCTTGAACAGGAACGAATTGACCGCGATCGTCGCGACCCGTCCATTCGCGCGACGGCTTGCCGGAATCGAGCCGGCGATGTCGACCTGCGCCATGATCCAGCCGCCGAACACGTCGCCGTGAATGTTCGCGTCCGACGGCTGCGGCATCACGCGCAGCGCGCAAGGCTTGGAAGGAAGTTGAAGAAGATCGGTCATCGGGACATCCTTGGGAAACGTGTTCGAGTGTATTGACGCGCACGGCCCGAACGGCTGGGGCCAGCCCGGCCACAGGCCGCGGAAAGCGCCGCCAGCTGGCTTCTGCGACAATACGGGGATCAGGAATTGTACGGGAAAGCGCCCAGCCAGGCGCGCGAGCCGCGCCGCTGCGAACTCCGGCAGTTCCACACTCTCCCCACGATTTATGCGCCGCGCTCCTTCGTCAGAACCCTCGCCGATTTCCACCGGACCCCGCAACGACTGGCAAACCATCCTGTCGCTGCTGCCATACCTTGCAACCTACAAATGGCGAGTCGGCATCGCGCTCGGCTGCCTGATCGGCGCGAAGGTCGCGAACCTCGGCGTGCCGATCGTGATGAAGCACATCGTCGACAGTCTCGCGTCGATCCGCCATCTGACCGCGCTCGGCCGCGCGCAGGACGCGCCCGGCATCGTGCTGCTCGGCGGCGTCGGCTTGCTGGTGGTCGCGTATGCAGTGGTGCGGCTGTCCACGTCGTTCTTCACCGAGCTGCGGGAAATACTGTTTTCGAAAGTGACGGAAAGCGCGGTGCGCCAGCTTGCGCTGAAAGTGTTTCGTCATCTGCACGGGCTGTCGCTGCGCTTTCATCTGGAGCGGCAGACGGGCGGCATGTCGCGCGATATCGAACGCGGCACGCGCGGCATCACGCAGCTGATTTCCTATTCGCTGTACAGCATCCTGCCGACGCTCGTCGAAGTCGGTCTCGTGCTCGGCTTTTTCGTCGTCAAATACGAGGCCTATTACGCGATCGTCACGTTCATCGCGCTCGCGGCGTACATCGCGTTCACGGTGAAGGTCACCGAGTGGCGCACGCACTTTCGCCGCACGATGAACGAGCTCGATTCGAAGGCGAATTCGCGCGCGATCGACTCGCTGCTCAACTACGAGACCGTCAAGTACTTCGGCAACGAGGAGTGGGAGGCGAGCCGTTACGACGAGAACCTGAAGCGCTATCGCGCGGCGGCGATCAAGTCGCAGCGTTCGCTGTCGGCGCTGAACTTCGGGCAACAGGCGATCATCGGCACGGGGCTCGTGTTCATCCTGTGGCGCGCGACCCAGGGCGTGATGGCCGGGCGCCTGACGCTCGGCGACCTGGTGCTGATCAACACGTTCATGCTGCAGCTGTATATCCCGCTGAATTTTCTCGGCGTGGTCTATCGTGAGCTGAAGCAAAGCCTGACCGACATGGACCGCATGTTCACGCTGCTCGGCGCGCCGCAGGAGGTGCCCGATGCGCCCAATGCGGTGGCCTTGCGGGTGAGCGGTGCGCAGGTTCGTTTCGACAACGTGAGCTTCGCGTACGAGTCTTCGCGACCGATTCTGCACGACGTGAGCTTCACGATCGCGGCCGGCACGACGACCGCGGTGGTCGGCCACAGCGGCTCGGGCAAGTCGACGCTCGCGCGGCTCCTGTTCCGCTTCTACGATCTCGACCGCGCGACGGGCGGCGCGATCCGGATCGACGGGCAGGATATTCGCGATGTCACGCAGGATTCGCTGCGCGCGTCGATCGGCATCGTGCCGCAGGACACGGTGCTGTTCAACGACTCGATCTACTACAACATCGCGTACGGGAGGCCGTCGGCGACGCGCGATGAAGTGATCGCGGCGGCGCGCGCCGCGCATATCCACGAGTTCATCGAGAGTCTGCCGAAGGGCTATGACACGCCGGTCGGCGAGCGCGGGCTCAAGCTGTCCGGCGGCGAAAAGCAGCGCGTGGCGATCGCGCGGACCATCCTGAAGAATCCGCCGATTCTGCTGTTCGACGAAGCGACGTCTGCGCTCGATTCGCGCTCCGAGCGCGCGATCCAGCACGAGCTCGACCTGATCGCGCGCGAACGCACGACGCTGATCATCGCGCACCGGCTATCGACGGTCGTGCACGCGCAGCAGATCATCGTGATGGACAAGGGGCGCATCGTCGAGCGCGGCACGCACGCCGAGCTATTGCGCGCGAACGGCCTGTTCGCGCAGATGTGGGCGCTGCAGCAGCGCGCCGCGCAGACCACGGACGCGGTGGAAAGGGCGGAAGCGGTCGGGGCCGGCGAGGGCGCGGCGAAATAGAGCTCAGCGCGTGCGCAGCAGCCGGTCGAGCGCTTCCAGCTGCGCCTGCGTGCCGACGTTCTCCCACACGCCTTCGTACAGCTCGCCGCTCGCGAGCCCACGCGCGATCGTCGCGCGGTAATACGGGCTCAGCGCGCGCCGCGTGCCGCGCGGCAGATCGCGGAACATGCGCGTGTCGTACAGCCCGAAACTGGCGAACGTGAGGCGCGGCTGCGTGTCGAGCGACAGCACGCCGTCGACGAGACCAAAGTCGCCGTTCGGGTGAAACGGCGGATTCGGCACCATCACCAGATGCATGCCGGGCTCGGGCAGCGCCTGCAGAGCGCCGGCGTGCACGTGCAGTCCGGCGTAGTCGTAATCGGTGTACACGTCGCCGGCCACCGCGACGAACACGTGATCCGCGCCGTCGTCGGTCAGAAGCGGCAGCGCCTGCGCGATGCCGCCCGCGGTCTCCAGCGCCTCTTGCTCGGGCGAGTAGCGCAGTTCGACCTGCCAGCGCGAACCGTCGCCGAGCGCGGCTTCGAGCTGCGCGCCGAGCCACGCATGATTGATCACGATGCTACGGATGCCGGCCCGCGCGAGCCGTTCGATCTGCCACACGATCAGCGGCTTGCCGCCCGCTTCGAGCAAAGGCTTCGGGCACGCGTCGGTCAGCGGACGCATGCGCTCGCCGCGACCCGCGGCAAAAATCATCGCTTTCTTCACGGACATCGTCATCGGTCAGAAGGTGTAGCCGATTTCCTGCGCGCGGCCTTCGAGGTCGTCGAGCAGCTTCGCGAACCCGCGCAGCGGCGCGTAACGCTCGGCCACCTTGCGCGCATAGCCGATGAAGCGCGGCAGGTCTTTCATGTAATGCGCCTTGCCGTCGCGGTAGTTGATGCGGCAGAAGAGGCCCAGCACCTTGATGTGCCGCTGCAGCCCCATCCATTCGAGCTGGCGGTAGAACTCGCCGAAATCGGCATCGACCGGCAGGCCGGCTTTTTTCGCGCGCTCCCAGTAGTACACGAAGCAGTCGAGCTCGAACTCCTCGTCCCAGCTGAGGAACGCATCGCGCAGCAGCGACACGACGTCGTACGTGATCGGCCCGTACACCGCGTCCTGGAAGTCGAGTACGCCGGGGTTCGGCTCGGCGATCATCAGATTGCGCGGCATGAAATCGCGCAGCATGAAGCTTTGCGGCTGAGCGCGCGCGCTCGCGATCAGCAGCGCGAACGTGCGATCGAGCTGCGCGCGCGTTGCGGCATCGACTTCACGGCAAAGGTGCCGGCCGATGAACCACTCGGGCATCAGCTCCATTTCGCGATGCAGGAACGCTTCGTCGAACGGCGGTAGCACGTCTTCGCGCGAGCCGAGCTGCCAGCGGATCAGCGCGTCGAGCGCGTCGCGCATCAGCGTGCGGGCCGCGCGGGTGTCCCCCGCGGCCTGCGCGTCGGTCAGCGCGCCGAGGTAGGACGCGGTGCCGAGATCGGTGACGAGCATGAAGCCCGAGTCGAAGTCGACCTCAAGCACGCGCGGCACGTGCACGCCGGCGGCGTCGAGCAATTGCGCGACCTGCGCGAATTCGCGGCATTTTTCGGGCGGCGGCGCGTCGACGGCGATCAGCGTGGCCGCGCCGTTGCCTTGCGGCGCCTTACCGGCGAGCCGGAAATAACGACGGAAACTGGCGTCGGACGAGGCCGGAACGATCGTGTCGAGCTCCAGCGCATGACGCGCCGCGTGGCCTTGCAGCCAGGCCTTGAGCAGGGAGAGGCGGGTGTCGGTGAAGTCTTGGGTGGAAGGCAGCGTCATGAAAAGCGGCGGCAAATTCTTGGGGACAACGTCTTGCCATATAATACCCCACGACTTTTTTGACGCGACTCACACGCCAGCTTTCGCGTGCTCCGTTTTACCGCCCGCCTTATCACTCGGCAATTGGGAATCCAGACGTGCAGCCGACTCTCACGGTCGCGGTGTGCAGGCGGTGGATCGTGACGGCGGAAGCTTGCACACGGGTCGACTCGCCAAACGATACATGCCGCCCAGACAGCTTTCCGATACCACTCCTTCCTGTGCAGTAGTGCCGCGCAAAAGGCGGCTCGTCGCGGCGCTCGTCGCCGTTCCGGGCCTGATGCCCGCGCTTGCGCACGCCCAGCTGGTGGGGGAAGCTGCGCAACCGCAAGCGGTCTACCCGCCGTGGGGCATGCAGCTCGCGCCGCAGCTCGAGGAGCACCCGTTGCAAACGGGCCAGCGGCCGGCCACCTTCGTGCTCGGCGACCACGCGAGCGGCACGATCGACCAGGACCTGGCCGCGAAGGGCTCGGCCGAAGTGCGCCACAACACGTCCGTGATCAAGGCCGACGGCCTGCACTACGACCAGGACACGGACATGGCCGATGCGTACGGCAATGTCCACGTGATCAATACCGGCAATACCTTCATCGGGCCCGAAGCGCATCTGCGCGTCGATTCGACCGAAGGCTTCATGACCGCGCCGAAGTATCACTTCACGTTGACGGGCGGCTCGGGCAGCGCGCAGCGCGTCGACCTGCTCGACGCCGAGCGCTCGGTGTTCACGAAGGCCACCTACACCGCGTGCGCGTGCACGGACGATCCGGCCTGGTACATCAAGGGCAGCGAGTTCGATTTCGACACCGGCGCCGACGAAGGCGTCGCCTACAACAGCGTGCTGTTCTTCCAGGGCGTGCCGGTGTTCGCGTCGCCGTGGCTGTCGTTCCCGTTGTCGGGCGAGCGGCGCAGCGGCCTGTTGCCGCCCACGTTCTCGCTCAGCTCGTCGAACGGCTTCGAGCTGTCGGTGCCGTATTACTTCAACATCGCGCCGAATCGCGATCTGACGGTCACGCCGCGTGTGATCTCGAAGCGCGGTGTGCAGTTGCAGAGCACGTTCCGCTATCTGTCGCCGACGTATTCCGGTTCGATCACCGGTGAATTTCTGCCTGACGATCGCCTGACGAAGACCAACCGCTACGCGCTGTACATCCAGCATAACCAGAATTTCGGTAACGGCTTCGGCGGGTACATCTACTACAACAAGGTCTCGGACAACACCTATCCGCAAGACCTGTCGTCGTCGGTCAACCAGTTCATGAACGGCCTCCAGCTCCTGTATCAGCAGGAAGCCGGGGTGACCTACAACAACGGGCCGTGGTCCGTGCTCGCGCGCGAGCAGCACTGGCAGACGCTGCAGGAGTCGGTCGCGCCGTACGGCCGCGAGCCGCAGTTGAACGTGAAGTACGCGAAGTACAACGTCGGCGGCTTCGACTTCGGCGCCGAAGCCGACTACACGAACTTCCGCATCACCACCGCGGACCTGACCGAAGGCCAGCGGGTGCTGTTCAACCCGTACGTGTCCTATTCGGTGGTGGGGCCGGGCTACTTCGTCACGCCGAAGGTGCAGTGGCACTTCGCGTCGTACAACCTGAACAACATTGGCACCGATCTGAACGGGGTGCCGAACGCGCAGAAGAATTTCACCGAGTCGATCCCGACCTTCACGTTCGATACGGGGCTGACGTTCGAGCGCTCGGTGCGCCTGTTCGGCCAGGATTTCATCCAGACGCTGGAGCCGAGGCTGTACTACGTCTACACGCCGTACCGCAACCAGAACAACGCGCCGCTGTTCGATACCGCCGAGTCCGATTTCGGCCTCGCGGAAATCTTCACGCCGAACACGTTCGTCGGTAACGACCGGATCGCCGACGCGAACCGCCTGACCGCGGGTCTCACCACGCGCTTCATCAACCCGGCCACCGGCGACGAACGCGCGCGCTTCGTGATCGCGCAGCAGTACTATTTCCGGGATCAGCGTGTCACGTTGCAGCCTTCGCAGACGAGCGCGCAGGCCACGCATTCGGACCTGATCGCGGGCGCGTCGATCAAGCTGGGTGCCGGTTTCGCTTCGGAAACGGCGTTCCAATATAATGCCGACAATAACCAGCTCACGAAGACGAGCGTCGGTTTCGGGTTCAGTCCGGAGACCGGCAAGGTCCTCAACGTGGCGTACCGCTACACCCGCGCCAACACCACGCTCGACAACCAGCCGATCAATCAGGTGCTGATTTCGGGCCAATGGCCGCTGTCGCATCGGATGTACGGTGTCGGCCGGTTCAACTACGACCTTGGTGGCCACCGTATCGTCGACGGCCTCGTCGGCCTGCAATACGACGCGGATTGCTGGACGCTCGGCGCCGGCATCCAGCGCTACGCGAACGGCCTGAACTCGTCGGGACAGAATCAGTCGAGCACGCGGTTTCTGGCGCAGTTGACGTTCAAGGGCTTGTCGAGCGTCGACAATGGGCTGATGACCGCGTTCCGCACCAGTGTGGCCGGCTACACGCCGTTGCCGCCGCCGCCGCCGCCGGAGTCGCGGTTCACCAACTACGAATGACGGTCGCCCGGTCATTCACGGCTTGCGAAAAGACGGGCGAAGCGCCCGACATCATTGGAGTATCTGTGGCAATCATGAAACAGCTTCGCTTGGCAATACTCGCGGCGGGTCTCGTCGCCGCGGCGTCCTTCGTTCCAGTCGCGTCGGTACAGGCGCAGGCATTGGGCGGCAATAGCGGCCAGACGGTCGACACCATCGCCGCGGTGGTCAACAACGGTGTCATCACGCAGCGCGAGCTCGACGAGCGGGTCGGTCTGATCGCGCACCGGCTGAACCAGCAGAACGCTCCGGTGCCGCCGACGGACCAGTTGCGCCAGCAGGTGCTCACGCAGATGGTGCTCGAGCGCATCCAGCTGCAGAAGGCCAAGGAAGACGGCATCAACATCGACGACGCAGCCGTGCAGCGCACGCTCGAGCGTCTCGCGCAGGCGAACAACATGCCGCTCGCAATGTACCGCGCGCGCATCGAGGCGCAAGGCGTGCCCTGGGCCACCTTCTCGAACGACGCGCGCACCGAGCTGACGCTGTCGCGTCTGCGCGAGAAGGAAGTGGACAGCAAGATCACGGTGACGGACGCCGAGGTCGCGAACTACATCGCCAGCCAGCGCGGCCCGGGCGCCGGCCAGACGAGCGACCTGCACATGCAGCACATTTTCGTGAGTGCGCCGCTGAACGCGCCGGAGACCGACATCGAGGCGGCGCAGAAGAAGGCCCAGGGGCTGCTCGCCGAAGCGAAGGGCGGGGCGGATTTCGGAAAGCTCGCGAAGGCTAATTCGCAAGCGCCCGACGCGTCGCAGAACAGCGGCGATCTCGGCTTCCTCGCACCGTCGAAGCTGCCGCCCGAGTTCGTAAAGGCCGCGTCGGCACTGCGTCCGGGTGAGATCAATCCGGATCTGATCCGCACCAACGACGGCTTCGAAATCGTGCGTCTGGTCGAGCGCCGTGCCGGCCAAGGCAGCAGCGCGGATGCGCCGAAGCTCGTGCAGACGCACGTGCGCCACATTCTGCTGCGCGTCGGCGACGGCCAGTCCGAACCGCAGGCACGCCAGAAGCTGATCGACATCCGCAATCAGATCGCCGCGGGCGGCGACTTCGCGAAGTTCGCGCACACCTACTCGCAGGACGGCTCGTCGTCGCAAGGCGGCGACCTCGGCTGGATCAGCCCGGGCGAGACGGTGCCCGAGTTCGAGCGCGCGATGAACGCGCTGCAGGACGGCCAGATCAGCGAGCCGGTGCGCAGCGAATACGGCTACCACCTGATTCAGGTGCTCGGCCGCCGCGATGCGGAAGGCTCGATTGCGCAGCAGATGGATCTCGCGCGTCAGGCCATCGGCCAGCGCAAGGCGGAACAGGCGTACGCCGACTGGCTGCGCGAGTTGCGCGATACCGCGTACGTCGAAGTGAAGCCGACCACGGCGAACGTGCAGTAACGGAGCCCATGCCATGACGAGCGCTGCTCAGCCCACCCACCGCCCGCTGCAGATCGCGATCACGACCGGCGAGCCCGCCGGCGTCGGTCCCGAGCTGACCGCGCAGGCGCTGGCGGGTGCGGCGGCGCACTGGCCTCACGCGCAGTTCACCGTGCTCGGCGATGCGCAATTGCTCGCTGAGCGGGCGCGCGCGGTCGGTGTCGATTGGGCCGCGCTGCTCGCGCAGGGCCCGCGCGTGCGGCTCGAACCTCACCCGCTCGGCGCGCCCGCGCAGGCAGGCAAGCTCGACGCCGCGAACGGCCGCTACGTGCTCGATCTGCTCGATGCGGCGATCGACGGTGCGGTGGCGGGCAGGTTCGACGCGATCGTCACCGCGCCGCTGCAAAAAAGCACGGTCAACGACGCCGGTGTGCCGTTCACCGGCCACACCGAATATCTGGCCGAGCGCACCCATACGCCGCGCGTCGTGATGATGCTCGCGGGCACCGGCAAGCGGCCGCTGCGCGTCGCGCTCGCGACCACGCATCTGCCGTTGAAGGACGTGTCGGCGGCCTTGACGATCGAAAGCCTCGTCGCGACGCTGCGCATCATCGATCACGACCTGCGTCATCACTTCGGTTTGCCCGCGCCGCGCATTCTCGTGACGGGGCTCAATCCGCACGCGGGCGAAAACGGCTACCTGGGCCGCGAGGAAATCGACGTGATCACGCCGGCGTTGCAGCAGGTGAACGGCGAGGGCATCGACGCGCGCGGTCCGTATCCGGCCGACACGCTGTTCCAGCCGCGTTATCTCGACGAAGCCGACTGCGTGCTCGCGATGTTCCACGACCAGGGCCTGCCGGTGCTGAAATTCGCGACGTTCGGCGAAGGGATCAACGTGACGCTCGGCCTGCCGATCATCCGCACCTCGGTCGATCACGGCACCGCGCTCGATCTGGCCGGCACCGGACGCGCCGACGCGGGCAGCCTGATGGCCGCGATCGACACGGCTGTTTCGATGGCGCAGCATCGTCGCGCGGGCTGACGCACAGGTGACCTGAGCGGTTGCGGTGCGCGTGACGCGCCGCGTGGCGTCGTATTTCCACCGTGACGTCTTTCATTCTCAAGCAGTTTTCTTTCTAGCGTTTCTCCGATGTCCACCAGCAGACAGCAAGGCCGGCACCAGGGCCATCTCGCGCGCAAGCGTTTCGGTCAGAACTTTCTGGTCGACATGGGCGTGATCGATTCGATCGTCGACGTGATCCGGCCGCAGCGCGGCGAGCGCATGGTCGAGATCGGTCCGGGCCTCGGCGCGCTGACCGAACCGCTGATCGAGCGGCTCGCGACGCCCGAGTCGCCGCTGCACGCGGTCGAACTCGACCGCGATCTGATCGGCCGTCTGAAGACGAAGTTCGGCGATCTGCTCGAACTCCATTCGGGCGACGCGCTCGAGTTCGACTTCGGCTCGCTCGCGGCACCGGGCGACAAGGCGTCGCTGCGCATCGTCGGTAATCTGCCGTACAACATTTCGAGCCCGCTGCTGTTTCATCTGGCAACCTTCGCGGACCGCGTGATCGATCAGCACTTCATGCTGCAGAACGAGGTGGTCGAGCGGATGGTCGCGGAACCGGGTACGAAGGCGTTCAGTCGCCTGTCGGTGATGCTGCAATACCGCTACGTGATCGACAAGCAGCTCGACGTGCCGCCCGAGTCGTTCCAGCCGCCGCCGAAGGTCGATTCGGCGATCGTGCGGATGATCCCGTACGAGCGGCACGAAATGCCGGTAGTCGATGAAAACGTGCTGGGCGAGGTGGTGACGGCGGCGTTCTCGCAGCGTCGCAAGATGCTGCGCAACACGCTTGCCGCGCTGCGCGATACCGTCGATTTCGACGCGCTCGGCTTCGATCTGCAACGCCGCGCGGAGGACGTGCCGGTCGCCGAATACGTGAGCGTGGCGCAGGCGGTGGCGGCGCGCTCGGCCGCTGCGCCGGAGTAGTCTCAACGTTTGACGACGACGACGGCGCGCCGCCGTCGAGCCGCTTATCGTTTCGCCGGCGCGTTGACGAGCGCGATGCCGGTCAGCACCAGCAGCGCGGCGATCAGAAAGCGCGCGCTGAACGACTCGCCGAGCAGCAGCACGCCGAAGGTCACGCCGAACATCGGCGTCAGAAACGAAAACACCGACAGCCGCGATGCGATGTAACGCGTCAACAGCCAGAACCACAACAGATAGCTGACGAACGCGACGATCACGGCCTGATAGGCGAGACTCGCGAACGCGAGCGGCGTCACGCTTTCCACGCGCACTTCACCGAGCGTGAGCGCCAGCGCGAGCAGCACCGCCGCCGACACCGTCAACTGATAGAACAGCGTCTTGCTTGCGCTCGTCTGCGCGAGCCGCGAGCCGCGCACGACCACCGTGGTCGCGGCCCATGCGATGCCGGCGAGCACGCCGAGCGCATCGCCGGCCGCGCCCACGAGCGTCGAGCCGTGGGCTACGCTTGCAGCCGCGCCGGCGTTCGGGTGCAGGAAGCCATCGGCGAACGCGAGCGCTATCCCCGCGAACGCGACGCCGATGCCTAGCCACTGGATGCGCCGCATGCGTTCCCCATCGACGAACCAGTGCAGGCCGAGTGCCGTGAAACACGGCGCCGTGTACAGAAAGACCGCCATGCGCGACGCACTCGTCAGCGTCAGGCCGAAAAAGATGCAAACGAACTCGGCCGCGAACAGCACCCCTGCGAGCAGACCCGCACCGAGCGTGCCGTCGTCACGAAAGAGCGGCGTGCCGCGCGAGCGCGCCCATGCCCACACGAGCAGTGCCGCGATCGTCGAGCGCAGCCCCGCTTGAAAGACCGGCGGCACAGCCGCATTGGTGGTCTTGATCGCGACTTGCTGTAGCCCCCAGATTGCGCATAGGCCGATCATCAACAGGATCGCGAAGCTATCCGGGGCGCGGCGCGCGGGCAGGGCGGTGGTCGTGCTCATCGTGAATAGTCGGCTTTTTTTTGATAGTGCCGGCGCGAGACAGGATTGCCGGGCGAATACGCCCGGCAGCACATCCCCGGGTACAACGTGAAGCCGGGCTTTATGGTCATTCTGGCGCCTCGCCCGAATCTGGGCAGCGGGCGCATGCGTTTCGGGAAGTGTCCAGCGTGAACGGTTGAACTCGAGTCAGTCGACTCGTCCCTTCTTCTGTATCAGCTCGATTTTGTAGCCGTCCGGATCGGCGACGAAGGCGATGACCGTCGTGCCGTGTTTCATGGGTCCCGCTTCGCGCGTAACGACGCCGCCGCGTTTCTTCACCTGTTCGCACGCCGCATAGGCGTCGTCGACTTCGAGGGCGATGTGACCGTAGCCGGTTCCGAGGTCGTACTTGCTCGTGTCCCAGTTGTAGGTGAGTTCGATTGCTGCGCCTTCGGATTCGTCTTCGTAACCGACGAATGCGAGGGTGAACTTCCCGTCCGGGTAGTCGTTCTTTCGAAGCAGGCGCATGCCGAGAACTTCGGTGTAGAAACGGATCGAGGCGTCCAGATCACCGACTCGAAGCATGGTATGCAGGATTCGCATGAGTCCTCCTTTGACAGTTTGTCGATAAATGCATTGACCTGCGGGAATTGTAAATGATTGCCTGGTAGGGCGAAGCGGCGTGGCCAGCCCGGACTGGATGCGCCTCATGGAATCCGCTCGGACTTATTCCAACAAAAAAGTGTGGGCAATCAGGGTTTGTGTCCGGTTGCGGGTTCGATATTAGTGCCCAACACTCAGTATCAATCCGGTTCCTCAGATAGCAGTCTGATATATCGGACAATCGATGCGTGAGCCGGCGAATATTCATGCATGCCGAAAGGCGCCGAAGCCGGTACGTCTGCCCCGGAACCCTCTTCTCCGCATAGGACCCTGCCCATGAAGCTTGCCAATCGAGGCGCCAGAGCCGCCTTTCTGTTCGCTGTTGCTGGATTGCTCGCCATCACTGGCTGCACCAAGGTGGCCACGCCGGAGCAGGGCGCGGCGGCAGCTCCGTCGACGCTTCAGGGCGTGTTGCAGCGGGGCACGCTGCGCGTCGGGGACTGCCTGACGTTCGCGCCATTCGGGTTCTACAACAAAGACGGCCAACCGGACGGCTATGACGTGGACCTCGCGAAGGAACTCGCGAAGCAGATGGGCGTGAAGCTCGAGGTCGTGAATACGACGAGCGCGAACCGGATTCCGAATCTGCAGACCAGCAAGGTGGACGTCGTGTTCTGCAACTTCACGCGCAATCTGGAGCGCGCAAAAGTGATCGAATTCACGGCCCCTTACGTGGTTGCCAGCGAAGCGCTGCTGGTCAGAAAAAACAGCGGTATTCAGTCGATCAAGGACATGGGCGGTCGCACGATCGCGACGGTCAAGGGCTCGACCAATGGCGATGAAGTGCGCTCGCTGAATATCCCGGTGAAGATCCAGGAATACGACAGCTCGCAGGCCGCGATACTTGCCGTCAAGCAGGGGCAGGCCGACGCGATGATCGAGGACAACAACTTCCTCGCGTATCAGGCCAAGCTCGATCCTGAACTTGCCGTCACGAACGAAGCGCTGGTGCCGCTCGAATACAACGCGTTCGGCGTCAAGGCCGGTGATCAGGAATGGCTCAACTATCTGAATCTGTTCCTCTTCAACGTCAATGCGTCGAAGCTCAACGCGCAGCTCTACAACAAGTGGTTCGGCACCGATCCGCGCTATCCGCTCAATCCGCAGTTTTGAAGCGCGGCAGTGAAACCCGCACTATGGGGAGCATGAGATGAGTTACGAGTGGCTGACTTTGTGGGGCTACGTGCCCGAGTTTTTGAGCGCGAGCTGGCTGACGTTGCAGGTGACCGTGCTGGCCTTCGTACTGGCGCTAGTCCTGGGGTTGTTGACCGCGCTGGCCGGCGCTTCTCCGCTCGCGCTGCTTCGGTGGATCGCCCGTGGCTACGTTGAAGTCATCCGCAATACGCCTGTCCTCCTGCAGATTTTCATCGTGTTCTTCGGTCTGCCGTCGGCGGGTATTTCGCTCGACGCATACTGGGCGGGCGTCATTGCGCTCGGCCTCAACGTCGGTGCTTACCTGTCGGAAGTGTTCCGCGCCGGCATACAGTCGGTGCCGCGCGGCCAACTCGAGGCTGCCGGCATTCTCGGCCTCGAACGCGCGCAGATCTTCGTCGAGGTCGTCTTGCCGCAGGCGACGCGCGCGGTCTATCCGGCCATCGTCAACTACCTGATCCAGTTGCTGCTCGGCACGTCGCTGCTGTCCGCCATTGCATTGCCGGAGTTGACCGGCACGGCGACCGTGATCAACTCGCGAACGCTTCTCTACCTTCAGACGTTCAGCGTGACGCTCGTCGCGTATCTCGTGCTCAGTAACGTACTGTCCTGGCTTGCGGGCCAGCTCGGCGCGCGGATCTTTCATCCTCCCCTCGCCATGCCGGCGCGCAGCGGTTTCGGGACAGGCTTTATGCGCCGGACGAAGCGGGCCTGATTCCCGGATTGGAGTTGGATCATGTCAGTCGAATTGCTGAAAACCAGTCTATCGATCCTGCTGCAGGGTCTGGTGACGACGCTGTTGCTCTCCATCGCGTCCATTGTGGGCAGCACGTTGATCGGCCTGTTCGCCGCGGTCTTGCGATCGTTCGGCCCGTGGGGCACCGACCGCATCGCCAGACTCTATACGGAGCTGTTTCGCGGCACGCCGGTGCTCATCACGCTGATGTTGATCTATTTCGGCGTGTCGTACTTCGGTTATGCGATCGACGTGTTCGCAGCCGGCGTCATTGGCTTGAGCGTCTATCAGGGCGCCTATATCGCCGAAATTTTCCGCTCAGGGATCGAGGCAGTACCCAAAGGTCAATGGGAGGTATCGCAGATCCTCGGCCTCACGCGGGCTCAGGCGTTCTCGTTCGTCGTGCTGCCTCAGACCGGAAAGATCGTGTTGCCGCCTCTCGTCGGACAGTATCTGTCGCTCATCAAGGACACGTCGATCGTCAGCATGATCGGCATGTCCGAGTTGATGCACGGTGGCCAGGCGATCGTCGACCGGATCGGCAAGCCGGTGGAAATCTATGGACTCGTCGCACTCATTTACTTCGCCGTGTGCTTCCCGCTTTCGCAATGGGTGCGCCACCATGACCGCAGGAGATTGTCGTGAGTAACCAAAGCCAAACCAGGCCGATCATTTCACTGACGGGCGTCAGCAAAGCATTCGGTTCGACGAGAGTGTTGAACGAAATCAATCTCGAGGTCCGCTCGGGTGAAGTGCTGGTGCTGATCGGCGCGTCCGGCTCGGGCAAGAGCACGGTCCTGCGAATCATGGCCGGATTGGAGACCACCGATTCCGGCGAGGTCTGGGTCAACGAGGTGCCCTTGCATGATCCGCGTCGAGCACGGGAGATTCGTGGCCACGTCGGCATGGTCTTCCAGCAGTTCAATCTGTTTCCTCACAAGACCGCGCTCGGCAATGTCACGCTCGCGCTGATCAAGGCGCGCCGCATGAGTCCGGCCGACGCGCGCAAGCGCGCGATGGAGACACTCGATCGCGTCGGGCTCGCGGACCGCGCGGAACACTATCCCAGCCAGCTTTCGGGCGGTCAGCAGCAACGCGTGGCGATTGCGCGCGCGCTCGCGGTCGAGCCCGGCATCATGTTTTTCGACGAGGCGACGTCCGCGCTCGACCCGGAGCTGGTCGGCGAGGTCACCGAGGTGATGCGCGGGCTCGCGCGCGACGGCATGACGATGGTCGTCGTCACGCATGAAATGGGCTTCGCTCGCAAGACCGCTGACCGCGTCGTCTTCATGGACAAGGGCGTCATCGCCGAGCAGGGCGATCCGGAGCAGATCTTCGTCAATCCCTCGAACGAACGCACCCGGCAGTTCCTGCATCGAATTCTCGACCATTGACGGTCGGATCAACGCATTACGGAGTGAACGCATGGCTGTTACAGAATCGTCTCGGGCGAGAGGCGTGGACCGCGTGATCGCGATCTTCCGGCAATTGCATATCGCCCAACGCCCGCTGACGATGCGCGAACTGATCGATGCAACCGGTGCGCCGCGTTCGAGCATTTACGAGCTGGTCGCGATTCTCACGGAAGTGGGCTGGCTCGAGACGGCCGCGGATGGCAGCGTGTTCTTTGGGCGCGAGATGCACTACTACGGGTCCGACTATGCCACGCACAACGATCTGATCAGCCGTGCGCATCAATCCATCCTGGGACTGGTGAGGAAGTACGACGAGACCACGCAGCTGTGCATGCTGGAAGGCAACAAGTACACGGTCGTGTTGTCCGAGCACAGTGCGCGGCCCTTCAACATCAGTTCGGACATCGGCGTGAGAGTGCCGATACCTTGGACCGCTACGGGACGTCTGCTGCTGGGTCACCTGAGCGCCGACGAGATTCGCGCGCTGATTCCGGCGGAAGATTTCATCCTCGACAATGGGGCGAGCATCGATTTCGACGCATTCCTGAAGGACGTGCAGGCCGCAAAAGAACGAGGCTACTGCTGCACCGAAGGACTTTCGAACGCGTTCAGGCTGTGTATGGCAGCGCCGATTCGCGATCGTGCGGGACTGCCGATTGCAGCGCTGTGTTTCATGACTGGCCGCGACACGAGCCCGGACAGGCGCGGCGTGATGCTCGACGATCTGTTGCAGTCCGCGAAAGCGCTGTCGCAGAGATAGCGCCCGGCCTCAGAGCGTCGGCAACAACTCCGGCGGATGCGACTTCAGTGTCTGCCGCGCCTCGCGGAATTCCGGAAAAATCGATTCGACCGTCTGCCAGAAGCGCGGACTGTGATTCATCTCGCGCAGATGCGCCAACTCATGGGCGACGACGTAATCGATGATGGACAGCGGAAAGTGGATGAGCCGCCAGTTCAGGCGGATCTTGCCGTCGCTCGAACAACTGCCCCAGCGCGTCGCCGCCGAAGACAGCGCATACGAGCGATAGTTGACGCCGAGCATCTGCGCGTAGATCTCGAGACGTTCGCCGAACAGCCGCTTCGCTTCGCCTTGCAGCCAGCCCTGCACGCGATCCTTGATCTGCTGCGGATCGGCTTGCAACGGCAGCGGCAATTGCAGCGCGCCGTGCTCGGCGCTGAACCCGAGCATGCCTTGCGGCGCGCCGAGCGTCACCCGCACCGGCTGACCGAGGTAGGGCACCTCGGCGCCATCTTTCCAATCGATCTTCGGCAGCGCACGCTGTTCGACGCGCGTTTGCCATTCGATCAGCTTCGTAAAAATCCAGCGCTGCTTTTCGGTGATCGCGGTTTCGATATCGGCGAGCGTGACCCAACGCGGCGCGGTGATCGTGAGGCCGGTGCCGTCGATCGCAAAGCCGATCGAGCGGCGCGCGGAACGCTTGAGCGCGTAATGCAGCGTGCGTGAACCGATGGTGAGGCTGCGCAGCTTGCTGCCATCCGGCGCGAGCGGCGCGACGGGCGGCCTGGCCGGCGCTGTGCCGGATGAACCCGGCGTGGAAGGTGAAGGGGTCGACGACGTCGACCCCGGCTCGGCGAAGAGCGGGAGATCGAGCTGCCGGTTTTCGAGCGCCGCGGCGGGCTGCGGCGTGGGAGACTTCTGCATCGGCTTCGCTTCGCGCAATACGCCCGCGGGCTTCGAGGGCGTGGCGCGTCAGATGGGAGCGGCGGCGGAGTCGTTAGCCGCCGCGCTGTAGGCAGTCGGATCGATGCGGCGCATTTCGGCTTCGATCCACTGTTCGACGCGCGTGTTCACTTCGTCGGGCGTGAGCCCCGTCGTTTCGATCGGCTTGCCGATCGACACCGTGACTATACCCGGATATTTCGTAAACGAGTTGCGCGGCCACACGCGACCCGCATTGTGCGCGATCGGTACGACCGGCGCGCCGGTCGCGATTGCGAAGCGCGCGCCGCCGGTCTTGTACTTGCCCTGCTTGCCGGTCGGCGTGCGCGTGCCTTCCGGAAACATGATGACCCATGCGCCTTCGGCCATGCGCGCCTTGCCTTGGTTCGTGACCGATTCGAACGCGTACTTGCCTTCCTTGCGGTTGATGTGAACCATCTTCAGCATGCCGAGCGCCCAGCCGAAGAACGGCACATACAACAGCTCGCGCTTGAACACGTAGCACAGCGGTCGCGGCATGATCGCCGGAAACGCGATTGTTTCCCACGCCGACTGATGCTTGGACAGCAGCACGGCCGGGCCGTTGGGCAGGTTCTCGAAGCCTTCGATGCGGTAGCGAATGCCGTTCAGGTAGCGCACCGCCCACAGCGTCAGGCGACACCAGCCGGCCGCCATCCAGTAGCGGTTTTCCGCGCGCAGGAACGGAAACGCGATGATGCACGCGGTCGCGTACGGCACCGTGACCACAACGAAATAAATCAGCAGCAGCAGGGAACGGATAAAGCGCATCGGCGTGGTCGGTGAGGGTTGGGAGCGCGCGGTGCGCGTTTATTCCTGCGCGTCGGCGAGAAAGTCGAGCGCGAACGCGCGCAGGTCGTCGTGCACGATCGTGCCTTCGGGCAAGCCGCCCGCGGCGAGGGTCTTGCGGCCCTTGCCGGTCAGCACGAGGTGGATCGGGTGACCGAGCGCCGCGCCCGCTTGCAGATCGCGCAGCGAATCGCCGACCGTCGGCGTATGCGCCGGATCGACCTCGAAACGCTCGGCGATCATCTTCAGCATGCCGGGCTTCGGCTTGCGGCATTCGCAGTGATCTTCCGCCGTATGCGGGCAGAAGAACACCGCTTCGATGCGGGCGCCGACCGCTGCCGCCATGCGGTGCATCTTCAGATGCATCGCGTTCAACGCGTCCATGTCGAACAGACCGCGGCCGATGCCCGACTGGTTCGTCGCGATCGCGACGCGATAGCCCGCCTGGTTCAGACGTGCGATCGCTTCCAGCGCGCCGGGCAGCGCAACCCATTCGTCCGGCGACTTGATGAACGCGTCGGAGTCTACGTTGATCACGCCGTCGCGGTCGAGGATCACCACTTTCTTGATCGGCATGGCGCGGTGCTCAGGCGGCGAGTCGGGAAATATCGGCGACGCAGTTCATCTGCTGATGCAGCGCGCCGAGCAGAGCCAGACGGTTCGCGCGCAACGCCGGGTCTTCCGCGTTGACCATCACGTCGTTGAAGAACGTGTCGACCGGCTCGCGCAGCGCGGCCAGTGCCGTCAGCGCGCCGGTGTAGTCGCGCACGGCCAGTTGCGATTGCACGCGCGGCGTCACCTGTTCGAGCTGCTCGTTGAGCGCCTTCTCCGCTGCTTCGGTGAGCAAGCCGGGCTGCACGCCGCCGTTCGTCACGCCTTCCGACTTCTTCAGGATGTTCGAGATCCGCTTGTTGGCCGCCGCCAGCGACGCCGCTTCGGCCAGCGACGCGAATTCGCGCACCGCGTCGAGGCGCGCGACGACGTCGTCGAGCCGCGTCGGGTTCAGCGCGAGCACCGCGTCGATTTCGCCGGCCGCGTAGCCGCGTTCGCGCAGCAGCCCGCGCAGGCGGTCCATGCTGAACTCGTAGATCGCTTCGGTGGAATCGGCGACGTTCGGCATGCCGGCGAATTGCGCATAAGTGATGCGCAGCAGATCGCCGAAGTCGACGTTCAACTGCTTCTCGATCAGGATGCGCAGCACGCCGAGCGCATGACGGCGCAGCGCGAACGGGTCTTTCTCGCCGGTGGGCTGCAAGCCGATGCCCCAGATGCCGACCAGCGTTTCGAGCTTGTCGGCGAGCGCGACGACGGTGCCGGTCGCGGTGCTTGGCAACGCGTCGCCCGAGAAGCGCGGCTGATAGTGTTCCGAGCATGCGAGCGCGACTTCTTCCGCCTCGCCATCGTGGCGCGCGTAGTACGTGCCCATCGTGCCTTGCAGCTCGGGGAATTCACCGACCATGTCGGTGATCAAGTCGGCCTTCGCGAGGCGCGCGGCGCGGGTCGCGCGCGCGACGTCGGCGCCGGTCATTGCGGCGATCGCGCCGGCCAGCCCTTCGAGCCGCTCCACGCGTTGCAGCGCCGAGCCGAGCTTGTTGTGATAAACGACGTTCGCGAGCAGCGGCACGCGATCCACGAGCGGCTTCTTCATGTCCTGCGTGAAGAAGAACTTCGCGTCGGCGAGACGCGGACGCACCACGCGCTCATTGCCTTCGACGATCTCGACCGGCGTCGCCGTCTCGATGTTCGACACGATCAGGAAGCGCGAGCGCAGCTTGCCGTTCGCATCGGTCAGGGCGAAGTATTTCTGGTTGGTCTGCATCGTCAGGATCAGGCATTCCTGCGGTACCTGCAGGAATTCGTCCTCGAAGCGGCACTCATAGACGACCGGCCATTCGACCAGCGACGTCACTTCGTCGAGCAGCGCCTCGGGCATCACGACCTTGTCTTCGCCGGCATGCGCGAGCAGTTGCGAGCGGATCGCTTCCTTGCGCCTGGCGAAGCTCGCGATTACGCGGCCCCGGTGTTCGAGCGTTTCGGCATAGGCCTGCGCGTGCTGGATCTGCACGAAGCCTTCGGACAGGAAGCGGTGGCCGAGGGTGGTGTCGTCGGCGTCGATGCCGAGCGCGCTGATCGGCACGATTTCTTCGCCATGCAGCACGGTTAGACGATGCACCGGGCGCACGAACTGCACGCTCGACCCGTCCGGGCGCTGATAGGTCATCACCTTCGGAATCGGCAGCTTGCCGAGCGTTTCGTCGAGCGCGGCTTGCAGGCCGTCGGCGAGCGTCGCGCCCGGCGCGGCGTAGCGCAGGAAGAACGCTTCGGCTTTACCGTCCTGTGCGCGTTCGAGGTCGTTCACCGTGAAGTCGGGGAAGCCGAGCGCGGCGAGCTTCTTCGCGAGCGGCGCGGTGGGCTGGCCGTCTTTATCGAGCGCGACGGAAACCGGCAGCACTTTTTCGCGCACGTGTTTTTCCGGCGCGACCGCGCGCACGTTGTGAATCGTCACCGCGAGACGGCGCGGCGTGGCAAAGCGTTCGAACGACGGTTCGCCTTCGATCAGGTCGCGCGCCGCGAGGCGCTGCGCAATGCCCTCGGCGAAGGCGTCGCCGAGACGCGCGAGCGCCTTCGGCGGCAGTTCTTCGGTAAGCAGCTCGACGAGCAGGGTAGCGTGTTGAGATTGAGTCATTGGTTGAAGTTCTCGTCAGTCCTGGTCGATCTTGCGTTCGACTTTCAGCGGCGGCACCCACGCGGGCATCGCGGCGTCCTGCTCGTCGGTGGTGAGGCCGGGCACGCCATGCACCGGATTGCCGAGCATCGGGAAGCCCAGCTTTTCGCGCGAGTCGTAGTAGGCCTGCGCGACCAGACGCGACAGCGCGCGAATCCTGCCGATGTACGCCGCGCGCTCCGTGACCGAAATCGCGCCGCGCGCGTCGAGCAGGTTGAACGTGTGGCCGGCCTTCAGCACGAGTTCATAGGCGGGCAGCGCGATCTGCGCATCGATCATGCGCTTCGCTTCCGCTTCGTAGCTGTTGAAGAACGTGAACAGCAGATCGACGTTCGCGTGCTCGAAGTTGTAGGTGGACTGCTCGACCTCGTTCTGGTGATACACGTCGCCATAGGTCAGGCGGCGCAGTTCGGGGCCGTTCGGGCCTTGCTCTTCCCACTCGGTCCAGACGAGGTCGTAGACGTTCTCGACCTTCTGCAGATACATCGCGAGGCGTTCGAGACCGTAGGTGATTTCGCCGAGCACCGGCTTGCAGTCGAGACCGCCGACCTGCTGGAAGTACGTGAACTGCGTCACTTCCATGCCGTTCAGCCACACTTCCCAGCCGAGACCCCACGCGCCGAGCGTCGGATTTTCCCAGTCGTCCTCGACGAAACGCACGTCGTTCTGCTTCAGGTCGAAGCCGAGCGCTTCGAGCGAGCCGAGGTACAGGTCGAGAATGTTTTCCGGCGCGGGCTTGAGCACCACCTGGTACTGGTAGTAGTGCTGCAGACGGTTCGGGTTCTCGCCGTAGCGGCCGTCTTTCGGGCGGCGCGACGGTTGCACGTAGGCGGCGCGCCACGGCTCGGGGCCGATCGCGCGCAGAAACGTATGGACGTGGGACGTGCCCGCGCCGACTTCCATGTCGATCGGCTGGAGCAACGCGCAGCCCTGCTTGTCCCAGTAGGACTGCAAGGTCAGGATGATTTGCTGAAACGTGAGCATGAAGTGCCTTTCGGGCATGGGGGGCCGTGCCGCGTGCGCCTAAGCGCGCGAGCGGGCCGTGGAGCAAAGTGCTAAACCCGAGATTTTAACGGAAAGGAAGGGGGGCGGCCCGTTTTACGAGGGCGGACGGGCCGCGATGCGGCTTTTGGGCGACAGGCGGCGTGGCAAGGGTCCGCGCGCACTCAGCAAGCCGCCAGCTCCGCCTTCGGCGAGAACGAATCGCTTTGCGCGATCGGCCAGTACTTCTCGAACAGCGTATAGCGAAAGTTGCCATTCAGCAGGTCATTCGGTTCGAGGTACTTGAGGAGCTCCGACATCAACCGCACCTCATGCGACGACACGCGCCGCACGATGTGATGCGCGCGCAGCTCCGCCGGATGCCGCAGCCCGGCGGCCTGGATGATTTCCCGCAACGCATGTAGCGTGTTGTGGTGGAAGTTGAACACGCGATCGGCCTTGTCCGGCACCACCAACGCGCGCTGGCGCACCGGGTCCTGGGTCGCGACGCCGGTCGGGCAGCGGCCGGTATGGCAGGTCTGCGCCTGGATGCAGCCGACCGCGAACATGAAGCCGCGCGCCGCGTTGACCCAGTCGGCGCCGATCGCGAGCGTCTTCGCGATATCGAACGCGGTGATCATCTTGCCGCTCGCGCCGATGCGGATGCGCTGCCGCAGGCCGATGCCGACCAGCGTGTTGTGCACGAGCAGCAGCCCTTCCTGCAACGGCACGCCGACGTGATCGGTGAATTCGAGCGGCGCCGCGCCGGTGCCGCCTTCCGCGCCATCGACGACGATGAAGTCCGGCAGGATGCCCGTTTCCAGCATCGCCTTCGCGATCCCGAAGAATTCCCACGGATGCCCGATGCACAGCTTGAAGCCGGTCGGCTTGCCGCCCGACAGCGTGCGCAGGCGCTCGACGAATTCGAGCAGCTCGCGCGGCGTCGAGAACTCGGAGTGCGTCGCCGGCGAGATGCAGTCGCGGCCCATCGGCACGCCGCGCGTCTCGGCGATTTCGGGCGTGATCTTCGCGGCCGGCAGCACGCCGCCGTGACCCGGCTTCGCGCCTTGCGACAGCTTCACTTCGATCATCTTCACCTGCGGCTCGGCGGCCTGCTTCGCGAATTTTTCGGCGTTGAAGGTGCCGTCGTCGTTACGACACCCAAAATAACCGGATGCGATTTCCCAGATGATGTCGCCGCCATGTTCGCGGTGATATTTCGACATCGAGCCTTCGCCGGTGTCGTGCGCGAAGTTGCCTTTCTTCGCGCCGAGGTTCAGCGCCATGATCGCGTTGGCCGACAGTGAGCCGAAGCTCATCGCCGATACGTTGAAGATCGACATCGAATACGGCTGCGCGCGATCGGGGCCGACGACGATGCGAAAGTCGTGACCATCGAGCCTGGTCGGCGCGAGCGAGTGGCTGATCCATTCGTGCGCGACCGCCTTCACGTCGAGCTCGGTGCCGTACGGGCGGCTATCCACATCGTTCTTCGCGCGCTGGTAGACGATGCTGCGTTGCGCGCGCGAGAACGGCTTTTCGTCGGTATCGTCTTCGACGAAATACTGGCGGATCTCCGGCCGGATGAATTCGAAAATGAAGCGCAGGTGGCCCCACAGCGGGTAGTTGCGGAGGATCGCGTGGCGCTGTTGCGTCAGGTCGAACACGCCGAGCGCGACGAGCGCGGCCGGCACGATGATCCAGAACCACGACAGGCGATGCGTCGTGGCGAGCGCGGCACATACCGCGGCGAGCGCGATTGCGCACCAGATGGCCAGATAGCGTCGAGAAAACATGGGGACTCCAGTGCAGTGAAGATCATTGCGGCGGGATCGTCCGCGCGAGGGGCGCGGGCGGTACCCGCCGCGAAGGAAAACTGGCGGCTGCGGGTCACGGCGCGGCGTGGACGGTCGAAGCCCGAAGATGAGGCCTGCGAATGGAAGCCAGGCGTCGCACGCGAAGGTGAAGCGAGTGTGACCGCGCCAGGCGGGGGGAACAAGATGAACGGCGCGAGTGTGTCGGAGTGGTGTGACCCACCGCGCGCGCCGTTATACATCGCTCAACGCGCGCCGAGCAACGCCGCTTTTTGCCGCGGGGTCTGCGGCTCGTCCTGCGATGCGCGTTGCGGCTGCTTCGGCTTATGCGCCTGCTTGCGACGCTGCGCGCGAGTTTGCTTCGGCGTCTGATCCGGCGGCAGCTCGGCCGGTTGCCCGGTCATCGCGCGTTCGATGATGCCGCCGCCGAGGCACACGTCGCCGTCGTACAGCACCGCCGATTGTCCCGGCGTGACGGCCCATTGCGCGGCGTCGAAGGTCAGCTCGAACAGGCCTTCGCTCGAACCGCCTGCCGCCGCGGCGTTGAACGTGCATGCCGCATCGGCCTGCCGGTAGCGCGTCTTCGCGCCGCACGCGAAGCCGTCGGCCGGCGGCTCGCCCGCGACCCAGCTCGTGTTGCCCGCCGAGAGCGTATGGCACAGCAGCCACGGATGATCGTGCCCCTGCGCGACGTACAGCGTATTGCTCGGAATATCCTTGCCCGCGGCGAACCACGGCTCGCCGCTGCCGTCCTTGCTGCCGCCGAGACCGATGCCCTTGCGCTGGCCGAACGTGTAGAACGCGAGGCCGATGTGCTCGCCGACGAGCTTGCCGTCGGTGGTCTTCATCGGACCCGGCCTGGTCGGCAGATAGCGGTTCAGGAAGTCGCGGAACGGCCGCTCGCCGATGAAGCAGATGCCGGTCGAATCTTTCTTTTTCGCATTCGGCAAGCCGATCTGCGCGGCGATCTCGCGCACTTTGGTCTTGGGAATTTCGCCGAGCGGGAACAGCGTCTTCGACAACTGCGCCTGGTTCAGCCGATGCAGGAAGTACGACTGGTCCTTCGTATGATCGAGCGCCTTCAGCAGCTCGAAGCGGCCGTCGCGCTCGTGGTTCTGGCGCACGCGCGCATAGTGGCCGGTCGCGATGGTTTCCGCGCCGAGCGACATCGCGTGATCGAGAAAGGCCTTGAACTTGATTTCGGCGTTGCACAGCACGTCCGGGTTCGGCGTGCGGCCGGCCGAATATTCGCGCAGGAATTCGGCGAACACACGGTCTTTATATTCGGCCGCGAAGTTGACCGCCTCGACGTCGATGCCGATCAGGTCCGCGACCGACACCACGTCGATCCAGTCCTGGCGCGTCGAGCAGTATTCGCTGTCGTCGTCGTCTTCCCAGTTCTTCATGAACAGGCCGACCACGTCGTAGCCCTGTTCCTTCAGCAGCCACGCGGTAACCGACGAATCGACGCCGCCCGACATGCCTACTACGACTTTCCGCTTGCTCATAAGGTACTCACTGGGTGCTGCATGACTGCATGGATCTTTTGGGGGGCCGCTCGTGACGGCCTTATCGCTTCGGCCCGACCGAATGGGTATGGACGAAGTCGAGCGGGAAACGCCGGCCGGCCAGGTAATCGTCGATGCACCGCATCACGAGCGGGGTGCGATGCCGCTCGGGGCATTCGCGCAACTCATCGGCGCTCATCCACAGCGTGCGGACGATGTCGGGATCGAGCGAACTCGCCGGGTCCGGCTCGCCGCCCGCGCCGCAATAGGTGAAACGCAGGTACGTGGTGCCCGCCCGGTCCGGCCGCTCGAAGTGGGTCATGTACATGCCGACGAGCGCCTCGGGTGCAAACGGATGGGCGGTTTCCTCGAACGTTTCGCGGACCACCGCTTCCAGCAGCGTTTCGCCCGCCTCGAGATGGCCGGCGGGCTGGTTCAGGCGCAGGCCGGCGGCGGTGTGTTCCTCGACCAGCAGGAAGCGCCCGTCACGCTCGACGATCGCCGCGACGGTCACGTGCGGCAGCCAGGTTTCCGGTTTCATGGGTGCGCATTTTACCGGTTATGCGCGCCGGCTGCCGGGCGCCGCACCGACCCCTGCCGGGCAACGGCCGGCGTAAGCTGACGGCCGGTTCGCGGCGGGTTCGCAGCACGTTCGCGACCGATTCGCAACAGTTTGGCGGTCTGCCGCGCATTCGCATCGACCCCGATTTTGGCGGCGTGACGGTTTCGGTTAAAGTGGGGCCTGCGTTAGCCGTTGCATGTGCAAGCCGGCGAGCCTCGTCGGCAGATCTGTCGTCAAACAGGAAGTCGAGGAGGAACAACGATGCACATCGGAGTGCCAGCCGAAACGCGCGCGCATGAAACCCGCGTTGCCGCGACGCCCGAAACGGTCAAGAAATACGTGGCGCAAGGCCACCGGGTCACGCTTCAAAGCGGCGCCGGTGCCGGCGCGAGCTTTCCCGATGACGCCTATACGGCAGTGGGCGCGGAAATCGTCGATGCCGCCACCGCGTTCGGCGCCGATCTCGTCCTCAAAGTCCAGTCCCCCACCGATTCCGAACTACCGCTGCTCAAGCGCGGCGCGACGCTCGTCGGCATGCTCGACCCGTTCAACGCCGAGAACGCGGGCAAACTCGCCGCGGCCGGCGTCACCGCGTTCGCGCTCGAAGCCGCGCCGCGCACCACGCGCGCGCAGAGCCTCGACGTGCTGTCGTCGCAGGCGAATATCGCCGGTTACAAGGCGGTACTGCTCGCGGCGACGCTGTATCCGCGCTTCATGCCGATGCTGATGACCGCGGCCGGCACCGTGAAGGCGGCGCGCGTGCTGATTCTCGGCGCGGGCGTGGCCGGCCTGCAGGCGATCGCGACCGCGAAGCGCCTTGGCGCGGTGATCGAAGCTTCCGACGTGCGCCCGGCCGTCAAGGAGCAGATCGAATCGCTCGGCGCGAAATTTCTCGACGTGCCCTACGAAACCGACGAGGAGCGCGAGGCCGCACAGGGTGTCGGCGGCTATGCGAGACCGATGCCGCCGTCGTGGCTCGCGCGCCAGTCGGCTTTGGTCCACGAGCGCGCGAAGCAGGCCGACGTGGTGATCTCCACCGCGCTGATTCCGGGCCGCCCCGCGCCGACGCTGCTGTCGGTCGAAACCGTGCAGGCGATGAAACCGGGCTCCGTGCTCGTCGACCTCGCGGCAGGACGCGGCCCCGAAATCGACGGCCGGCGCGGCGGCAATTGTCCGCTGACCGAAACGGACCAGGTGGTGGTGCGCTATGGCGTGCAGATCGTCGGCTATACGAATCTCGCCGCGATGGTGCCCGCCGACGCATCGTCGCTATACGCGCGCAACCTGCTCGACTTCCTGAAGCTGATCGTCACGAAGGAAGGCCTGCTAAACATCGATCTCGCGGACGATATCGTCGCGGCCACGCTGCTGGCCCGCGATGGCCAGGTCACACGCAAAGCATAGGGAGACCGAAGATGGAAGTCCTCAATCACACGGTGATCAACCTGATCATCTTCGTGCTGGCGATCTACGTCGGCTACCACGTGGTCTGGAACGTCACGCCCGCGCTGCATACGCCTCTGATGGCGGTGACCAACGCGATCTCGGCGATCGTGATCGTCGGCGCGATGCTCGCGGCGGGTCTCACGGTGGGCAGTGCGGGCAAGTTCTTCGGCACGATCGCGGTGGCGCTCGCGGCCGTCAACGTGTTCGGCGGCTTTCTGGTCACGCGGCGAATGCTGGAGATGTTCAAGAAAAAAGAGCCGAAGAAGCTGGAATCCAAACACCAGGCTGGTGGCAGGGAGGGTGCGTAAATGAGCCTGAACGTCGTCACATTGCTGTATCTGGTCGCGTCGGTCTGCTTCATCCAGGCGCTCAAGGGGCTGTCGAATCCGAAGAGCGCGCGCGCTGGCAATACCTTCGGCATGGTCGGTATGGCGATCGCGATTCTGACCACCATTGCGCTGATCTCGCGGCAGGCCGAAGTACTCGGCTCCAATCTCGGTCTCGGGCTCGGCCTGCTGCTGTTCGGGCTCGTGATCGGCGGCGCGATCGGCGCGTTCGTCGCCGCGCGCGTCGAGATGACCAAGATGCCCGAACTGGTCGCGGCGATGCACTCGCTGATCGGTCTCGCGGCCGTGTGCATCGCGTACGGGGTCGTGTCGGAGCCGGCCGCGTTCGGGCTCGTCGATCCCGAGGTGCCGATCGAGGGCTTCCTGCCGTACGGCAACCGCATCGAGCTGTTCATCGGCACCTTCGTCGGCGCGATTACGTTTAGCGGCTCGGTAATCGCCTTCGGCAAGCTGTCGGGCAAGTACAAGTTCCGGCTGTTTCAGGGTGCGCCGGTCGTCTACGGCGGCCAGCATCTGATCAACCTGATGCTCGCGCTCGCCATGCTCGGCTTCGGCGTGCTGTTCTTCCTCACGCAGTCGTGGCTACCGTTCATCATCATGACGATCATCGCGTTCGTGCTCGGCGTGCTGATCATCATTCCGATCGGCGGCGCGGACATGCCGGTGGTGGTGTCGATGCTGAACTCGTACTCGGGCTGGGCGGCGGCGGGCATCGGCTTTTCGCTGAACAATCCGATGCTGATCATCGCCGGCTCGCTGGTCGGCTCGTCGGGTGCGATCCTGTCGTACATCATGTGCCGCGCGATGAACCGCTCGTTCTTCAACGTGATCCTCGGCGGCTTCGGCAACGAGCCGGGCGCGGCCGCGGGCGGCGCGGCGGAGCAGCGTCCGGTGAAATCGGGTTCGGCCGATGACGCGTCGTTCATGATGGGCAATGCCGAGACCGTCGTGATCGTGCCGGGCTACGGGCTCGCCGTGGCGCGCGCACAGCATGCGCTGAAGGAGCTGACCGACAAGCTGGTCGAGAAGGGCATCGAAGTGAAGTATGCGATTCACCCGGTGGCCGGCCGCATGCCGGGTCACATGAACGTGCTGCTCGCCGAAGCTGAAGTGCCGTACGACATGGTCTACGAGATGGACGATATCAACGGCGAGTTCGGCCAGGTCGACGTGGTGCTCGTGCTCGGCGCGAACGACGTGGTGAATCCGGCCGCGAAGAACGATCCGAAGTCGCCGATCGCGGGCATGCCGATCATCGAGGCGTACAAGGCGCGCACCGTGATCGTGAACAAGCGCTCGATGGCGGCGGGCTACGCCGGGCTCGACAACGACCTGTTCTACATGGACAAGACGATGATGGTGTTCGGCGACGCGAAGAAGGTGATCGAGGATATGGTGAAGGCGGTCGACTAGATCGTCTGTGGTGAGCAGCCGTCAGGATTGCGGTGCATCGCCGCGATCCTTTTCATCTGTTCGGCCTCGCGTTCACATGCCGCAGCAAATCCGCGAGCCGCCTGCCTTCCTGATCCGGATACGTCTCGAGCACGGTGAGATCGCGCATCTTCTCCAGTCCGAAGTTGCGGAAATCGCTGCGCAGCTCGCACCATGCGCCGAGCGTCCAGCGCGCGCCCCAGTACGCGAGCGCGAGCGGCCACACGCGACGCTCGGTGTCGGCGCCGTTCGCGTCGGTGTACGCGAAGCGCACCACTTGGCGCGTGTCGATCGCGCGATGCAGCGTGTCGAGCTGTGTCGAAAAGTCCCCCTTGATGTGAAACGACGGCGCGAAGATCGCGAGCCGTTCGAGCGCTGCGCGCTTGTCGGCGGGCATCGCCGATGCGATCTTGGCTAGCGCGCCGCGCGCGCCGCTCGCGAAGCCCGCGCCGCCCCACGATTCGAGCATGCGCGCGCCGGCGGCTAACGCGGCGAGTTCGTCGGCGGTGAAGGTGAGCGGCGGCAGACTCGCCGAGCGCGACAGCCGATAACCGATGCCTGCTTCGCCTTCGATCGGCACCCCCGACAATTGCAGATCGCGCACGTCGCGATAGACGGTGCGCAGCGAGATGTTCAGCCAGTCGGCCAGTTGCTGCGCGGTGGTCAGGCGCCGGCCGCGCAGCAGTTCGGCGATCTGGAACAGGCGGTCGGCGCGGCGCGTCATCGTGGGCGTCGGGTAGAGGAGGAAGGGGACGGTCCCGCGATGATAGCGCCGCATGGCGGCCTTCGGTTGGGGCGCGGTGGCTGCGGATGCGCTTAGCCGTTGGTGCGCGAATGCAGCCCGAGGCGGTTGCCTTCGGTATCGGTGAAGAACGCGATATAGCCGATGTCCTGCGGCAACTTGATTACCGGGCCGTCGGTCTTGCCGCCCGCCCGTTCGATGCGCTCGAGCGCGGCGTCGACGGTGGGCTGCGCGTTCAGGTAGACGGTGACGCCGTCGGCGGCCGGCGTCATCGACGGACTATGGACGATCGCGCCGCCGGTCGCGGGCTCCTCGTAGCTGAACACGGCAATCGGCTGGCCGCCGATCTCCTGACGGTTCAGCGGGGCGTCGAGCGCGGCTTCGTAAAAGCGCACCGCGCGATCGAAATCGACGGACGGGATTTCGAACCAGGCAACCACTTTGGGCAATGCGGACATGACACTCTCCTTCGATTGGCAGTAGGCCGTTCAAGCGCCGGATGGCGTGAGAAGGAGTGTGCGGGGGTGCTGCTGACAGCGTGGTGGCAGTAGGGTGGGGAACGGGTAGCCTGCTCTTCGGGCGCGCGCTTGCGGAGGAAGGGAAGCAGCGTGACGTGGCGCAAAAAAAAAACCGCGGCACGAGGTCCGCGGTTTCGATGTCGACTTGCCCGACCGACGCAGTCTCAACCCGCCTGCGTATCGCCCTGCGGGCGCTGCCGCACGCTGCCGGCGATCAGGTCGAAGCGGAACAGCCGGCATTCGAGTGCGCCATTGAAGAGCGGCGTCTTCGTCGATTCGCGCAGCCGCAGTTGCCCCGGCAGCTTGCGATCCGACGTCAGGATGAACGCGTGCCATCCGGCAAAGCGCTGCTTCAACGCATTGCCGAGCAACTGGAAAAACTCACTGTCCGGCGCTTCTTCCTGAATGCGGCGGAAGCCGTCGTCGTCGCGATTGCCGCGGCCTTCGCGAAGCTCGCCGCGCGCATTGCGGCCGCGCACTTCGATCCGCTCGCCATACGGCGGATTCGCGACGAGGATGCCCGGCGCCGAGGTAGGCGGCGTCATGTCGCGCGCGTCGAGCTGCTTGAGCGCAATGGCCGGCAAGCCGGCGCGCTCGAAGTTCGCGCGCGCTTTTTCGAGCATGTCGCCGGAGATGTCGCTGCCGAAGATCTGCAGATCCGCGCCGCGCGAGCCGCGCGCCGCGTTCTTCGCTTCGAGCGCGGCGCCCCGCAGCGTTTGCCAGGTCCGCGTATCGAACTGGATGAGCTTTTCGAAGCCGAAGCGCCGCTGCACGCCCGGCGCGATGTCCAGCGCGACCTGCGCCGCTTCCGCGAGGAACGTGCCGCTGCCGCACATCGGATCGTAGAGCGGCGTGCCGGCCTGCCAGCCGGTCAGACGCAGAATGCCCGCCGCAAGGTTCTCGCGCAGCGGCGCCGCGCCCTTGTCGAGACGCCAGCCGCGCTTGAACAGCGGATCGCCGGACGTGTCGAGGTACAGCGTGCAGTCGGTCGCGGTCAGGAATGCGAACACGCGCACGTCGGGCATCGCGGTATCGATGCTCGGTCGCGCGCCACTTTTTTCGCGCAGACGATCGCAGATCGCGTCCTTCACGCGCAGCGTGGTGAACTCGAGACTGCGCAGCGGCGACTTGATCGCGGTGACGTCGACGCGCAGCGTCTCGTGCGCGGAGAACCACTGCTCCCAGCGCTGCTCGAGCGCGAGCGCGTAGATATCCTGCTCGCTGCGATAGGGCCGCTGCGCGATTTTCAGCAGCACGCGGCTCGCCAGACGCGAGTGCAGATTGGCAGCCA
Organism: Paraburkholderia sp. BR10954; assembly: GCF_040965775.1. Lineage (NCBI taxonomy): Bacteria > Pseudomonadati > Pseudomonadota > Betaproteobacteria > Burkholderiales > Burkholderiaceae > Paraburkholderia > Paraburkholderia sp. BR10954. The sequence goes on from NZ_JBFRCK010000002.1 coordinate 290,783, forward strand.
TGCCGGCGGCCCAGCCGCCGCGAAAATGCACGCCGCCCGGCACCTGGGCGCCGGCCGTGAACGGGGCGCCGTTTAGATGTTTGGCGGCAATTTCGGCGAGTTCGGCCGCGAGCGGAGCTTCGAGCCCGCGCGGGCAAGGAAGGAAGAAATCGAAGGACATTGAGGTTGCCGCAAGGCGTTGGATAAGGCGCTATTGTACGCGGTCGGGCTCGGCGGGCCGGCGCGATTGGCGCGCCGGGCCGTCGTTTGTGTCGCTTGTCGTTGCGTGATCTCGCCTCGCGGACCGCCCGACCCGGCGATGCCCACAGGCATGCGGACGCCGTTGAGCTGGTTGCGCCGCCGGGCCTGTCAGGCGCCGGCTTCCGCGGCCGTTCGCGCGGAAGGGCAGGGCGGCACGACCGGCGCCGCGGCCGCCCTGGACGAAGACGAAGTCCGGCCCGTCGTGCTCGTGGTAGTGGCGGCCGCTGCCGCCATCGCGCGCACGCCCGTCGCGATCTGCGTCGACACTTGCGCGAGCGCGCGCCGATGTCCGTCGACGAGCGCGTCGTACCCGCCTCCGACCGTCTCGCTGACCACGCTGCGACACGTCATCACCGCATTGCTGCGCACGGCCCGCACGCTCCACACCGCATCGATCAACGCATGCGAGCCGGGCCACGACTCGAAGCGCTGCACGTTCATCGCGATCCGGTAGACGGCCGCGTCATCGGGGTGCGCGGTGCCGAACGTATCGATGGTGCCGAGCTGCTGCGTCAGATTCGTCGACAGCGCGCGGCGGATCTCATCGCCGGGCAGCGAGGCCCAGCGTTCCTGTTCGAGCAGCTGCACCTGAGTCGGCCCGGTCTGCACGACCAGCTGGTTTCTCGCCACCTGCGGCGGCACGTTGACCGGCGCGACTTCGATCAGCCACGCGGGCGCGGCGCCCGTGCGCGCGGCGGCGCCCGCGCTATCCGCGCCGCCCAGCGTATAGAAACGGCTCGACGGCGACGAGCACGCCGCGATCGCGAGCGCCGCGGCCAGTGCGGCGCCATACACGACGACGCCGCGTACGGCACCGCGCACGAGCGCGCGCCGCGGACGGGGGAGCCGGGCAAACATCATGGTTTATCTCCTGATTTACCGCGCAACAACGATTCGGGATGACGCTCGAGGTAATCCGACAGCGCATTCAGCGACTGCAAGGTGCGCGTCAGTTCCTGCAACGCCTGATGAACGTCGGACTGCATCGGCGAATCCTGCTGCAAGGTTGCCTGGGCCGAATTGAAAGTCTGCTTCGCGGCGCTCAGCGTATCGCGCGCCTGCGGCACGACTTCCTTGTCGAGACGCGAGAACAGCTGATCGGCGTTCTTCAGCGCGGTGTTCAGGTTCGCGCCGATCTGGTCGAACGGCACCTTGTCGAGCTTCTTCGCGATGTCGGCGACCTGCAGCTGCAATTCGTCGAGCGTGTTCGGAATGGTCGGCAGCTCGAGCGGATCCTTCGTCACGTCGACCTTGGCCGGCGCCGCTTTCGGGAAGATATCGAGCGCCACATATAGCTGGCTCGTGATCAGGTTGCCGGTGCGCAGCTGGCCGCGCAGGCCGTGCCCGACGAGCTCCTGCAGCATGTTCTCGCCAGCGAGCGTGCCCGGCTGCGGCGCGCTCTCGCGGAAGCGCTTGCCGAGTCGGTCCGGGTACAGGTTCATCGTGACCGGCATCGTGAAGCTCTGCGTTTTCGGATCGTAGTCGATGCCGATATTGGTCACCTGGCCGAGCACAATGCCGCGGAAGTCGACCGGCGCGCCGATCGACAGCCCGCGCAGCGACTGGTTGAAGTTCATCACGACACGCAGCGGGACGCCGTCCGGTTCCCGCATCGCGTCCGCTTCGTCCGAAGCGAGGCGGAACGTCTGGTTGTTCGGCGCCTGCGGGCCCATGTTCTGGCCGGGCGGCGACTGGAACGACAGACCGCCGACGATCACCGTCGCGAGCGACTGCGTGTTCAGCTTGAAACCGCTCGAATCGAGCCGCAGATCGACGCCGCTCGCATGCCACCAGCGGGTGTTGGTGCCAACGTACTGGTCGAACGGCGCCGACACGAATACCTGCATCGTCACGCCGGTGCCGCTCTTGTCGAGCGAGAAGCCCACCACCTGGCCGACCTGCACGCGCCGGTAGAAGATCGGCGAGCCGATGTCGATCGAGCCGAGCGACTCGCCATGCAGCGTGTACTGATGGCCTTTCTGGTCGCCGGTGATGGGCGGCGGCGTTTCGAGGCCGACAAAGTCGCTCTCGCTGTCGCTCGAGCGGCCCGCGTCGGCGCCGATATACGCGCCCGACAGCAGCGTGGTCAGACCCGACACGCCGCTCGCGCCGACGCGCGGACGCACCACCCAGAAACGCGAGTCCTTGACCGCGAACTTGCCGCCTTCCTTAGTGAGCTGCACCTGCACGAGCACGTGCGACAGATCGGGCGCCAGCGTGATGGTCTTCACTGAACCGATGGCGACGTCCTTGTACTTGACCTGGGTCTTGCCCGGCTCGAGCCCTTCCGCGCTGATGAAGCTGATCGTGATCACGGGCCCGCGCTCGGTCACCGACCTGACCACGAGCGCGATGCCGATCAGCGCGGCGATCAGCGGAATCACCCAGACGAGCGATGGCAGCCAGCGGCTGCGTGGTTCGATGTCGGGGTCGGGCAGTTGGGGTGGCAGTCCTGGTCCGTTCGAATCGTTGCGCGGCGCGTCACCTGAAGCGGGCGTCGGTCCTTGCGGGCTAGTCATGGTCGAGATCCTGAGGTGTTGGGGTACTGCTTTCCACGGGGTCCCAGATGAGGCGTGGATCGAATTGCATGGAAGCCAGCATCGTCAGGATCACGACCGAGCCGAACGCAATCGCGCCGGGCCCGGCCGTGATCACGGCCAGCGATTTGAAACGCACGAGCGCCACGGTCAGCGTGACGACGAACACGTCGAGCATCGACCAGCGGCCGATGCGCTCGACCATCCGGTACAGCGTCGCGCGTTGTTGCGGACGCCAGCGCGAGCGGCGCTGCGCGGTGATGGTCAGCAGCACGAGCACCGAGAGCTTCAGCATCGGCACCATGATGCTGGCGATGAACACGATCACCGCGAGCGGCCAGTCGCCCGAAGTCCAGAAATAGACGACGCCGCTCATGATGGTGTCGTCCTCGGAGCCGAGCAGCGATGACGTGTGCATCACCGGCAGCAGATTCGCCGGAATATACAGCAGCGCCGCGGCGATCAGCAGCGCCCACGTGCGCATCAGGCTGTCGGGGTTGCGCGAATGCAGATGCGCGCCGCAGCGGCTGCAGTGCTGCGGCGTGATCGAACGGATGCGCGGTTCGACGCGCCCGCACGCGTGACAGGACACGAGGCCCGCGCGTTTCGCGGTGACGTATTTCATCGCGGGCTTATCCTTCGCGCGGCGCCGGCGGCAAGCCGGGCGGAGGGGCGCTGCCGGCGGCACCGTCAGCGCTGCCACGGGTCGAGCCCGCGACGTGCGCGGACGGCGCCGGCGGACCGGCGAGCGAGCCGAGCGCGAGGGCCGCGCTGTCGGCCGACGTGCGCGGCAACGGCCGATCGCCGCTCGCGTCGATCTCGTCGGCGACATCCCACAGCACACGCGGATCGAACGTCACGACGACCGCGAACATCAGCGTCAGCGCGCCGAACGCGAACAGCGCCGCCTCGGGGATCACGCGCGCGAGACTGACCATCTTCACGATCGTGATCAGCACGCCGAGCATGAACACTTCGATCATGCCCCACGGCCGCACGAACTGGATCGCGCGCAGCACGCGATTGAAATGCGGGGGCACGTAGCCGGAGCGCAGCGGCACCAGCACGTACAGCAGCGCGACGAGTTCGGTGAGCGGAAAGAGGATCGTCGAGCAGAACACCATCACGGCGACGATCTCCATGTCCTCGCCCCACAGCGCGACGAGCGCGCCGAACAGCGTAGTCTGAGAGGTGATGCCGTTGGTTTCGAGTTCGACAATCGGAAAGCCCTGCGCGATCACGAACGTGATCAGCGCGGCGAGCGTCAGTGCGCAGATCGCGTCGAGCTTGCGCGATACGCCGCGAAAGAGCGTCGCGCGGCAGCGCGGACAACGCGCGGCCACGCGCCCGACAAGCCGCGGCTTGCGGAACAGCGTATCGCATTCATGGCACGCGATCAGATTGTCATGTTCCATGCGGTAGATGGGCTAACGACGTAGTGGCGGCGTGCAAGGCCTGCTCTTTACGAGGGAAGGGGCGGCAGTGAGCAGCAATAGTACCAAACGCGGCCTTGCGACCGATGCGAAGCGCGCGCGGCGGCTCCGGCGTGCTGCATTGCAAAATTCGGGCCCGTTCAGCCGACGGGTTGCAGCCAGCTTTGCGCGCTTGGGGTAGCATGGCGCCCGTGGCATCCCCAGCGGCCTTCTCTGGCGATGATGCCGGCCGCATCGGCGGCGCGCGCCGTGCCGGTGCGCGGCAGGGATCGCGGAATAGCCGGCCGCGGCGCGCCGTTAACTTCTAACCGCCTGCGTTGATCTGTCATGACACTCAATCCATCGTTCGGTACCCGGGAGTCGTACACGCGGACCGCCATCGCGTTTCACTGGCTGATCGCATTGCTGATCGTCTGCGGCTTTGCGCTCGGCTGGGTGATGACCGACATCCCGGGCTTCACGCCCACCAAGCTGCGCTATTTCTCGTGGCACAAATGGATCGGCGTGACCGTGTTCGCGCTCGCGATCGTGCGCATCCTGTGGCGCGCGACCCATGCCGGACCGCCGATGCCGCGCCGCATGCCGAGCTGGCAGCGCGCCGCCGCGCATCTGACGCATCTGCTGCTGTACGCGCTGATGATCGTGATCCCGCTGTCCGGCTATCTGTATAGCTCGGCGGCGAACGTGCCGGTCGTCTACCTCGGGCTGATTGCGCTGCCGCGAATCATCGCGCCCGACCCGCACCTGAAAGAACTGCTGAAGAACCTGCATATCGCATTGAATTACACGTTGCTCGTGCTGGTCGCGCTGCACGTCGCGGCGGCGCTCAAGCATCAATGGCTCGATCGCGACGGCCTGCTGTCGCGCATGATCCCCTTCCTCAAATAAGGATAACCATGAAGGTTTCGTTTTATCGCTACATGCTGGCCGCATTCGCGGCGGCGTCGCTGAGCGCCGCGGGCGCGGCGCTCGCGCAGGTCGACGTCGCGAAGAGCTCGGTGACGGCCACCTCGAAGCAGATGAACGTGCCGGTCGAAGGCAAGTTCAACAAGTTCACCGCGCAGGTCAGCTTCGATCCGGCGAAGCCGACGGCCGGCAGCGCGCAGATCGACATCGACGTCGCCAGCTTCGATCTCGGCGACGAGAGCTATAACGAGCAGGTGCGGGGCAAGGAATGGTTCGATGCGAAGACTTTTCCGCGCGCGACGTTCGTGTCGAGCGAGATCGCGCCGGCCGGCGGCAATCAGTTCAAGGTGACCGGCAAGCTGACCATCAAGGGCAAGTCGCAGACGGTCGTGGTGCCGGCCACGGTGAGCCAGCAGGGCGCGACGCAGACCTTCGACGGCGCGCTGCCGATCAAGCGCTCGCAGTTCGACGTCGGCACCGGCGAATGGAAGGATACGTCGGTCGTCGCCGACGAGGTCGTGATCAAGTTTCATATCGTCGCCGCGCACAAGTACCGCGCGCGGCGTTCGCGATGTGCGCCGCGCCACGTGCGGCGCGGCCCTTTTCCCACCGCAGGTTGCACCGCGATTTTCAACGCAAAACAGGAGCACGAATTGAAAACGTCCATGTTGATCGCTGTTGGCGCGCTGGCTTCGTCGCTGTCGCTCGGCGCCTTCGCCGCCGATACCTATATGCTTGATCCGATGCATACATTTCCGAGCTTCGAGGCCGACCACTTCGGCGGTCTGTCGATCTGGCGCGGCAAATTCACGAAGACCACGGGCACGGTCACGCTCGATCGCGCGGCGAAGACCGGCACTCTCGACGTGAGCGTCGATCCCGCTTCGGTGCAGACCGGCAACCCGAAACTCGACGATCACCTGAAATCCGACGAGTTCTTCGACGTCGCGAAGTATCCGACCGTGACCTACAAGGGCACCGAGATCAAGTTCGACGGCGATAAGCCGGTCGAGGTGATCGGCAATCTGACGATTCGCGGCATTACGAAGCCGGTGAATCTGAAGGTCGATTCGTTCAAGTGCATGCAGCATCCGGTGCTCAAGCGCGAAGTGTGCGGCGTCGAGGCGAGCACCGAATTCAATCGCGCCGATTACGGCATGGATTTCGGCGCGAAGTACGGCTTCAGCATGCAGACGCGCCTGCATATCCAGTCGGAAGGCATCAAGCAGCAGTAAGCGCGACGGCATCTTCGCGCTGCACCGCAACACGAAAACCGCTTCGGTCGTTCTCCGACGAAGCGGTTTTTTATCGCCCGCAGCGAACGACGCGGCCCTGCGTGGCGCGTATCGGCCCGCATCCACCCGCATCGGGCATTTGTCGCTCGCTTCACCTTTATTTTTTCAGTTAAATAGAGCGCACGCAGTCATGCCGGTGGTGCGCGTTGCCGGGATGGCCAGCGCGGACGTCACGCGTTGCTTCGAATAAATATTTCGCGCAGCACAGGAGATCTGGATGAATGCAACGACAGCAGCAAGCGTCGCGGGAAGCCGGCAGAATTCGTGGCGCGCGGTGGCGGCCGCCTCGATCGGCAACGCGCTCGAATGGTTCGACCTCGTGGTCTACGGCTTTTTCGCCGTGACCATCTCCAAACTGTTTTTTCCGGCCGGCAACGACACCGTGTCGCTGCTACTGACGCTCGGCACGTTCGGCGTGTCGTTCTTCATGCGACCGCTTGGCGCGATCGTGATCGGCGCGTACTCGGACCGCGCCGGGCGCAAGGCGGCGCTCACGCTTTCCATCCTGCTGATGATGAGCGGCACGCTGATCATCGCGATTCTGCCGACCTATCAGAGCATCGGTCTCGCCGCGCCGCTGATCCTCGTGCTCGCGCGGCTGATGCAAGGTTTCTCGGCCGGCGGCGAGTTCGGCAGCGCAACCGCGTTTCTCGCCGAGCACGTGCCGGGGCGGCGCGGCTTCTACGCGAGCTGGCAGATGGCGAGCCAGGGCCTGACGACGCTGCTTGCGGCCGGCTTCGGCGCGTTGCTGACGGGCGGGTTGTCGCCGGAGCAGTTGACGTCGTGGGGCTGGCGCGTGCCGTTCTTCTTCGGTCTGCTGATCGGGCCGGTCGCGTTCTACATCCGCGCGAGGCTCGACGAGACGCCCGAATTCCTCGCCGCCGAAACGACACAGACGCCGCTACGCGACACCCTCGCGACGCAGAAGCTGCGGCTCGTGATCGCGATGGGCGTGGTGATCCTCGGGACGGTGTCCTCCTATCTGATGCTGTTCATGCCGACTTATGGCGTGCGGCAACTGGGGCTCGCGCCGTCGGTCGCGTTCGCGGCGATCGCGGTGACGGGTCTGATCCAGATGGTGTTCTCGCCGGTGGCCGGGCATTGGTCGGATCTGCACGGACGCACGCGCATCATGCTCGGCGCGGCCGTGCTGCTGTTCGTGCTCGTCTATCCGGCGTTCGCGTTCCTGATCGCGCATCCGAGCTTCGGCACGCTGATCGTGTGGCAGATCGTGTTCGGCTTTCTCGTCAGCGGCTACTTCGGCGCGACGCCGGGCCTGTTGTCGGAGATCTTCCCGGTGCAGACGCGCACGACCGGCATGTCGCTCGCGTATAACATCGCGGTGACGATTTTCGGCGGCTTCGGGCCGTTCATCATCGCGTGGCTGATCAGCGTGACCGGATCGAAGGCAGCGCCGAGCTACTACATGATGTTCGCCGCGCTGCTGAGCATCGCGGCGCTGATTGGCGCGCGGCGCAAGCTGGGGTTCCGCTAAGTTCGAGGCGGTGGCGACCGCGCACGGCGTAAACGCAAAAGGCCGATTCGACAGAACCGGCCTTTTTTATTCGCGCAATCCTCAGCGACTACGTGTGCATCAAACCTGCGCGCCAGCGTTCGGATCGTCCGGATTGTGGCTTTCTTTCTTTTCCTTGATCAGGTCTTCGCGCTTGACGCCGAGCCACATCGCGAGCGCCGCGGCGACGAATACCGACGAGTAGATACCAAACAGAATACCCACCGTCAGCGCGAGCGCGAAGTAGTGCAGAGTCGGCCCGCCGAACAGGAACATCGACAGCACCATCATCTGCGTGCAGCCGTGCGTGATGATGGTACGCGACATCGTGCTGGTGATTGCGTGGTTGATCACTTCGATCACGCTCATCTTGCGTTCGCGGCGGAAGGTTTCGCGAATCCGGTCGAAGATAACCACCGACTCGTTGACCGAATAGCCGAGCACCGCGAGCACCGCGGCCAGCACCGACAGCGAGAACTCCCACTGGAAGAACGCGAAGAAGCCGAGAATGATCACGACGTCGTGCAAGTTTGCGATCACGCCGGCGACCGCGTACTTCCATTCGAAGCGGAACGATAGATAGATGACGATACCGACCACCACGCACGCGAGCGCGAGCAGACCGTCGGTAGCGAGTTCCTTGCCGACCTGCGGACCGACGAACTCGACGCGCTGCAACTGCACCTCGGGCGTGTCGGCCTTCAGCGCGCTCATCACCTGCTCGCTCTGCTGTGCGGACGTGAGGCCCGGCTTCAGCGGCAGACGGATCAGCACGTCGCGCGCGGTGCCGAAGTTCTGCACCTGCGCGTCGGCATAGCCGAGCTTGCCGAGCGTGGCACGCACCGGGTCGAGCGGCACCGCGCCCGGATACTGAACCTCGATCACCGTACCGCCGGTGAATTCCACCGACAGATGCAGCCCGCGATGCACGAGGAAGAACACCGCGGCGAGGAAAGTGATCAGCGAGATCGCGTTGAAGATCAACGCGCGCTGCATGAACGGGATGTCTTTGCGGAAACGGAAAAATTCCATGGTCTTGTTCTCCGGGACTCAGCGGGATGAACCCGGTTTCTGCGGCGTCGAGCCATTCGACGTCGGCGTGCCCGGCGCATTGCGGCGGCGAACGGTCGGCTTCGTGCGACCCTGCGCGCCGGCTGCGGCCGGTGCCTTCGAGCTTGCCTTCGCGCTCGCCTTCGCCGTGGCGATGGCCTGCGCGGTGTCGGTCGCGGCGTCGCTGCTGCCGAGGCCGCCGGCGTAAGCAGCCGAGCCGGCGGCTGCCGCTTGCGGACGCCACACCTGGCCGATCGACAGCGACTTCAGCTTCTTCTTGCCGCCGTACCAGAAGTTGACGAGGCCGCGCGAGAAGAAGACCGCCGAGAACATCGACGTCAGAATGCCGATACAGTGGACGATCGCGAAACCGCGCACCGGACCCGAGCCGAACGCGAGCAGCGCGAGGCCGGCGATCAGCGTGGTGACGTTCGAGTCGAGAATCGTCGCCCATGCGTGCGCGTAGCCGTTCTGGATGGCCAGTTGCGGCGGCGCGCCGTGGCGCAGTTCTTCACGCACGCGCTCGTTGATCAGCACGTTCGCGTCGATCGCCATACCGAGCGCGAGCGCGATAGCGGCGATACCCGGCAGCGTGAGCGTGGCCTGCAGCATCGACAGCACCGCCACCAGCAACAGCAGGTTCACGGACAGGCCGATCATCGAGATCACGCCGAACAGCATGTAGTACGCGATCATGAACACGGCGATCGCCGCGAAGCCCCACACGACCGAGTGGAAGCCCTTCTTGATGTTGTCGGCGCCGAGGCTCGGGCCGATCGTGCGTTCCTCGATGATTTCCATTGGCGCGGCGAGCGAACCGGCGCGCAGCAGCAGCGCGAGGTCGGCGGCCGCTTGCGGGGTCGGCTGGCCGGTGATCTGGAAGCGGTCGCCCAGTTCCGACTGGATGGTCGCGACCGTCAGCACTTCGCCCTTGCCGCGCTCGAACAGCACCATCGCCATCGGCTTGCCGATGTTGTCGCGCGACACCGCGCGCACCGCGCGGCCGCCGGCCGAGTCGAGACGGATGTTGACCGACGGGCGCTGATGCTCGTCGAAGCCCGCCGATGCGTCGATGATGCGGTCGCCGGTGAAGATCACCTGCTTGCGCAGCAGCACCGGCACCTGGTTGCCTTGCGTGAAGAGTTCGTCGCCCGGCGGCACCGGGTCGTTCGGATTCGGATGCGTGTTGACCGGGTCGGCGAGGCGCGCTTCGAGCGTCGCCGTGCGGCCGATGATGTCCTTCGCCTTAGCGGTGTCCTGCACGCCCGGCAACTCGACCACGATGCGGTCCGCGCCCTGCTGCTGGATCACCGGCTCGGCCACGCCGAGTTCGTTCACGCGGTTATGCAGCGTCGTGATGTTCTGCTTGAGCGCAGCGTCCTGCACCGCGCGCTGCACGGCCGGCGTGAAAGTGCCGACCAGCTGCACGCCGCCGTCCGCGCCGGCGTTCGGCTGCGAGGTCCACTGGAGTTCGCTGACGCCGCGGCCGAGCAGCTTGAGCGCCGCGTCCGCCGTGGCCTGATCGGCCAGATTCACCACCACCGACTGGTTCACGCGATTCACGCCGCCGTCGCGGACGTTGTTGTCGCGCAGCAGCGTGCGCACGTCCGAGGCGTCAGAATCGAGCTTCTTGTTCAGTGCGCCGGCCATGTCGACCTGCAGCAGGAAGTGCACGCCGCCGCGCAGGTCCAGACCGAGATACATCGGCAGTGCGCGCAGCGCGGTCATCCAGGTCGGCGATGCGCTTTGCAGGTTCAGTGCGACGATGTATTGCGGATCGTTCGGATCGCTATTGAGCGACTTCTGCAGCAGGTCTTTCACGCGCAGCTGCGTGTCCGTGTCCGTCAGGCGCACGCGGATGTTGGCGTTGGTCTGCGAGTTGTCGAACGTGACCGCGGTCGGCTTGATCTGATTGCCCGCGAGCGCGGCTTCGACCGCCGCGAGCGTGGTGGCGTCGAGCCTGACCGTGGCCTTGCCGCTCGACACCTGCACCGCCGGCGCTTCGCCGTACAGATTGGGCAGCGTGTACACGAGGCCGATGACCAGAGCCACCAGCATCACGGCGTATTTCCAGAGGGGGTAGCGATTCATGAGTGGTCCAACGGGAAGGTTGGCTTGGATGCGATGCGTCCGGCGATGAGCGCGGGCCGTTCAGCGAAGTGCCTGAACCGCCGGCGAGGCCGCGCCGGACGCGAGGAGTGCAGGCCTTACAGCGACTTGATCGTGCCCTTCGGGAGAATTGTCGTGACCGACGCCTTCTGCACGGTGATTTCCGTGCCTTCCGAGATTTCGATGCCGACGTAGGCTTCGCCCACCTTCGTCACCTTGCCGACGATACCGCCGTTCGTCACGACTTCATCGCCCTTGGCCATCGCTGCGAGCATGTTGCGATGTTCCTTCTGACGCTTCATTTGCGGGCGAATCATGATGAAGTACAGCACGCCGAACATCAGGATCAGCGGCAGGAAGCTCATCAGGTTCGATTCGACACCACCTGCTGCAGCGCCTTGGGCGAAGGCATTGGAAATGAACGACACGTTGGTCTCTCCGTTATTGGTCAAACAAACGAACAAAAAATCAGCCGATTATTCTACCACCGGCCACACGCACGCCGGCACGGGCGAATCGGCTTTGCGATCAACCGTTTAAAGGTCCGATGCGGGGCAAATTCAGCGGTCGGCGAAAGAAAATTGTAAGTTGTCCGCGTGCGGCATGGGCAGTCTTCAGTGGCATTCGCCTACCGGGCCGTCAGGATGACGGTTCGACGCCGCGCGCCCGGTCTTCGTGGAAGCGCTTGCGGAACGCGTCGAACAGCTTCGCCTCGATCGCATCGCGCATTTCCTGCATCAGTTCGAGGTAGTAGTGCAGGTTGTGGATCGTGTTCAGCTGCGCGCCAAGGATTTCGCCGACGCGATGCAGGTGGTGCAGATAGCCGCGCGTGAAGTTGCGGCAGGTGTAGCAGCCGCATTGCTCGTCGAGCGGGCGCAGCGAGTTCCGGTGCGTCGCGTTGCGGATCTTGATGTCGCCGAAGCGCGTGAACAGCCAGCCGTTGCGCGCGTTGCGCGTCGGCATCACGCAGTCGAACATATCGACGCCGGCAGCGACGCCGGCCACCAGGTCTTCCGGCGTGCCGACGCCCATCAGGTAGTGCGGCTTGTTGGCCGGCAGCTTCGGGCCGATATGGTTCAGGATCCGCATCATGTCTTCCTTCGGCTCGCCGACCGACAGACCGCCGATCGCGAGGCCGTGGAAGTTCTTCTCGGCGAGACCGGCGAGCGACTCGTCGCGCAAGTCCTCGAACATGCCGCCCTGCACGATGCCGAACAGCGCATTCGGATTGCCGAGGCGCTGGAATTCGTCGATCGAGCGCTGGGCCCAGCGCATCGACATGCGCATCGATTCAGCGGCTTCCTTGTGCGAGGTCGGGATGTTGTTGGTCGCGTACGGCGTGCATTCGTCGAACTGCATCACGATGTCCGAGTTCAGCACCTTCTGGATCTGCATCGACACTTCCGGCGACAGGAACAGCCGGTCGCCGTTGATCGGCGACGCGAACGTGACGCCGTCCTCGGTGATCTTGCGAAGATCGCCGAGCGAGAACACCTGGAAGCCGCCCGAGTCGGTCAGGATCGGCTTCTTCCACCCCATGAAGCCGTGCAGGCCGCCGTGCGCCTCGATCGTTTCGAGGCCGGGGCGCAGCCACAGATGAAACGTATTGCCGAGGATGATCTGCGCGTGCATTTCGTCGAGCTCGCGCGGCTGGACTGCCTTCACCGTGCCGTAGGTGCCGACCGGCATGAAGATCGGCGTCTCGACCACGCCGTGGTTGAGCGTGACGCGGCCGCGGCGCGCGAGGCCGTCGGTGCCGAGCAGTTCGAATTTGAGGCCATTCTCCGAACGCTCGTGGGCAGGATGCTGCGAGGGATGACCAAGGGTCATGGGGATCACTCCTGGGCTACCGGAAAACAGTCCGGCGCAATCAATGAAAACCGCCACGAAGGATCGCGGCGGCTAGGAAAACTGCCAATACGCTGAAGCAGTGCTCGAACCGTTTTAGGCATCGCGCCGCGTCAGCAGCATCGCGTCACCGTAGCTGAAAAAGCGATAACGCTCGTCGATCGCGTGACGATACGCGGCGCGAATCGTCTCGACACCGGCGAACGCCGACACCAGCATCAGCAGCGTCGACTTCGGCAAATGGAAGTTCGTGACCAGCCGGTCGACCACGCGGAAGCGGTAGCCCGGCGTGATGAAGATGTCGGTTTCGGCGCTCGCCGCGGCGAGCGGATGGCCGGCCGCTTCGGCGTCGCGCGCGGCGGCTTCGAGCGCGCGCATCGAGGTCGTGCCGACTGCGATCACGCGGTTGCCGCGCGCTTTGGTCGCAGCGATCTTGTCCGCCAGCGCTTGCGGCAGGTGATACCACTCGCTGTGCATCTTGTGCTCAGCGATGTTCTCGACCCGCACGGGCTGGAACGTGCCCGCGCCGACGTGCAGCGTCAGCGTCGCGCGTTCGATGCCGAGGGCGTCGAGCCTCGCGAGCAGCGCGTCGTCGAAGTGCAGGCCGGCGGTCGGCGCGGCGACCGCGCCCGGGTTCTGCGCGTACACGGTCTGATAGCGGGTTTCGTCGGTCGCGTCGGGATCGTGCTCGATGTACGGCGGCAGCGGCAGACGGCCGTATTGCTCGATCAGCGTCAGGCAGTCGTCGGGGAAGTGCAGTGTGTAGAACTGATCGACGCGCTCGCCGACGGTGACGTCGAACGCATCGGCGAGACGGATCGTCGTGCCCGCCTGCGGGCTCTTGCTCGCGCGGATCTGCGCAAGCGCGCTGCGCTCGCCGGTCAGGCGCTCGACCAGCACTTCGATCTTGCCGCCGCTCGCCTTCTGGCCGAAGAAGCGCGCCTTCAGCACTTTGGTATCGTTGAAGACCAGCAGATCGCCCGGCGCGAGGCACTCGGGCAATTCGGTAAAGCGGCGATCGATCAGGCGCGCGGCGCCGTCGGCGGCGCCCGCGGCGTCCACGTCGAGTAGACGGCTTGCGCTGCGCTCGGGCAGCGCGACTTGCGCGATCAGCTCGGGCGGCAGATCGAAATCGAAATCGGAAAGCGTAAACATGCGAACGACTGGAAGCGGATTGGTACTGATTTGGGACTGAATTGAGCCGAAGCCGGAGCCGGGCGGCTATGATGGCGGGACGCCGAAGCGGCCCGCGTGCGCGTTGAGCCGCAGCTTGCCCACGCTGGATGCGCGCAGAGCGGCACGTTTTTTTCGACAGCAGCCGATATTGTACTTGCGAAGCAGCCCATGCCTTTGTCCGACCGCCGATCGTCCGTTGCCACCCTCGAAGCGGGCGCCGAGCCGCGGCGCCGCGGTGCGCGAGCGGAGGCGAGCGAACGGGACGCGGCAGAAGCTGGCGCGCAAGGCGGCATGATCGCCGCGGGCCAGGATGCCGGGCGCGACGGCGACCCCGCGAACGGTGACAAGCCCGCCGCCAAAACCAAAGCCACGGCGAAGTCCGCCGCCAAACCCGCAGCCAAAGCCCCTGTCAAAACCGCCGACAAGCTCGCCAAACTCGGCCTCACACGCGACATCGACCTCGTGCTGCATCTGCCGATGCGCTACGAAGACGAAACCTCGCTGACGCCGATCGGTCACCTGCTGCCCGGCGGCGTCGCGCAGACCGAAGGCGTGGTGTTCGACAACGAGATCGCCTATCGCCCGCGCCGGCAGCTGCTCGTGAAGCTGCGCGACGCCGACGGCGACGAGCTGGTGCTGCGCTTTCTGAATTTCTATGGCTCGCAGGTCAAGCAGATGGCGCTCGGCGCGCGCCTGCGCGTGCGTGGCGACGTGCGCGGCGGCTTCTTCGGCATGGAGATGGTGCATCCGACCGTCCGCGTCGTCGATGAAGACACGCCGCTGCCGCAGGCGCTGACGCCGGTCTATCCGAGCACCGCGGGCGTGTCGCAGGCGTATCTGCGCAAGGCGATCGACAACGCGCTCGCGCGCACGTCGCTGCCGGAGCTGCTGCCCGCGCCGGTCGCACGCGCGTTTCTCGAACCGCTCGGCGTGCCGGCGCTGATGGACGCGGTGCGCACGCTGCATCATCCGGGCGCGCAGTCGGACGAAACGGCGTTGATCGACGGCACGCATCCAGCGTGGGTGCGCATCAAGTTCGAGGAGCTGCTCGCGCAGCAGATGTCGCTCAAGCGCGCGCACGACGAGCGGCGCAACCGCGCCGCGCCGGCGATGCCGCGCCGCAAGCTCGGTGACGAATCCGCGCTGGTCGCGCGTCTGTTGAAGGCGCTGCCGTTTTCGCTGACGGCTGCGCAGCAGCGCGTCGGCGGCGAGATCGCGCTCGATCTGACGCAGCCGCATCCGATGCAGCGCCTGTTGCAGGGCGACGTCGGCAGTGGCAAGACGATCGTCGCGGCGCTCGCCGCCGCGCAGGCGATCGACGCCGGCTACCAGGCCGCGCTCATGGCGCCGACCGAAATCCTCGCCGAGCAGCACGCGCGCAAGTTGCGCGGCTGGCTCGAGCCGCTCGGCGTGAATGTCGCGTGGCTCGCGGGCAGTCTGAAGACGAAGGAGAAGCGCGCCGCGATCGAAGCGGCCGCGCTCGGCACCGCGCAGCTGGTGATCGGCACGCACGCGATCATCCAGGACGCGGTCGACTTCGCGCGCCTCGGGCTCGTGATCGTCGATGAGCAGCATCGCTTCGGCGTCGCGCAACGGCTCGCGTTGCGCGCAAAGGCGCGGGGCGCCGCCGACGGCGCGTCCGACTTCCAGCCGCATCAATTGATGATGTCCGCGACGCCGATTCCGCGCACGCTCGCGATGACCTACTACGCGGACCTCGACGTCTCCACGATCGACGAACTGCCGCCGGGCCGCACCCCGATCCTCACGAAGCTCGTGTCCGACGCGCGCCGCGAAGAGGTGATCGGCCGCGTGCGCGAGGCGGCGCTGACGGGGCGCCAGGTGTACTGGGTGTGTCCGCTGATCGAGGAAAGCGAGACGCTGCAACTGCAAACCGCGGTCGAGACTTACGAGACGCTCGTGGCCGCGCTGCCCGAGCTGAAGGTCGGGCTCGTGCACGGGCGCCTCGCGCCCGCCGAAAAGGCTACGGTGATGGACGCGTTCACGCGCAACGAGATCCAGCTGCTGGTCGCGACCACGGTGATCGAGGTGGGCGTCGACGTGCCGAACGCGTCGTTGATGGTGATCGAGCACGCGGAGCGCTTCGGTCTCGCGCAGCTGCATCAGCTGCGCGGACGGGTGGGGCGCGGCAGCGCCGCGTCGGTCTGCGTGCTGCTGTACACCGGACCGCTGTCGATGACCGCCCGCGCGCGCCTGCAAACGATGCGCGAAACCACCGACGGCTTCGAGATCGCCCGCCGCGACCTCGAAATCCGCGGACCCGGCGAGTTCCTCGGCGCGCGGCAGTCGGGCGCGGCGATGCTGCGTTTCGCCGACCTGCAAAACGATCAGCACCTGATCGAGCCAGCGCGCGAAGCCGCCGCCACACTGCTGGACCAGTATCCGGACGTGGTCATCCAGCATCTGGCGCGCTGGCTCGGCGCGCGCGAGCAATATCTGAAAGCCTGAGTGCAACCCTTCGCCACGAACGGAACGGCTAAAAGGTTGGCGAACCGACCCTATAGGTGTATAACTAGAACCTATCGAATCTATCGCACTGATTGATCCCCGAATGACGCTCACCGAATTGAAATACATCGTGGCGGTGGCCCGCGAGCGGCACTTCGGCCGGGCCGCCGAAGCGTGTTTCGTCAGCCAGCCCACGCTGTCCGTCGCCATCAAGAAGCTCGAAGACGAGCTGAACGTGCAGATTTTCGAGCGCGGCACCAGCGAGGTCAGCGTCACGCCGATCGGCGAACAGATCGTCACGCAGGCGCAACGCGTGCTCGAGCAGACGCTCGCGATCAAGGAAATCGCCAAGCAGGGCAAGGACCCGCTGGTCGGTCCTCTCCGCCTCGGCGTGATCTACACGATCGGGCCGTACCTGCTGCCCACCCTCGTCAAGCAGATGATCCAGCGCGTGCCGCAGATGCCGCTGATGCTGCAGGAAAATTACACGCTGAAGCTGATCGAACTGCTCAAGCAGGGGGAAATCGACGTCGCGATCATGGCGCTGCCGTTTCCCGAAACCGGTTTGATGCTGCGCCCACTGTACGACGAGCCGTTCGTCGTCGCGCTGCCGTCCGGGCACGCGTGGGAAGGCCGCTCGAAGATCGACCCTGACGATCTGAAGCAGGAAACCATGCTGCTGCTCGGCAGCGGCCACTGCTTCCGCGATCATGTGCTCGGCGTATGCCCCGAGCTGATGCGCTTTTCGCAGAATGCGGACGGGATCCAGAAGACCTTCGAAGGTTCGTCGCTCGAAACGATTCGTCATATGGTCGCGAGCGGCGTCGGCATTACGGTGCTGCCGCGCATGTCGGTGCACGAGGTCAAGCCGCATGCGGGCGGTATCGACGCGGGCCTGCTCAGCTACGTCGCGTTCGACGAGCCGGTGCCCGATCGCCGCGTCGTGCTGGCGTGGCGCAAGAGCTTCACGCGCATGCCCGCGATCGATGCGATCTGCGAGGCAATCGCCGCCTGCGATCTGCCGGGCGTCAAAAAACTCGATCTGCCCGCTGCCGTCAACTGACGCGCCATCACCCCCAGCCGCGCCGGATCACGGCGCGGCCTGCCGCCAAAAAGGGCGCGAGCCCTATCGAATAGATTAAATTAATCAAATACGAATGTTCGATAGCAATTGCTATAGTTTCCTCCATGGATCGCCCGATCCCCTGATTCGATAAGGCTCCCCCGACTTCCCATTCGGGGCGTCAGACAAGCCAGGAGGAAAACATCATGCAAGCAGTTTCACAGCCCATCCACGCTTTTCCCGCCCAACCGACCATGACGGCCGCCGCGCCGAGTATCCGCGCGGTCGCGATGTCGTTGCTGGTCGACCGGGTGCTGGCCGCCTGACGCGCCTACCCATGACGGCGTCCGTCCCGCACGGATGCCGCGCGATTTCCTCTGATCCAACAAAACCACGCAGGAGTGCTCATGTCCGAACGTAGGCTCACCAATGCCGCCGGCGCGCCCGTCGCCGATAACCAGAACTCGATGACCGCCGGCCCGCGCGGCCCGGTGGTGCTGCAGGATGTCTGGCTGCTCGAAAAGCTCGCGCACTTCGATCGCGAAGTGATTCCCGAGCGTCGCGTTCACGCGAAGGGTTCGGGTGCGTTCGGCACGCTGACGGTCACGCACGACATCTCGCGCTACACGAAGGCGAAGGTGTTCGCGCAGGTCGGCAAGGAAACACCGCTTTTCATGCGCTTTTCGACGGTGGCCGGCGAGCGTGGCGCGGCCGATGCCGAGCGAGACGTGCGCGGCTTCTCGATCAAGTTCTACACCGAAGAAGGCAACTGGGACGTGGTCGGCAACAACACACCGGTGTTCTTCATCCGCGATCCGCTGAAGTTTCCGGACTTCATTCATACGCAGAAGCGTGATCCGTACACGAACCTGCGTAACAACGTCGCGGCGTGGGATTTCTGGTCGCGTCATCCGGAGTCGCTGCATCAGGTGACGATTCTGATGAGCGATCGAGGGATTCCGAAGAACTACCGGCAGATGCACGGCTTCGGCTCGCACACGTACTCGTTCATCAACGCGAACGACGAGCGTTTCTGGGTCAAGTTCCACTTCAAGTCGCAGCAGGGCATCGAGAACTTCACCGACGCCGAAGCCGCGCAGCGCGATCTGGTGAACAGCATCGACGCGGGCAACTTCCCGAAGTGGCGCTTCGCGATTCAGGTGATGCCCGAAGCGGATGCGGCGAACTACCGCTTCAACCCGTTCGACATCACGAAGGTGTGGTCGCAGAAGGACTATCCGTTGATCGATGTCGGCACGATCGAGCTGAACCGCAACGCGGCGAACTATTTCGCGGACGTCGAGCAGGCGGCGTTCACGCCGGCCAACGTGATTCCGGGCATCGGCTTTTCGCCGGACCGTCTGTTGCAGGGGCGTCTGTTCTCGTACGGCGATACGCAGCGTTACCGGCTCGGCATCAATCATCACCAGATTCCGGTGAATGCGCCGCGCGTGCCGAACCCGCATTCGTTCCATCGCGACGGCGCGATGCGCACCGACGGCAATCTCGGCGGCAACGTGAATTACGAGCCGAATCGCTTCAGCGACTTCGCGCAGGACGCGAACGCATCGGAGCGACCGCTCGCAGCGGGCGCGGTCGC
This sequence comes from Paraburkholderia sp. BR10954, assembly GCF_040965775.1. Taxonomy (NCBI): domain Bacteria; kingdom Pseudomonadati; phylum Pseudomonadota; class Betaproteobacteria; order Burkholderiales; family Burkholderiaceae; genus Paraburkholderia; species Paraburkholderia sp. BR10954. The sequence continues at coordinate 310,022 of NZ_JBFRCK010000002.1, forward strand.
GCGTTACGAACATCGCGAGGACGACGACTACTACACGCAGCCGCGCATGCTGTTCGCGCTGTTCGACGACGCGCAGCGTCAGCGTCTGTTCGGCAATATCGCGCGACATATCGACGGTGTGCCGCAGGACATCGTCGCGCGTCAGATCGAGCATTTCCGCCGCGCCGATCCGGCTTACGCGGAAGGTGTGATCGCGGCGCTCGCCGCGTTGCAGGAACGCAGAAACCGCTAGGCGTCCAGTACGCGGCGCATGGCAACGCAGTAGCACAGTAATCGACGGCGCAGCGCGTTGCTGCGGCCGTCACGAGACGAACCGGGAGTACGATCATGATTCAGATGATGATGGCAAGCATCGGCGGTTCGACCGCCATGCCGGGCATGCAGGTGCAACGGCAGGTGTTGATGCTGCGCAAGGCGATGGGCGCTGCGATCGTCGCGAGCGGCTTTGCGGTAATCGCCGCGCAGGCGTTGCAGCACGCGCTGGGCGGCTAAGCGCAGTAGCGCCGGGATGGCGGCGCAGCAAGGCCTCCGGAGCACGTCTTGAGCGAAGCTTGCGGCATTTCACGCTACACTGTCGAACAGTTTTATTCGTGTTTCCGCAGACCGTCATCTGCCGACCGGTTCGTATCACTCTTCGAAGGAGTCATCATGGCCAAGAAAGAAGCCGCAGCAGCCGTACAGCACGTCAACATCGGGATCAGCGACAAGGATCGCAAGAAGATCGCCGAAGGGTTGTCGCGTTTGCTCGCCGACACCTACACGCTGTACCTGAAGACCCACAACTTCCACTGGAACGTCACGGGTCCGATGTTCAACACGCTGCACCTGATGTTCGAAACGCAGTACAACGAACTGGCGCTCGCGGTCGACTCGATCGCCGAACGCATCCGCGCATTGGGCGTGCATGCGCCGGGCACCTACAAGGATTTCGCGAAGCTGTCGTCGATCCCCGAAGCGGACGGCGTGCCGGCCGCGGAAGACATGATCCGCCAACTGGTCGAAGGCCAGGAAGCGGTGGTGCGCACCGCGCGCGCGATCTTCCCGGCGACGGAAGCCGCCAACGACGAGCCGACCGCCGACCTGCTCACGCAACGCATGCAGACGCACGAAAAGACCGCGTGGATGCTGCGCTCGCTGCTCGCGTGATTCGACGCGGCTAAGCCGGCGGAGTCACGTTCGAATGCAGGTGCGGGCAACACCCGCGCCGTGCCAGAAACGCACAAGCCTCCCTGCACGGGAGGCTTTGTTTTTTGCGCCGCCGCCGCGTGATGCAGGGGCGCGAGCGCGAGGCACTTCGATACGCGGCCAGATGAATTCAGAGCCGCCGTGCGCTTCCCGTAAAATAGGCGCACCGTGTTCGCACTTCACCGAATTCGTCCCATGTTCGCCCGACTTCCCCTGTATCTGCGCCTCGTGCGCATGGACAAGCCGATCGGCAGCCTGCTGCTGCTGTGGCCGACGCTCAACGCACTGTGGATCGCTTCCGGCGGTCATCCGTCGTGGCAATTGCTGGTGATCTTCACGCTCGGCACGGTGCTGATGCGCTCAGCCGGCTGCGCGATCAACGACTACGCGGACCGCGATTTCGACCGCCACGTGAAGCGCACCGAGAACCGGCCGATCACGTCCGGCAAGATCAATGCGTGGGAGGCGGTCGTGCTGGCCACCGTGCTGTCGCTGATCGCTTTTCTGCTGATCCAGCCGCTCAATGCGTTGACCAAGGAGTTGTCGGTGGTCGCGCTGTTCGTCGCCGGCACGTATCCGTTCATGAAGCGCTTCTTCGCGATTCCGCAGGCGTATCTGGGCATCGCGTTCGGCTTCGGCATTCCGATGGCGTTCGCCGCGGTGCTGGATCACGTGCCGCTGCTCGCATGGGTGATGCTGGTCGCGAACATCTTCTGGGCCGTTGCGTACGACACCGAATACGCGATGGTGGATCGCGACGACGACATCAAGATCGGCATCCGAACGTCGGCGCTGACTTTTGGTCGCTTCGACGTGGCTGCGGTCATGATGTGTTACGCGGTGACGCTGGGGATTTACGTCGGCATCGGCCTGACGCTCGGGTTTGGTCTGCTGTACTGGCTCGGCTGGGCGGTCGCGGTGGGTTGCGCGATCTATCACTACACGCTGATCCGCAATCGCGAGCGCATGCCGTGCTTTGCCGCGTTCCGTCACAACAACTGGCTCGGCGGCGCGTTGTTCGCGGGGATTGCCGCGCATTACGCGGTGACCTCGTTTTAATTCGCGTCCGCGCTTTTCTGGCTTCAAAACGCTGGTGTTTCTACACGCCGTAGCGCGCGTGCCCTTAATTAGAAAAGGCAGGCGTGCTACGGCGTGTTAGTTTCCGCTGATTCTTTTCGACGCCGGTTCGCGTCACTGCTTGCCGAACTCGTCGCCCATCTCGCGCGCCCGTGCATCGGCGGCCAGTGCGCCCCGCACGATCGCGTCCTTGATGCCGCTCGCGTCGAACGAGGCGAGCGCTGCCGCGGTCGTGCCGCCCTTCGAGGTCACGCGCTCGCGCAGCACGCTCGGCGGTTCGTCGGAATTGGCCGCGAGTTGCGCGGCGCCCGTGAACGTCGCGACCGCGAGCGCGCGGCCCTGCGCTTCGTCCATACCGAGCTGGCGCGCTGCTTCCTGCAGCGCTTCGATGAAATAGAACACGTAGGCCGGCCCGCTGCCCGAGATCGCGGTGACCGCGTCGATCTTCGCTTCGTCGTCGAACCAGACGGTTTCGCCGACCGCGCCGAGCACCTGCGACGCGAGCACGCGGCCTGCTTCGTCGACGCTGCCGCTCGCGACGAGACCCGTCACGCCCATGCCGATCAGCGCCGGCGTATTCGGCATCACGCGCACGATGCGGCTATGGCCATTCAGCCAGCGCGACATGTCGCCGATGCGAATGCCCGCGACGATGCTGACGATCAGTTGCGACGCGCGCAGATGCACCGCCAGCGTCTCGGCGACGCTCTTCAGGATCTGCGGCTTCACCGCGAGCACGACCGCGTCGTAGTCGGCGAGCGTGCCGTCGGCGGCCGCGCCGGTGCGGATGCCGAATTGCTCCTCGTTGCGCTTGCGCGCGCCTTCGTTCGGATCGATCGCATATAGGTCAGCGGGGGCGGCGCCCCGCTTGATGAGGCCGCCGATCAACGCCGCGGCCATGTTGCCGCCGCCGATAAACGCAATTTTCATGATGGTCCGGATAGCTTCAGATGAGATGCGGTGAGGGCTTCGCGCAGCCAGGTCCGCGCAAGGCCCGTGGAAAAGCTCAGTGCGAGTAATCGCGCGCGCCGAAGATCGCGGTGCCGACGCGCACGATCGTTGCGCCTTCGAGCACGGCTGCTTCGAGATCGGCCGACATGCCCATCGACAACGTATCGAGCTCGAGCCCGTCGTTACACAAGCGCTCGAACAGCTCGCGCAATTTGCGATGCGGCGCGCGCTGTTCTTCAAGATCGCCGCCCGGGTCCGGAATCGACATCAGTCCGCGCAGCTTCAGCTTTGGCAGTGCGGCGATCTGGTGCGCGATGGCGGCCGCCTCGTCGGGCGCAACGCCGCTCTTCGACGCCTCGCCGCTGACGTTGACCTGGACGCAGACGTTGAGCGGCGGCAGGTTGTCGGGGCGCTGCTCCGACAGCCGCTGTGCGATCTTCAGCCGATCGACCGAATGCACCCAGTCGAAATGCTCGGCAACGGGGCGCGTCTTGTTCGATTGCAGCGGCCCGATGAAATGCCATTCGAGCGATGCGCGCAGATCGGCGAGCGTCTGGATCTTGTCGAGCGCTTCCTGCACGTAGTTCTCGCCGAATGCGTGCTGACCGGCCGCATGAGCGGCGCGCACGGCATCGGCGGGAAACGTCTTGGAGACCGCGAGCAGCATCACGGACTGCGCATCGCGGCCGGCCGCTTGCGCGGCGCGGGCGATGCGCTCGTGCACGTCGGCGAGACTCTGAGCGAAGTAGTCGGCGAAACGGTGAGGCAGATCGGACATGGAACGAATCGGTGTTCAGCGAAGACGATGCCCCGATTATACGGACAGCATGTGCTCGACCAATTCGATCCAGTGCGCGACCGGCGTCGACGTGCCGCTTTGCAGATGCGCGATGCAACCGACGTTCGCCGACACGATCACCTGCGGCTCCTGCGCCTGCAAACGCTCGAGTTTCTGGTCGCGCAGCGCGTACGACAGGCGCGGCTGCAGCAGCGAGTAGGTGCCGGCCGAGCCGCAGCACAGATGGCTGTCGGTGGGGAGGCGCACTTCGAGGCCGAGCGCGCTGAGCAGTTGCTCGACTTTGCCGTGGATCTGCTGGCCATGCTGCAGCGTGCAGGGCGGATGAAACGCGACCGTGTGCACCGAGCGGCGGCGCGTGATCGCGACGAGCCGTTCTTCGAACTCGGGCAGGATTTCGGAGACGTCGCGCGTCAACTCGACGATGCGGCGCGCCTTCTCCGCATACTCGGGATCGAGGCGCAGCAGGTGCGCGTATTCCTTGACCGTCGCACCGCAGCCCGACGCGTTCATTACGATCGCTTCAACGCCCTGTTCGACGTAGGGCCACCATGCGTCGATGTTCGCGCGCACGTCGTCGAGTGCTTCTTCGTTGTAGCCGAGGTGCAGGCGGATCGCGCCGCAGCAGCCGGCTTCAGGCGCGATCAGCGTTTCGATACCGAGCGCGTCGAACACGCGCGCGGTCGCGATGTTGACGTTCGGCATCATCGACGGTTGCACGCAGCCCGCGAGCATCAGCACCTTGCGTTCGTGTGTCCCGCTCGGCCATTCGAGCGGGCGTTGACGCGCAGGGACCTTGTCGCGCAGCTTCTTCGGCAGCAGGCCGCGCACATGCTGGCCCAGCCGCATCGCGGGCGTGAAGATCGCGCTGTTCGGCAGCACGCTCGCGAGCAGCCGTCGCATCAGCCGCTGACTGAGCGGACGCGTGACCTTCTCTTCGGTGAGCTTGCGGCCGATTTCGACGAGCCGCCCGTATTGCACGCCGGACGGGCACGTCGTTTCGCAGTTGCGGCAGGTCAGGCAGCGGTCCAGGTGTACCTGGGTGCTGCGCGTGACCGGCGCGCCTTCGACCATCTGCTTGATCAGATAGATGCGCCCGCGCGGACCGTCGAGCTCGTCGCCGAGCAGTTGATAGGTCGGACAGGTGGCCGTGCAGAAACCGCAATGCACGCATTTGCGCAGGATGGCGTCCGCTTCGTTGCCATCGGGGGTATTGCGAATGAAGTCCGCGAGGTTGGTTTGCATCGCGTCGCTCAGAAGTCGGGGTAGAGACGGCCGCGGTTGAAGATGCGGGCCGGGTCGAATGCATGTTTGAGGCCGCGATGGATTTTCATCAACGGCGCGGGCAGCGGTGTGAATACGCCGGCGCTGCGGTCGTAGCCGTGGCCGCTGCGGAAAATGGTTGCGTGGCCGCCGGCCTGCTTCGCGCTGATGCGCACGGTTTGCGCGTCGGTGTCGGTGATCCACCAGCGCTGGCCGCCGCCCCATTCCATCAGTTGCGCGCCGGGCAGCTGCAGCGGCTCGGTGATCGACGGCAACGCGAGACGCCACAGCGCGGCCTTCGGCGGAATGCTTGCAAAGAACGAGTCGGTCTGTTCGCGCAGGCCGCCCCAGAAGCGCTCGGCTTCGACCGCATCGACGACTTCGCCGCCGAGCCCGGTGCGCGCGGCCTTGACCGCGGCCTCCGCGCCGCCCAGGCGCACCGCGAGCGTGCCGTTGCGCCATGCGCTCGCGGTGATGGGCAGCGGCCGGCCGCCCCATTCGTTGAGCTTGCGTACCGCGTCGGTGCCATTCATGTCGAATTTCAGCGTGGCTTCGGCCTGCGGGCGCGGCAGCACTTTGACCGACAGCTCGAGGATCAGCCCGAGCGTGCCGAGCGAGCCCGCGAGCAGCCGCGACACGTCATAACCCGCGACGTTCTTGACGACCTGGCCGCCGAAGTGCAGCACCTGGCCCTGGCCATTCATCACGACGGCGCCGAGCACGAAGTCGCGCGCGGCGCCGACGGCCGGCCGGCGCGGCCCGGAAATGCCCGCGGCGATGCAGCCGCCGAAGGTGGCCTGCGGACCGAAGTGCGGCGGCTCGAACGCCAGCATCTGGTCGTGCTCGGCGAGCGCGGCTTCGATTTCCAGCAGCGGTGTTCCCGCGCGGGCGGTGATCACGAGCTCGGCCGGATCGTACGCTATGATGCCGCGATAAGCGCGCGTGTCGAGGATCTCACCTTCCAGCGTCTGGCCATACCAGTCCTTGGTGCCGCCGCCACGGATGCGCACCGCGCGTCCCTCGGCGCTGGCCGAGCGCACGCGTTCGGACCATACGGCGACGATGTCGTCCTCTTCCATGGTGTCCTGCTCGTTGTGTTTCGTTTGATTGTACCGGGCGGCGGCTCGCTGGCAAGCCGGAGCGCACCCGCATGACGGGGCGCGGCATCGGTCTGAAGGGGCGGCGCAAATCGCCGTGCAGGCCGCGCCCGCATCGGCGCGGGCGCGGCAAACGGTGGCTGCGCGATGCGGACGCCAGCCGCTAGAAGCGCGGCAGATCGGGATGTGGCAGCAGTCCGCCGCGCACGTGCATCTTGCCGTATTCGGCACAGCGCGCCCGCGTCGGAATGCCCTTGTCGGGATTCAACAGACCGGGCGCGTCGAATGCTCGCTTGACCGCGTGGAACGTGTCGCGCTCCTCGGGCGAGAACTGCACGCACATCGAATTGATCTTCTCGATGCCGACGCCATGCTCGCCCGTCACCGTGCCGCCCAGCTCGACGCAAGCTTCGAGGATGTCGGAACCGAACAACTCGGCGCGATGCCACTCGTCCTGGTCGTTGCCGTTGAACAGGATCAGCGGATGCATATTGCCGTCGCCGGCATGGAACACGTTGATGCAGCGCAGCTGGTAGGTTTTCTCCATCTCCTCGATGCGCGCGAGCAGCGGCCCGATACTTCGGCGCGGCACGGTGCCGTCCATGCAGTAGTAGTCCGGCGAGATGCGGCCGGCGGCCGGAAACGCGTTCTTGCGCCCGGACCAGAAGCGCAGGCGCTCGGCCTCCGTGCGCGAAATCTGGATACGGGTCGCGCCGTGCTCGCGCAGCACCGCGGTCATGCGCACGATCTCGGCCGCGACTTCCTCGGGCGTGCCGTCCGATTCGCACAGCAGGATCGCCGCCGCGTCGAGGTCGTAGCCCGCGTTGACGAACTCCTCGACCGCGCGCGTGGCGGGCTTGTCCATCATCTCGAGGCCGGCCGGGATGATGCCCGCCGCAATGATGCCGGCAACGGCGTCGCCGCCTTTGACGACATCGTCGAAGCTCGCCATGATGACCTGCGCCGTTTGCGGCTTCGGGATCAGCTTGACGGTGACCTCGGTGACGATCGCGAACATGCCCTCGCTGCCGATCAGCACCGCGAGCAGATCGAGCCCCGGCGCGTCAGGCGCGAGCGAGCCGAATTCGACGATCTCGCCGTCCATCGTCACCGCGCGCACGCGCAGCACGTTGTGCACGGTGAGGCCGTACTTCAGGCAATGCACGCCGCCCGAATTCTCGGACACGTTGCCGCCAATCGTGCAGGCAATTTGCGACGACGGATCCGGCGCGTAGTAGAGGCCATACGGTGCCGCGGCTTCGGAGATCGCGAGGTTGCGCACGCCCGGCTGCACGGTCGCGATGCGCGCATACGGGTCGACCTCGACGATCTTGCGAAAGCGCGCGAGCGACACCACGACGCCATGCCGAATCGGCATTGCGCCACCGGACAGCCCGGTGCCCGCGCCGCGCGGCACGATGGGCACATCGAGACGATGACAGATCTGCACGATGCGTTGCACTTGCGATTCGGTTTCCGGCAACGCGACCGCGAGCGGCAGACGCCGGTACGCGGCGAGGCCGTCGCAGTCGTACGCGACGGTATCTTCCTCGCGATAGAGCAGACAGTGGCTCGGCAACACGGCCATCAGCGCCTGCACGACTTCGCGCTGACGCTGCGCGAGGACTTCGGCCGACAGTTCAGCGGGTGCGTTCATGTGAGTTGTCTCCTCGTGGCTTGCGCCGGTCCGGCTTCCAGGTTCGAGCCGGCTGTTTCGGGCGGCCTGCTTCGCGTCACTTGCGTGTTCCGGCCGGCGGCTTATCGCGGCCGGCCTTCGCAACGTAGATCAGGCCGCCGCCCAGGCGAAAATCTTGCCCGGGTTCATCAGATTGCGCGGGTCGAGCGCGTACTTGATGGAGCGCATCGTGTCGACCGCGACGTCGCCGTGCTCCTCGAGCAGAAAACCCATTTTGTGCAGACCGACGCCATGCTCGCCGGTGCAGGTGCCGTCCATGCGCAGCGCGCGCTGCACGATGCGATGGTTCAGGCGTTCGGCTTCTTCGAGCTCTTCGGGCTTGTCCGGATCGATCAGGATTGCGACGTGGAAATTGCCGTCGCCGACATGGCCGACGATCGGGCAGGGCAGCGGCGACGCCAACAGATCCTGCTCCGTTTCGACCACACACTCCGCCAGACGCGAGATCGGTACGCAGACGTCGGTAGTCACCGCGCGTGAGCCGGGTTTCAGTTGCAGCATCGCGAAATAGGCGTTGTGACGCGCGTTCCACAGGCGGCTGCGGTCTTCGGGGCGCGTCGCCCATTCGAAGCCTTCGCCGGCATTTTGCGCGGCGATTTCCTGCACGAGTTCGGCCTGTTCCTTGACGCCGGCCTCGGTGCCGTGAAATTCGAAGAACAAGGTGGGCGCTTCGCGCAGCGACAGATTCGAGTGGCGATTGATCGAGCGGATCGCCAGCGAATCGACGAACTCGACACGCGCGATCGGCACGCCGATCTGGATCGTCTCGATGACCGCGCGCACCGCATCGCCCATCGACGGGAACGTGCACACCGCGGCCGACACCGCCTCCGGCTGCGGATAGAGGCGCAGCGTGATTTCGGTAATCACGCCGAGCGTGCCTTCCGAGCCGACGAACAGGCGCGTGAGGTCGTACCCCGCCGACGATTTGCGCGCGCGCGAGCCGGTCTTGATCACGCGGCCATCGGCGAGCACGACCGTCAGGCCGAGCACGTTCTCGCGCATCGTGCCGTAGCGCACGGCGTTGGTACCGGACGCGCGGGTCGCCGACATGCCGCCGATGCTCGCGTCCGCGCCCGGGTCGATCGGGAAGAACAGGCCCGTGTCGCGCAGCGCTTCGTTCAGCTGCTTGCGCGAGATGCCGGGCTCGACGGTGACGGTCAGGTCTTCGGCGTTGATCGACAACACCCGGTTCATCTCCGACAGATCGATCGACACGCCGCCTTGCACGGCAAGCAGATGTCCTTCGAGCGACGAGCCATTGCCGTACGGAATGATCGGCACGTCGAACTGGCCGCACAGCTTGACGGCGGTTTGCACGTCTTCGCTTGTGCGCGCGAAGACGACAGCGTCAGGCAATTGCGGATCGAACGGCGATTCGTCGCGGCCGTGGTGCGCACGCACGGCTTCGGCAACGGAGACCCGATCGCCGAAAGCGGCTTTGAGCTGGTTCAGCAATTCGGCCGGAAACGGCCGGCGAAGCGGCGCCGGCGGTACGGGATGGTTCACGCATGTCTCCTGTCGAGCGGAGTTGGCGCTTCAACGCTTACTCCGGTCCGATGAAAGTTTCTTTAGATAACAGCCTGTTTGCAGCAGCCGTTTCATTTTACGCCGTTCGCCCGCCGGACGGCGCTGCGCCGGCTTCCGCTCATATAATGGCGGCGATTTCGCGATGCGTGCAATATGGACAAACGTGGTGGCCGCATCGTCACTGAATACAGGGGAGCATCATGGGCAATCGGCTCAGCAAGATCGCCACTCGCACCGGCGACGACGGCACCACCGGTCTCGGCGACGGCCGCCGTGTGCGCAAGGACAGCGCGCGAATCGCCGCGATCGGTGATGTCGACGAACTCAATTCGAACCTCGGCGTGCTGTTGTGCGAGAACCTGCCCGAGAACGTACGCGCGGCGCTGGTCGAAATCCAGCACGATCTGTTCGATCTGGGCGGCGAGCTGTGCATTCCCGGTCACACGATGATCACCGAGCGGCATCTCGCGCAGCTCGACGGCTGGCTCGCCGACTACAACGCCACGCTGCCGCCACTGAAGGAATTCATTCTGCCGGGAGGTTCGCGCGCGGCTGCGCTTGCGCATGTGTGCCGTACCGTTTGCCGCCGAGCGGAGCGCGCGATCGTCGCGCTTGGCGAACACGAGACGCTGAACGCGGCGCCGCGTCAGTACGTGAACCGGCTGTCCGATCTGCTGTTCGTGCTGGCGCGCGTGCTCAATCGCGCGGACGGCGGCACCGACGTGCTATGGCAGCACGATCGCGGCACGCCTTGAGCGGCGACGCCCATGCGCATATAGATAGGTACTGAGCTTCGCACGAGCCGACGCTCAACCGCTCAACCGACGGCGAGCGTAACCGGCTTGCCGATGCGGCTCAGCATTTCAACGAGCGTGTCGATCGTGAACTTGGTGGTTTTCTTGTTGACGACGTCTGACACGCGCGGACGCGACACCATCAGAATTTCGGCCGCCTCGGCCTGCTTCAGATGATGCTGTTCGATCCACGTGGACAGCTCCGTCATCAATTGTTCCTTGAGCAGCCGCGTATCGTTGATCTGCTTTTGCGACGCCGCGTGAAGGCGCTTCGCTTCCTCGGCGGAAAAACCGAGTTCGAGGAACACGTTCGCGCCGGCTCGCGTTACGTGACGAATGTGGGTGTCGATCGTCATGGCTGGGTGGTCCTGTAATGAGTGATGGCGCGATAGCGCGTTTCGGCAATTTTTCTGTCGCGCGGTCCGAGCTTCTGCGTTTTCTTCTGAAAGCAATGCAGCACGTACAGCGCTTCGGCATATTTGGTCACGTACATCACGCGAAAAATACCGTCCTCGTCTCTGATGCGAATTTCGCGAGTTCCCGCGCCGATAGACTCGAACGGTTTCCAGTCGTCAGGGTCGAGTCCTGACTGAATCTTGTGAAGCTGAAACCCGGCGAGACGACGCGCTTCGTTGGGAAAAGCAAGCAAATCACGGTAGCTGGAGCCTAACCAGCGAATTTCTTTTTCCTGCTCCATCGCCACCTCATGTACAAAATCTTATACGCACTCTCCAGCCCAGTCAAGTCGTGCAAGCAACCAGGCAACGAGCTATGACGATAGCGAGGCGGCCGGCTCAGTACCATTCGTCCGAATGGCCAATAAAAAACCCGGTTCGAAATTGAACCGGGTTTTCTACGGACTACCGACAAGCCCCCGCGATGGCGGCGGGGCAGGCCTTCAGTTGCCGCTGCCGCGCGCGACGCGGCGTTGCTTGACCGCTTCGGCAAGGCCTTCGAGCACGGCGACGCTTTCGTCCCAGCCGATGCATGCATCGGTAATGCTCTGGCCGTACGTGAGCTGGCAGCCTTCCTTCAGATCCTGGCGACCCGCGACGAGGTGCGACTCCACCATCACGCCAACGATGCGCTCGTCACCCGCGGCGATCTGACGGCCGACGTCCGCGCACACCGGAATCTGGTTTTCGTGCTTTTTCGAGCTGTTCGCATGGCTCGCATCGATCATCAGACGCGCGGCGAGACCCGCCTTGCCGATATCCGCGCAGGCCGCATTGACGCTGTCGGCGTCGTAGTTCGGCGTTTTGCCGCCGCGCAGAATGACGTGGCAGTCCTCATTGCCCGCGGTCGATACGATCGCCGAGTGTCCGCCCTTGGTGACCGACAGGAAGTGGTGCGGCTGCGAGGCGGCCTTGATTGCGTCGACGGCGATCTTCACGTTGCCGTCCGTGCCGTTCTTGAAGCCGACCGGGCACGACAGTCCCGAAGCCAGCTCGCGATGCACCTGCGATTCGGTCGTGCGCGCGCCGATCGCCCCCCACGAGATCAGATCCGCGATGTACTGCGGGCTGATCATGTCGAGGTACTCGGTGCCGGCGGGCAGACCGAGTTCGTTGATCCGCAGCAGCAGCTCGCGCGCGGTGCGCAGACCTTCGTTGATCTTGAAGCTGTTGTCCATGTGCGGGTCGTTGATGAGACCCTTCCAGCCCACCGTCGTGCGCGGCTTTTCGAAGTACACGCGCATCACGACTTCGAGCTCGCCGGCAAAGCGCTTGCGCTGCTCGATCAGACGTCCCGCGTATTCGATGGCGGCCTTCGGATCGTGAATCGAGCACGGGCCGATCACGACGATCAGACGGTCGTCCATGCCGTGCAGAATGCGATGCATCGCGGTGCGCGATTCGTAGATCACGTTGGACACCGTCTCGTCGCAAGCAAACTCGCGGATCAGGTGAGCGGGCGGCGTGAGTTCCTTCAATTCGCGGATGCGGACATCGTCGGTATTGTGCGGGGGCATGTGGTTCTCCTGAATCGGTTCGCAGCGTGTTCGCGTAGGTCAAATAGGTATCGAAAAGCGTGAGGCGAAAAAAAACCGCCAGGCTAGCTGGCGGTTTTTCGGGAATTCTCGGTGTCCTGCGTGTACTAACACCCCTCTCGATCCGCCAGCGGTCTGAGATACCAAAAAAAGTAAAAATAAAACTTGGCGGACATGGCGAAGTGAATGCGTCGCTGGTCAAAAAAGGGTGAGTGACTTTATAACCCGGTACAGGCTCGGCTGACAAGCCGGGACGTCGAAAAATGCGGAAAAGCCGCACGCTTCGCGTTTTGCGTGCGCGAAGCGTGCATCCACCGAGTAATCAGGCCGTACCGCCGACCGTCATCTTCTCGATGCGCAGCGTCGGCTGACCGACGCCCACCGGCACGCTCTGGCCTTCCTTGCCGCACACGCCGACGCCCGAATCGAGCTTCATGTCGTTGCCGATCATCGTGATGTACTTCAGCGATTCCGGGCCGCTGCCGATCAGCGTCGCGCCCTTGACCGGATACGTGATCTTGCCGTTCTCGATCATGTACGCCTCGGAGGCCGAGAACACGAACTTGCCGTTCGTGATGTCCACCTGACCGCCGCCGAAGTTCACCGCATACAGGCCGTTCTTCACGGACGCGAGGATTTCCTGCGGGTCCTTGTCGCCGTTGAGCATGTACGTGTTGGTCATGCGGGGCATTGGCAGCGCCGCGTACGATTCGCGCCGCGCGTTGCCGGTGACCGGCATCTTCATCAGGCGCGCGTTCAACGTGTCCTGGATGTAACCCTTCAGGATGCCGTCCTCGATCAGCGTCGTGCACTGGGTCGGATTGCCTTCGTCGTCGATATTGAGCGAGCCGCGGCGGTTCGGCAGCGTGCCGTCGTCGACTACGGTGACGCCCTTCGCGGCGACCTGCTCGCCGATGCGTCCGGCGAACGCCGACGAGCCCTTGCGGTTGAAGTCGCCCTCGAGCCCGTGACCGATCGCTTCGTGCAGCAGCACGCCGGGCCAGCCCGGGCCGAGCACGACGGTCATTGCGCCGGCCGGCGCCGGACGCGCGTCGAGATTGACGAGGGCCGCGTGCACCGCATCGTCGACATAGCGCGACAGCACTTCATCGGTGAAATAGCCGTAGTCGAAACGTCCGCCGCCGCCGCCGCTGCCGATTTCGCGGCGGCCGTTCTGCTCGGCGATCACGGTGACCGACACGCGCACGAGCGGCCGGATGTCGGCCGCGAAGCCGCCGTCGCTGCGTGCGACCAGCACCACGTCGTATTCGCCGGCCAAGCCCGCCATCACCTGCTGGATGCGCGGATCGCGGCCGCGCGCCATCTGTTCGATGCGCTCGAGCAGCTTGACCTTCGCGGTGGCGTCGAGCGAATGTAGCGGGTCGGACGGCAGGTACAGATCGCGTCCGGCGATGCCGGTCAGCGACGACGCCACCTTGATCTTCTGCTTGCCGCCGCCCGACTTGGCGATTGCGCGCGTGGCGATGGCCGCCTGGCGGATCGCTTCGGGCGACAGGTCGTCCGAGTAGGCGAACGCGGTACGGTCGCCCGACACGGCGCGCACGCCGACGCCCTGGTCGATGCTGAAGCTGCCCGATTTCACGATGCCTTCCTCGAGACTCCACGCTTCGCTGCGGGTGGTCTGGAAGTACAGGTCCGCGTAGTCGACGCGGTGCGTGAAGATTTCGGCGAGCGTGCGCGTAAGCAGCGACTCGTCGAGGCCATAGGGCGTGAGAAGGATGTCCTTGGCGGCGGCGAGATTACGGATACCGGGTTCGATGATGTTCATGCGAAGTATGTTCTGCTCGATACGAAGGGGTCGGGGAGCGCCTGCGTCGGTATATGCGTGGCAGGCGCGGCAGTTTCAATGTCGGTTTCAGGTCAGCACGCGATGACGCCATGCCGGCAGGCTCTGCCGCACTTCGTCGATGCGCGCGCGTTCGAGGTTGCCCGCGACCACGCCGGCGCCCTCGTCGCGCACCGCGACGATCTCGCCCCACGGGTCGATCAGCATGCTGTGGCCCCAGGTGCGGCGGCCGTTTTCATGTTTGCCGCCCTGCGCCGCGGCGAGCACGTAGCACTGGTTTTCGATCGCGCGGGTGCGCAGCAGCAGCTCCCAATGCGCGCGGCCGGTCGTGTAGGTAAACGCGGACGGCACCACGATCAGCGCGCAGTCGCCCATGCGCCGGTACAGCTCGGGAAAGCGCAGATCGTAGCAGACCGACAGGCCGACCCGGCCGAATGGCGCCTCGAAGCTTTGCACCGAGGTGCCGGGCCGGATCGTGCGAGCTTCGTCGAACGATTCATCGCCTTTTTCGAAGTTGAACAGATGGATCTTGTCGTAGCGCGCGGCTTCGTTGCCGAGCGGGTCGAACACCAGCGTCGTGTTCAGCACGCGCGACGCCTCCGGCGCGTTCAGCGGCAGGGTGCCGCCGATCACCCAGAGCCGGTGGCGGCGCGCGGCGTCGGCCAGAAAGCGCTGGATCGGGCCATCCCGATGCGGCTCGCGCACGGCGAGCTTGTCGGTGTCCTTGAAGCCCATGAAACAGAAATACTCGGGGAGCAGCACGAGCTGCGCGCCGTCGGCGGCGGCTTCGGTGATCAGGCGCTCTGCTTCGGCGAGATTGCGATCGCGATCCGGCGTGCTGACCATCTGCAGCGCGGCGACCCGAAAGGGGCTGGCGACAGAGCCGGACGTTGCGGCGGATGCGGATGATGTGACGTGTGTTTCGCTCATGAGCGTGTCGAAAGACTCCCGGCGGGCGGCGGTATGAAGCGCGGGCACCGCATGGTTCTGGGCTGGCTCGGCCCCGTTGGCGCATCGAGTCGGCAGAGCGGCACGAGCGGCCGCGTGGAACGAGACAGCGGCGCCAGGGAAACCGAAGCTCAGTGCGCTTCCACGGTCGAAGCCGGAGCGTCAATCTTACCCCGTTCGCCCGTCACCCGCTGAACCTGCGGTTTGGACCACGAACCGGTGATCGCGTAGTCGCGCGCGAACACGTGCGACACCCCATGTGTGAAGGCGATATCGGCGACCAGCGCGCCGAGGCCGATCAGCGGATTGATGATCGTCGCGGCGATCACCGCGGAGCCGGCGCTGACGGTCGGTATCACGTGCAGGTGCAGGTTCTGGGTTCTCTGCGCGATGTCGACGGAGCCCACCATTTCGGCGCGGGCCGGCGCGGTCACCATCCTGAAGTTGTCGGTGCGGGCGATGCCGTCATGAATCTGCGCGGTACCGGTCACGCTCGAGAACGGCAGGCCCTCGCCGAGCACGTCGCGGAAATCGAGCGTGGCGATACGCGCGAGGCTTTGCAGGCTCAGCACGCCGAGCAGCGTTGCGACGCCTGGATCGACCTTCAGGATCTGGCCGTGGCGCAGATCGAGCGCGAGGTTGCCGTTCAGCGTCGAATAGTCGATCGTGGTCGGGCCGCCCTGCCACACGGCCTTGCCCTGGATAGAGCCGATGCCGCCCTTGAGCGTTCTCGGCAGACCGAAGCGCTCGAGCATCGCGCCAGCGTCCTTGATGTCGAGCTTGAAATCGAACACGGTGCGCCGCGGCGTGGCTTCGTCGGCCGAGATGGGCAGTTCGGTCGAGGTGCGCCAGTTCGCGGTCGCGGTGAGCGTCGCGGTAGGGTTCGTCACGTCGAGCTTGTCGAGCTGCCACACCGGCACGCCGTTCTCGTCGTAGTTGTGCGCGTCGACCTCGAGCCGGCCGACGTTGCGGTCGTGCACGATCAGCTCGTTCACGACCAGATCGATCGACGGCATGTTCAGCGCGGGCGCCGACATCGCCGGGCCGAGCAGGTCCTTGTCCGCGACCGATGGAATCACGACGCGTGCGAAGCGCGCCTGCAGTTCTCCCGGCGATTCGCGGGTCACGCCCGGCAGCCACGACACGTGGCCGGACACCTGATTCGACGCGATGTTCGCTTGCCACGTGCGATCCATATGCGACGCGCCGACGATCACGTTGTCCCAGTGACGCTTGAGAAGCGTCAGCGTGTCGATGTGCAGCGCGAAGCGGTTCGGCAGGAACTGCGTGAGCATCGGATTCGGCGCGGCGGCGGGGGTGGTCGCGCTGCTGGCGTTGGTTGCGCTATTGCCGCCGTTCGCGCCGCCGTTCACGCCATTCGCGCCGGCCGCGCCCGCGCGCAACTGCGCGGCGAGCGCGCGCCAGGCATCCGCGTTGAACTCCTTGATGTCCACCGCGGCGACCACGCCCTCGGACGGCAGCTCGACCGCCCGGTTCACGCCGATCGCGCCGCGCACGACGGTCGGTGGCGTACGCGGCTGCGCGCTCGGCCGATAACGCAGCAGATACGCGGCGGCGACCGGCCCCAGCGTCAGGTCGGCGCGTTCGAGGCCGGCTTCGCCCGGCACCGTCGACGGATTGACCGCGAAATGCAGCGGCATCGGTGTGCCGGCCTGCTTCTCGAACGGCGCTGGAAAATCGAGCGCGAGGCCGCTCAGATCCGAGTTGGCGCTGACCTGCGGCAGGCGGCCCCTCGCGCCGGCGACGCGCAACGCATAAGGCGCGCTGCCGCTCATATGCGTTAGCACCTGCGCGGCCGCGCCAGGCGGATGCAGCTCGCGCGCGGCATCGACGGCGATGTGGCCGTTGAGCGCGAGCGCGTATGTGCCGTCTTGCCGCAAGCCGCCGTTCGCATGCACGTCGCCGCCAAGGAACTGTCCGGAGAGCCGCTCGACCTCGGCCGTTCGTTCGGTGAAGCGCACCCGGCCGTTCAGCCGCGACAGCGGCGGCGCATTGCTCACGCTCAGGCGATTGTTCAGGAAGCCTAGCGCGCCTTCGACGCCGACATGCGGCTTCGGCGTACGCGGGATCGTCAGCTTCAGCGCGAGGGACGCAGGCCCTTCCGCGCGAATCTTTTCGGTCTGATGCCGCGCCATGATGCCGAGTGAGCTGCGGTTCACATAGTCGAGCATGTCGGCGAGCGGGCCCCGGCCGTTGCCCTGGATGGTGAGGTTCGAGCCTTTGGTGCCGAGGTCGTCGATGCGGCCGTTCACGCCGGTCAGCGCGACGCGCTTGTAACGGCCGCGGTCGATGTCGAAGCGCAGCACGTTCTGCTTGAGCTCGAACACGCCGTCGATGCCGTCGAGCGGGGGCCAAACGTTTGGCGTGCCGTTGCGCATGTTGCGCGGCGGGAACGGCGTCGGATCGAACTTGCCGCCGGTGAACGGCGCGACGATGTGGAAGAGGCCGGCGTCGGGGTCGCGTGCGTAGGGGAACTTGGTCAGGTCGCCGTGCACTTCGATCGTGCCGCCGCGCGACACGCCAGCCTGCAGGCCGTGGTCCAGGTAAATACGCAGCTTTTCGCTGACCGCGGTCGGCAGATAGCGGGCGATACGGGTCACCTGCGCGCGCTGGAAGTCGGCTTTGAGGTCGAGCGAGCCGCGGCCGTGGCCGGGATTGCTGTAGCTCGCGGTCGCGCTTGCCTCGACGTCGGGGTTCGATACGCTGAAATCGTTGAGCTTGACCGCGAACGCGGGACGCGTGTCGCCCGGTGCCTTCTTGCCCATCGTCCACTCGGCGCGGCCGCGCAGACGCGCGAGCGTCAGACGCGGATCGTCGAACACGCCCGGCAGCGTGATCGCCACGTTGGACGTATCGAGGTTTGCGCGGCCGCCTTTTTCGTCGGCGTCGACGGTGCCCCACAGGTTCTCGATGCCGGGAATGCCGGCGCGCGGATGGCCGCGCGGCGTCAGGCCCGGCCCCGGCTCCTGGGCGGCGAAGCTGATGCCCTGCAGATCGCCCTTGAAGCGATAACGCTCGATCGGCTCCGCACCCGTCGGCCGATGGTCGCTGCCCACTTCTCCGGATTCCGGTTTGTCGCGCTCGACCTCGATCACGTAGTTCGCGACCAGCCCGCGCGGATTGATGCGCACGAGTTCGTTCAGAAAGTGCCGCGGCAACGGCAGCGCGCGGCTGAATTCGGCGAGGATGCCGAGATCGACGCGATCGCCGCTGATGCTCAAAAGCTGCCCGTGCTGCTGCGACGCGGTCCGGTAGCGGCTGTCGAGGGTCCGGAAGCGCAGGATGCGCGTGAGCGGCGTGCCGTCTTCGAGCGGCGGCTGGCCGAGCTCGGCACGCAGGTCCGACAACTGCAGCCGGTACTCGCCGTCGCCTGCCTCGACGCGCCACAGAAAGTGGGCAATCGGCACGAGCAGCTTTGGCTGGGTCGGGCGCACCCGCATCGCGACGTCGTTGCCGTTCAGCTGGCCGGTCGCCTGGTTCATGCGGCCTTCGCTGAAGTCGATCCAGATGGCATTGTCGATGCGGCCGGCGAACGTCTCGATCGGGAATTCGACGTAGCGCGCGAGGGTCGGCAGATCGACCGGGCCCGTCGACATATACACCTGGCCGCTCCAGTTGATCGGCTTGCCGATCGCGGAGAGTGGCGCGTGGCGAAAGTGCGTGCGGAAGTCGAGCGGGCCTTTCAGCACGCTGCCGTCGGGCGGCGCCTGCAGCGCCATGCGGTGGTCGCGGCCGTCATTGAGGATCGCGATGCGGATATCGCGCAGCGCCAGCTCGGGCTCGTGGCGGGTCGCGTCGCGCCAGCGCAGCACGCCGCCGCGCACGACGATCGCCTGCTGACGCAACAACCAGGTGGACAGCGCGTCGTTGCCGCTGTGGCGCGTCGGTACCGGCACGCCCGCGACCGACAGCACGCCGTCGTCGCTGCGCGACACCAGCACGTCCGGCTGATCGACGATCAGGCTCGACAGCGCCGGATGAAACTCCCATAGCGAGCGCCAGGATACCGTCGCGGTGGCGTGCGGAATCGTCAGCGCGGGTTCGCCGTCGTGATCGCGGATGACGAGGTTGGTGACGTCGAGCCCAGGCTGGAAGCCGCTCCAGTGCGGCGCGAGCCGGCCGATCGTGAATTGGGTGTGCAGCTTGTCGGAGACTGCGGCTTCGATGCGCGGCCGGAACGTGTCGACTCGCGGCAGCACCACGTAGCGCAAACCCAGAAACACTCCGCCCGCGATGAAATAGAGGACGAGTGCGAGCGTGGCGAGCACGCGCAACGTCCGACGCAACACGATGTGGTCGCTTCCGCTCACATGCCGGACCTGCGATGGGGCTTGCGGGTCGGCGGATTCGTTTCGCTCGGACATGCTGCGGCGGCTGGGCGTATGGTAGTTTTGCGTGTTAACGACGAAATGTAACACACGGGAAAGTGTCGGCGGACTTCCTGCAAACCCTGTCCGAAAGCCCGTGACGGGGATTCGCGAGGCCGTTCGGCACGGGCTTCGGCATGCTTGCCGCCGCGTGCCGGTTGCACAATAGAACGATATGACAGCGACCCCGAAACGACACCCCTACATCGTCAGAATACCGCCGGACAAATTCGATCAAGCAACGAGCGAGCCAGATTTTTGATGACTGATGCAACCCTCCTGAGTTCCAGCTATTCGCACTATGCCGCGCGCGCCGCCGCGGCCCGCCCGCAACTGGTCGCGCATGTCAGCGCGCTGGCCGACGAGCCGCTGACGCGCGAGCGCATCGACGCGCGTCTCGACGCACTGTGCGCCGAGGCGGCTGGCCCCGCCGGTGCGCCGGTCAACGAAGATGCGCTGAAACGCGCGCTGCGCCAGTTGCGCACCGAAGTATTCTGCGCGGTGATGGAGCGCGACCTGGCCGGCGAAGCCGATATCGCCGAAGTCACCGGCGCGATGACCGATCTCGCGGAAACGACGATCCAGCGCGCGCTGACGGTGCTGAGCGCCGAACTGGAAGCGCTGTATGGCGAGCCGCGCGACCAGCAGGGCGAGCGGCTCACGCTCGGCGTGGTCGGCATGGGCAAGCTCGGCGGGCGCGAGCTGAACGTGTCGTCGGATATCGATCTGATCTTCGTCTACGAGGACGATGGCGAGACGACCGGCGGCCAGCGCTCGCCGCTCGCGACCCAGGAGTTCTTCACGCGGCTCGGCAAGCGGCTGATCGGCGCGCTCGCGGAAGTCACCGCCGACGGCTACGTGTTTCGTGTCGATATGCGTCTGCGGCCGAACGGCGATTCGGGCCCGCTCGTGTGCAGCCTCGGCATGCTCGAAGAGTATTTCTACGTGCAGGGCCGCGAGTGGGAGCGCTACGCGTGGATCAAGGGCCGGCTCGTGTCCGAGGGCGCAAGCGCCGCGGCGCAGCGGCTGCAGAAGCAGCTCGATGCGATCGTCACGCCGTTCGTCTATCGACGCTATCTGGATTTCGGCGTGATCAGCGCGATCCGCGCGCTGCATCTGCAGATCCGCCAGGAGGCGCAGCGCCGCGCGTCGATGCGCCCCGACAAGGCCGACGACATCAAGCTCGGCCGAGGCGGCATCCGTGAAATCGAGTTTAGCGCGCAGGTGTTTCAGCTGATCCGCGGCGGCCAGGACGCCGGCTTTCGCGTGCGGCCGACGCTCGCCGTGCTGCGCCATGCGGCCACGCATGGGTTGATGGACCCGTCGGTGTGCCTGAAGCTGTCGCAGGCTTATCGCTTTCTGCGCGAGCTCGAACATCGCTTGCAATATCGCAACGACGCGCAGACTCACGCGATGCCCGTCGATGCCGAAGACCGCGCGGCGCTCGCGCGCGCGATGGGCTGCGACGACTACCCGGAATTGATGACTAAGCTCAACGCGCATCGCGAGTTCGTCGAACAGCAGTTCGACCAGATTTTCGCCGACAAGGTGGGCGGCCGCGACGGCTGCGGCGCGCCCGAGGACGGCGCGGCCGCGTGGGTGTGGAGCAGTGCGCTCGCCGACGATAGCGCCGACGACGCGCTGCGCGCGCGCCTCATCGAACTCGGTGTGGCCGAACCCGGCGAGTTGCTCGCGCGGCTGCAGGCGGTGTGGCGCTCGTCGCGCTACACGGGCCTGAACGAGCGCAGCCGGCAGCGCTTCGACATCGTCGCGCAGCGCGCGCTCGAAGCCGCGCGCACGCTGGAGCCGGCCGGCCGGCGCGGCGATACGGTCGCGCGCCTGTTCGATCTGCTCGAAGCGGTGAGCCGGCGCGGCGCGTATCTGGCGCTCTTGACCGAGTATCCGCAGGCGCTGCACCAGGTGCTGTCGGTGCTGGGCGGCTCGCGCTGGGCGGCCGGCTATCTGATCCGCCATCCGCAGCTGCTCGACGAACTGCTCGACGGCGAGGCGATCAACAGCCCGTTCGACTGGCCCGAATTCAAGCGTACGTTGCGTTTGCGGCTCGCCGCCGCCGACGGCGTCGAGCAGCAGATGGATCTGCTGCGCCACGCGCATCAGGCCGAGGTGTTTCGCATTCTGCTGATCGATCTTGCCGGCAAGCTGTCCGTCGAGCACGTCAGCGATCGGCTGTCCGAGCTCGCCGACGCGGTGCTCGACGTGACGATCGAAGCCGTGTGGAATCAGTTGCCCAAACGTCACCGCGACGCGCCGCGCTTCGCGGTGATCGCCTATGGCAAGCTCGGCGGCAAGGAGCTCGGCTACGCGTCGGACCTCGACCTGATCTTCCTGTATGACGATCCCGACGATGCCGCGGCCGACGTCTACGCCACCTTCACGCGGCGCCTGATCACGTGGCTGACCACCGCGACCGGCGCCGGCACCTTGTTCGACATCGATCTGCGGCTGCGGCCCAATGGCGAGTCAGGCCTGCTCGTCACCGATCTCGACGCGTTCCGCCGCTATCAGCTGCGCGAGGGCGACGCGGCGAACACCGCCTGGGTGTGGGAGCATCAGGCGCTGACGCGGGCACGCTTCTGTGCGGGCGATCCGGAGATCGGCGCGAAGTTCGAGGCGATCCGCGAACAGGTGCTGACGACACCGCGCGAAGCGCCGCCGCTCGCGAAAGAGATCGTCGAGATGCGCGCGCGCGTCGAAGCGGGTCACCCGAACCAGACGCCGACTCTATTCGACCTGAAGCACGACCGCGGCGGCATGGTCGATATCGAGTTCACCGTGCAGTACTGGGTGCTGCTGCATGCGGCGCGCGATCCCGAGCTGATCCGCAATACCGGCAATATCGCGCTGCTGCGTGAAGTGTCGCGTTTCGGGCTAATGAGCGAAGCGGAAGCCGAGACGGTCGGCGCTGCCTATCGGCGCTATCGCAAGCTGCAGCACACGCTGCGGCTCGATGGGATGGAGAAGGCGCGGGTCGATCCGGCGCTGGTCGCGGCCGAGCGCGAGGCGGTGCTGGCGTTGTGGAAGAGGGTGTTTGGGTAAAGGCGCTTGCGCATTTCGCGTAGCGCCAGCGCATCATGCGCGGCCGGGATCGGTGTGACGTCCCGGCCAACCCGACTCAGGCCGTGTGCGGTGAGCCGCGCACGGCGCAATCTCAGGCGGCCAGCATTTCCTTCGCGTGCTTGCGCGTGGTCGCCGTGATTTCGAGGCCGCCGAGCATGCGCGCGACTTCCTCGATGCGGCTCGCCTTGTCGAGCGAGGTCACGCTGCTGAGCGTGCCGCCGGTGCCGTTGCTCATCTTTGCGACCTGGAAATGATGATCGCCGCGCGCCGCGACCTGCGGCAGATGGGTCACGCACAACACCTGGCGCGCCTCGCCGAGTTGATGCAATAGCCGCCCGACCACTTCGGCCACGCCGCCGCCGATGCCCGTATCCACTTCGTCGAAGATCAGCGTCGGTGTCGGGCTGGCCGCGCTCGCGATCACTGCGAGCGCGAGACTGATACGCGCGAGTTCGCCGCCCGACGCGACTTTCGCGAGCGGCCGCAGCCGCACGCCGGCGTGACCCGCCACCCGGAACTCGATCTGCTCGAGCCCATGCCCACCGCCTTCGGGCAACGGCACCAGCGCGACTTCGAAGCTGCCGCCTTTCATCGACAGTTCCTGCATGCCGGTCGTGACCGCCTCGCCGAGCGCCTTGCCTGCTTTGGCCCGTGCCTTCGACAGTTTTTTAGCCTCGGCGACGAACGCGTCCTTCGCTTGCGCCTCGGCGGCGCGCAGGCCGTCGAGGTCGGCGGCGGCGTCGAGCGCGGCCAATTGCTTGCGGCGCGCTTCGTGTTCTTCCGGCAGCGTCTCGGGTTGCAGGCGGAATTTGCGCGCAGCCGAGTGCAGCGCGTCGAGGCGCTTTTCGACCTGCGCGAGGCGCTCCGGATCGAGCTCGAGCTTCTGCGCGTAGTGGCTCAGCGAATACGCGGCTTCCTGCAACTGGATCTCGGCGGGTTCGAGCGCGGCGAGCACGTCGTTCAGCGCCGGGTCGATCTCCGCGAGGTCGCGCACCTTCGACACGATCGAGCCGAGATGCGTGATCATCGCGTCGTCCGATTCGGACAGCGCGCCGAGCGCACCCTGCACGCCGTCGATCAGATTCGCGGAATGCGACAGCCGCCGATGCTCGGTGTTGACCTCTTCCCATTCGCCCGGCTGCGGCGCGAGCTTATCGAGTTCGGTGAGTTGCCACGCGAGTCGCTCGCGTTCGAGTTGCAGCTCGCGATCGCGCGTTTGCGCGTGCTCGACCGCCTGCGCCTTGTCGCGCCACGTGCGCCACGCGCGTGTCACCGCGGCGGCCAAGTCCGACAGGCCCGCGTGCGTGTCGAACAGCTCGCGCTGCGCGTCCGGGCGCATCAGCAACTGGTGCGCATGCTGGCCGTGAATATCGACGAGCATTTCGCCGACCTCGCGCAGCTGCGCGAGCGTCGCGGCCGTGCCATTGATGAACGCGCGTGAGCGGCCGTTCGCGTCGACCACCCGCCGCAGCATCACGGTGCCGCCGTGCTGGCCGTCGTCGGCCGCGCCGAGCGCCTGCGCGTCGAGCCATTGATCGACCTGCGCGTGCGTTTCGAACTCCGCGGTGATATCGGCGCGGCTCTCGCCGGTGCGCACGACGCTCGCCTCGGCGCGCGCGCCTAGCGCGAGCGCGAGCGCGTCGATCAGGATCGATTTGCCGGCGCCGGTTTCGCCCGAGAAAACGGTAAAGCCGCTGTCGAATTCGAGGTCGAGCGCGGCGACGATGACGAAGTCGCGTATCGAGAGGTGGCGAAGCATGGAGGTCGTCGGGTAGCTTGGATTCGGGTGGCGGCCGCGGCGGCGTGGGCTAGAAAGCGCCGCTTACGGCCTCGGGTCTTCTTCGTGCGACGGGTACTCGTGCCAGTGCAGCTTCTTGCGCAGCGTCGCGTAATAGCTGTAGCCGACCGGATGCAGCATTGGCACCGTGTGACGCGAACGGCGCACCTCGATCGTGTCGCCGAGCTCCAGCGACGTGAACGACTGCATGTCGAAATTGACGTTCACTTCGCGCCCGGAAACGATCTGGATGCTGACCTTCGAGTCGTCCGGCAGCACGATTGGCCGGTTCGACAGCGCGTGCGGCGCGATCGGCACGAGCACGAAGCCCTGCAATTGCGGATGCAGGATCGGCCCCTGCGACGACAGCGCGTACGCGGTCGAGCCGGTCGGCGTCGCGACGATCAGGCCGTCCGAGCGCTGGTTGTACATGAAGCGGCCGTCGACCGACACGCGCAGCTCCGCCATGCCCGAAAAACCGCTACGGTTGACCACCACGTCGTTGAACGCGAGCGCGTGATAGATCGACGTGCCGTCGCGCACGATGCGCGCTTCGAGCAGCACGCGCTCCTCGCGCTCGAAATTGCCGGACAGCATTTGCGGCACGATCTCGCGCATGTCGGAGATCGGAATGTCGGTGATGAAGCCGAGCCGTCCGTGGTTGATGCCGATCAAGGGCGTGCGATATGGCGCGAGCTGGCGACCGATGCCGAGCATCGTGCCGTCGCCGCCGAGCACCACGGCGACGTCGGCGCGCGCGCCGATCTCGGCGGGACGCAGCGCCGGATAGTCGGTTACGCCGATTTCGGCGGCGGTGTCGGCTTCGAACACGACTTCGAGGCCGAGCTTCGCGATGCACGCGGCGAGCGCGGTCAGCGGCTCGCCGATGCCTGGCGTATTGCTGCGCCCGACGAGCGCGACGGTCTTGAACTGGCTGGTCACTTGCATGCCGGCATTACACCATAGGTAGGGCCTGAAAAGAACCGCAGGCCAACCCGGTAGCGGGCCGGCGCACGCGGGGCGTCTGCGCATGTCGCGATTATCGTTAGAATGGTGAAGACCCGATGACATGCGCGCCCGCTGACGGCGCCGCATTGGCCGGGAGCGGGCGCCGCGGGCGCTCGCGGCTGCGATGCCATTGAGCTAAAATTTTTCGTCATGCTAGATCCTCGCGCACAAACCCTCCTCAAAACGCTGATCGAGCGCTACATCGCCGAAGGTCAGCCGGTCGGCTCGCGCACGCTGTCACGTTACTCGGGCCTCGAGCTGAGCCCGGCCACGATCCGCAACGTGATGTCGGACCTCGAGGATCTGGGGCTCGTGATCAGTCCGCACACGTCGGCGGGGCGCATTCCGACGCCACGCGGCTACCGTCTGTTCGTCGATACAATGTTGACGGTCGAGTCCGCCGCCGACGAAGAAGCGGTGATGCGCGCGGTCAAAACCACGCTGCAGGTGGGCGAGCCGCAGAAGATCGTCGCCGCGGCGGCGAGCGTGCTGTCCAACCTGTCGCAGTTCGCCGGTGTGGTGCTCACACCGCGCCGCAGCCACGTATTCAAGCAGATCGAATTCATGCGCCTGTCCGACAAGCGCATTCTGCTGATCATCGTGACGCCCGAAGGCGACGTGCAGAACCGCATTCTCGCCACCCAGCGCGACTTTTCGCCTTCGCAGCTGGTGGAAGCCTCCAATTACATCAACGCGCACTTCGCGGGCCTCTCGTTTGACGAAGTGCGCCGCCGCCTGCGCGAGGAAATCGACGAGCTGCGCGGCGACATGACCTCGTTGATGCATGCGGCCGTCACCGCGAGCACCGACGAATCCGATACCGGCGAGACTGTGCTTATCTCCGGCGAGCGCAATCTGCTCGAAGTCGCCGATCTTTCGTCGGACATGGCGCGCCTGCGCAAGCTGTTCGATGTGTTCGACCAGAAGACCAGCCTCCTTCAGTTGCTCGACGTGTCGAGTCACGCGGCGGGTGTGCAAATTTTCATTGGCGGCGAATCGACACTGGTGCCGATCGAGGAAATGAGCGTCGTCACCGCGCCGTACGAGGTCAACGGCAAGATCGTCGGCACGCTCGGTGTTATCGGTCCGACCCGCATGGCCTACAACCGCGTGATTCCGATCGTGGACATCACCGCGCGGCTGTTGTCCATGACGCTCAGCCAGCAGTAGTCATCGCGCTCCGCGGCGCCGCCGTCATCGCAGCCCGTGCCGGCCATGATGCGCGAACGGGCGGCCTCTGCCAATCGTCCGAATGGCCAGGGTCCGGCGACGCCCGGCCGAACCCGCGCCGCTATAATGAATCTCCATTGAATCGACTCGCCGCGTGAAGCGGTGACTTCTGCTGCCTATGCGCTTCGACCTCGAGCGGCCATCACAGAACGCCACGTCGCATCGCGTCGCCGTGTTGCTGATCAATCTCGGTACGCCCGACGCGCCGACGCCGCGCGCGGTGCGCCGCTATCTCGCGCAGTTTTTGTCCGATCCTCGCGTGGTCGAAATTCCCGCGCTGCTGTGGCAGCTGATTCTGCGTCTGCTGATCTTGCCGTTTCGCGGCCGCAGCTCCGCCAGGAAGTACGCGGCGGTGTGGATGCCTGAGGGCTCGCCGCTGCGCGTGCACACCGAAAAGCAGGTCGAGGGTTTGCGCCATCTGCTGCAAGTCAACGACTACACGGTGCTGGTCGACTACGCGATGCGCTACGGCACGCCCGGCATTCCGGCAATGCTGAACCAGCTGAAGCTCGCCGGCACCGAGCGCGTGCTGCTGATGCCGATGTATCCGCAGTATTCGGCGTCGACCACCGCGACCGCGTTCGACGAAGCCTTTTCCGCGCTCAAGCGCATGCGCAACCAGCCGGAAATCCGCACGGTTCGCCAGTACGCCGATCACCCGGCGTATATCGCGGCGCTCGCTGCGCAGGTGCGTCATCACTGGCATCTGCACGGCCGCCCCGATTTCGCGGCGGGCGACAAGCTCGTGCTGAGTTTCCACGGCGTGCCCAAGCGCACACTCGACCTCGGCGACCCCTATCACGAGCAATGCCAGCAGACCGGCGCGCTGCTGATGCAGGCGCTCGAATTGACGCCGGTCGAATGCCGCATCACGTTCCAGTCGCGCTTTGGCAAGGCCGAATGGCTGCAGCCCTACACGGCGCCGACGTTGAAGGAACTCGGTGCGGCAGGCGTGCGGCGTGCTGACGTGTTTTGTCCGGGTTTCACCGCCGACTGCCTCGAAACGATCGAGGAAATCGGCATGGAAGTGCGCGACGAATTTCTGCAGGCGGGTGGCAAGGAGTTTCACCGGATCCCCTGTCTGAATGCGTCTCAGCCGTGGGTTGCCGCGCTCGGCGAAATCGTCGCGCAGCACCTGCAGGGCTGGCCGGTGCAGGCGGTGCCGGTGCCGCACACGACAGGGGCTTGAATACGCAGATGAACTACCGCATTTCAACCGAACCGGGCGCGAAACTGCGCATCGACAAATGGCTGTGGGCCGCGCGCTTCTTCAAGACGCGTTCGCTGGCCGCGGATGCGGTCGACAAGGGGCGGGTGCGCATCGGCGGCGCGGCCGTGAAGCCGGCCAAGGACGTGCGTGTCGGCGATCTGGTCGAAATCGAGATCGAGCGCTACGTGTGGCAGGTCGAGGTGCTGGGCGTGTGCGACGTGCGCGGCCCGGCGAGCGTGGCGCAGACGCTTTACGTTGAAACCGCGCAGAGCAAGGAGAAGCGGCAGGTCGAGCAGGAACGGCGCAAGGTGTATCACGAGCCGGCCGCCGCGCTGCACAGGCGACCGACGAAACGCGACCGGCGCACTATCGACAGATTTTCGGGTGGGAACTAAAAAACTGCTCGACCGTGGCGTGTGCGCCACCGTACTCGGTGGTGTGGTCGTTAACCGCGCCGGACATGCAGATGGTCGTGGTGCCCGCGATCAGTACCAGTGCGACCACCCCGATTGCAACGGTCAGTTTCACGGTACTCCCCTCGATGGGCTGAAACGGGCTATCGGAACGACTGTCAGGTGTCGGTAAGGCTTACGTCAAATTAGGGTTAACGTGCGTTGCCGCTCCATGACTGGAGAATAGGTCAGTTGCGGGCCGCACTCAATCCCTATCTGATTGCGCCACGTGAATGCCTGTTACGGCGCATTTCGCCTGCACGACGGTGGTGCGAAAAAACCTCGGAGCCGCTTGAAACGGCTATTTCAGGCCCCATCTGGGGTCCGGTCTGGCGGATCGGCGCGAAGACACCTGTCGCGATTTTGCAAAGCACGAATCGTACTGTGTCGGAACGGCTTTTTCCGTCTTTGCTTTTACTTTTTAACGACTTTCAGCGACATGGAAAACACGCAAGAGAACCCGACGAGCCAGAATCCCACGCCCGCCGACGAAGCCGCGCGCCAGGCCGCCGAGGCGGCTGAGGCCGCCACTCAACAGCAGGACACCGGCGCCACCACTGAATCCGCCCAGGCTGCCGCCGAGCAGGCGCTGGCCGACGCTCAGGCGAAGATCGCCGAGTTGCAGGAAGACTTCCTGCGCGCGAAGGCCGAAACCGAAAACGTGCGCCGTCGCGCTCAGGAAGACGTCGCCAAGGCGCACAAGTTCGCGATCGAGAACTTCGCCGAGCATCTGCTGCCGGTCGTCGACAGCCTCGAGGCGGCCGTCGCCCATTCGTCCGACGACCTGCAGAAGGTCCGCGAAGGCGTCGAGCTCACGCTGCGCCAGTTGAGCGGCGCGCTCGAGAAGGGCCGCGTCGTGGCCATCAATCCGGTCGGCGAGAAGTTCGATCCGCATCGCCATCAGGCCATTTCGATGGTGCCGGCCGACCAGGAGCCGAACACCGTCGTCGCGGTGCTGCAGAAGGGCTTCGTGATCGCGGATCGCGTGCTGCGTCCCGCGCTCGTGACCGTCGCGGCGCCGAAGTAAGCACGTCGACGCGCATCCCGGGCGTCTGCGCCGGCGGCGTCTGCCTCGTCGCTTCGCATCGCCGCGCGCCGCAAAACATCCAGTCGATTCAGGCACTTCCGGCGAACCCCGCCGGGGGCGCCGTGCAGGCTGGCGGAGCGGGCTCGCAGCAAGGATTCACGAGCCCGCCCCTTGATTGAAAAAAATTAAAGACCGCATCGCAATAGAGGTCTTGAAAACGATGTGGCCGCACTTATTTTGAGTGCAGGTAGGAATTGAGAGCGGATCGTCCCGCCGCCAGATGGGCCAACCGGGCGCTTTCCGCAGCGATCAAAGTCAGGAGATTTGTAAAAATGGGCAAAATCATCGGCATCGACCTCGGCACGACCAACTCGTGCGTGGCGATCATGGAAGGCAACTCGGTCAAGGTCATCGAGAACTCGGAAGGCGCGCGCACCACGCCGTCGATCATCGCTTACATGGAAGACAGCGAGATCCTGGTCGGCGCGCCGGCCAAGCGTCAGTCGGTCACGAACCCAAAGAACACACTGTTCGCGGTCAAGCGCCTGATCGGCCGCCGCTTCGAAGAGAAGGAAGTGCAGAAGGACATCGGCCTGATGCCCTACAAGATCATCAAGGCCGACAACGGTGACGCATGGATCGAAGTGCGCGACCAGAAGCTCGCGCCGCCGCAAATCTCGGCCGAAGTGCTGCGCAAGATGAAGAAGACCGCTGAGGACTACCTCGGCGAGACCGTCACGGAAGCCGTGATCACGGTGCCGGCGTACTTCAACGACAGCCAGCGTCAGGCGACCAAAGATGCAGGCCGCATCGCCGGTCTGGAAGTGAAGCGGATCATCAACGAACCGACCGCAGCCGCATTGGCATTCGGTCTGGACAAGGCTGAAAAGGGCGACCGCAAGATCGCCGTGTTCGACCTCGGCGGCGGCACGTTCGACATCTCGATCATCGAAATCGCAGACGTCGACGGTGAAATGCAGTTCGAAGTGCTGTCCACGAACGGCGATACGTTCCTCGGCGGTGAAGACTTCGACCAGCGCATCATCGACTACATCATCGGCGAGTTCAAGAAGGAACAGGGCGTCGATCTGTCGAAAGACGTGCTCGCGCTGCAGCGCCTGAAGGAATCGGCTGAAAAGGCCAAGATCGAGCTGTCGTCGAGCCAGCAGACCGAAATCAACCTGCCGTACATCACGGCCGACGCGTCGGGTCCGAAGCACTTGAACCTGAAAATTACGCGTGCGAAGTTGGAAGCGCTGGTTGAAGAACTGATCGAGCGCACCATCGAGCCGTGCCGCGTGGCCATCAAGGACGCGGGCGTGAAGGTCGGCGAGATTGACGACGTGATCCTGGTCGGCGGTATGACCCGTATGCCGAAGGTGCAGGAAAAGGTGAAGGAGTTCTTCGGCAAGGACCCGCGCCGTGACGTGAACCCGGACGAAGCCGTGGCCGTTGGTGCCGCGATCCAGGGCCAGGTGCTGTCGGGCGACCGCAAGGACGTGCTGCTGCTCGACGTGACCCCGCTGTCGCTCGGCATCGAAACGCTCGGCGGCGTGATGACGAAGATGATCAACAAGAACACCACGATCCCGACCAAGCACGCACAGGTCTACTCGACGGCTGACGACAACCAGAGCGCCGTGACGATCAAGGTGTTCCAGGGTGAACGCGAAATGGCAGCGGGCAACAAGCTGCTCGGCGAGTTCAACCTCGAAGGCATTCCGCCGGCACCGCGCGGCGTGCCGCAGATCGAAGTGAGCTTCGACATCGACGCGAACGGCATTCTGCACGTCGGCGCGAAGGACAAGGCGACCGGCAAGGAAAACCGCATCACGATCAAGGCGAACTCGGGTCTGTCCGAAGCCGAAATCGAGAAGATGGTGAAGGATGCCGAAGCGAACGCTGAAGAAGATCACAAGCTGCGTGAGCTGGCCGACGCCCGCAACCAGGGTGACGCACTCGTCCATAGCACGAAGAAGGCGCTGACCGAGTACGGCGACAAGCTCGAAGCGGGTGAGAAGGACAAGATCGAAGCCGCGTTGAAGGAACTCGAAGACACGCTGAAGAGCAGCTCGAGCGACAAGGCCGCGATCGAAGCGAAGATCGAAGCGGTGGCCACGGCCTCGCAGAAGATGGGCGAGAAGATGTACGCCGACATGCAGGCTGCGCAAGGTGCCGAAGCGGCAGCGGGCGCGGCGGGCGGTGCGGGTGCCGGTGCATCGGCGGGCGCGAGCCAGCAGGCCGACGACGTGGTCGACGCTGAGTTCAAGGAAGTGAAGAAGGACTAAAGCCAGGTCGGCATCCGACCGTAAAGCCGTGCACAGCGATGTGCGCGGCCCGGCTGCACGAGATCGGCGCCCTTTGGGCGCCTTGAGTGCAAGAGCGGTTTTTCGCGCCTGGCGAGCCTTTTGGGCTCTCCGGGCACGTTCGTTTTATGGAGGGCGTTGTTTTGAACCGTGTCGAGACGCGGCGCAGACAGCGGCCGGACGAGTCGTGAGACTCCACAGCATTCACAAGGAGCTACCGCGTCGCTTTGCGCGGCGGCGTTGAACCGATATGGCGAAACGGGATTACTACGAGGTTCTGGGCGTCGCAAAGAACGCGAGCGACGACGAAATCAAGAAGGCTTATCGCAAGCTCGCGATGAAGCACCACCCCGACCGCAATCCGGGCAACAAGGATGCGGAAGAGCATTTCAAGGAGGTGAAGGAAGCCTATGAAATGCTGTCGGATTCGCAAAAGCGCGCCGCGTACGATCAGTACGGTCACGCGGGCGTCGATCCGAACATGGGTGGGGCCGGTGCGCAAGGTTTCGGCGGCTTTGCCGATGCATTCGGCGACATCTTCGGCGACATCTTCGGCCAGGCGGCCGGCGCCGGCGCACGCGGAGGCGGCCGCGCGGGTCCGCAGGTGTATCGCGGCGCGGATCTGCGCTACAGCATGGAAATCACGCTCGAGCAGGCCGCACACGGCTACGACACGCAGATCCGCGTGCCGAGCTGGGTTTCGTGCGAAGTCTGTCATGGCTCGGGCGCGAAGCCGGGCACCAAACCGGAAACCTGCCCGACCTGTAGCGGCTCGGGTTCGGTGCGCATGTCGCAGGGCTTCTTCAGCATCCAGCAGACTTGCCCGAAGTGCCACGGCAGCGGCACCTACATCCCCGACCCGTGCAATCACTGCCACGGCGCGGGCAAGGTGAAGGAAACCAAGACGCTCGAAGTGAAGATTCCGGCCGGTATCGACGACGGCATGCGCATCCGCTCGGCCGGCAACGGCGAGCCGGGCATCAACGGCGGTCCGTCGGGCGATCTCTACGTCGAAATTCATATCAAGCAGCACTCGGTGTTCGAGCGCGACGGCGACGATCTGCATTGCCAGATGCCGATCCCGTTCACCACCGCGGCGCTTGGCGGCGATATCGAAGTGCCGACGCTGGCCGGTCGCGCGACCTTCACCGTGCCGGAAGGCACGCAGTCGGGCAAGACGTTCCGTTTGCGCGGCAAGGGCATCAAGGGGCTGCGTTCGAGCATCGCCGGTGATCTCTACGTGCATGTGCAGGTCGAAACGCCGGTCAAGCTCACCGAAGCGCAGCGCGACCTGCTCAAGCAGTTCGAAAAGGCGCTCGTGGAAGGCGGTGCGCGGCATAGTCCGCAGAGCAAGAGCTGGTTCGATCGGGTGAAGAGCTTTTTCGATTGATCTGATTTGGCGGTCAGCATGACGGTGGACAGGCGCGGCGCGGTGTTCGCGCTGCTTGACGATTGCGGTGCAACGGCGGCGCGTCCGTCGAGCCGCTTGTACACGGGCTTCGTGCGCGAGCGGGTCTGCACCGCGGCGGCGCAGCTCGAAGCGGTGTGCGACAGCGTCGCGGCCGATACCCGCAATGGCCTGCACGCCGTCGTGCTGGCCGACTATGAATTTGGTCGTGGGCTCGTCGGTATCGACAAGCTTCGGTCCACTGAAACGCAGCGTGGCAATGCCACGCTGCGTTTTTTATTGTTCGAACGCTGTGCGAAGCTTGCGCGCGACGAGGTCGACGCGTGGCTGATGACGCGTGACAACGGTGCTCCGGAGCCGTCGGTCGCGGGCACGGCGAACGTGCGCGAGAGCGTCGATCGCGCCGAATTCGATGCGTCGATCGACGCGATTCACGCTGCGCTGCGCGCGGGCGATTCCTATCAGGTCAACTACACGTACCGCCTCGGCTTCGACGTGTTCGGCTCGCCGCTTGCGTTCTATCGGCGTTTGCGCGCGCGCCAGCCGGTGTCGTTCGGCGCGCTGATCGCGTTGCCCGACGATGCGTGGGTGCTGTCGTGTTCGCCCGAATTGTTCGTCGAGAAGCACGGCCCGACGTTGCGCGCGCGGCCGATGAAGGGCACGGCGCCGCGCTCGCAAGATCCCGCCATCGACCGCGGCAACGCCGAGTTCCTCGCCACCGATCTGAAGAACCGCGCCGAGAACGTGATGATCGTCGATCTACTGCGCAACGATCTGTCGCGGGTTGCGCGGATCGGTTCGGTCAATGTGCCGGCGCTGTTTTCGGTCGAGCCGTACGCGTCGGTGTGGCAGATGACGTCGACAGTGGAGGCGACGTTGCTCGACGGCACCTCGTTCGCGACGATCCTGCGCGCGCTCTTTCCCTGCGGTTCGATTACCGGTGCGCCGAAGCATCGCACGATGCAGCTGATCGACGAACTGGAAAGCACGCCGCGCGGACTTTATACCGGCGCGATCGGCTGGCTCGATGCGCCGGACGATGATCAGGATTGTGGCGAGT
Organism: Paraburkholderia sp. BR10954; assembly: GCF_040965775.1. Taxonomy (NCBI): domain Bacteria; kingdom Pseudomonadati; phylum Pseudomonadota; class Betaproteobacteria; order Burkholderiales; family Burkholderiaceae; genus Paraburkholderia; species Paraburkholderia sp. BR10954. The sequence goes on from NZ_JBFRCK010000002.1 coordinate 344,100, forward strand.
TCTGCATGTCGGTCGCGATCCGCACGCTGACATTGACCGCGTCGACGGCGCAAGCGAGCGGCACGGACAGTCTGCGCGGCAGCATGGGCATCGGCGCGGGCATCGTGCTCGACAGCGTGGCCGCCGACGAGCACGAGGAGTGTCGATTGAAAGCACGTTTTCTGACCGGCGCCGAGCCCGGCTTCGAACTGTTCGAAACGATGTACGCAACGCGGGAAGACGGCGTGCGGCATGTCGAGCGGCATTTGCGGCGCTTGTCGTCGAGCGCCGCGACCCTTGGCTTCGGGTTCGACGAAGCGCGCATTCGCGAGGAGATTTCAGCGCGGTGCGCCACGCTGCCGGCGCAGACGCCGCATCGTATGCGGCTCGCGTTGAGCAAAAGCGGTGTGACGCAGATCACCGCCGCGATACTTACGCCGTTGGCGGATGCGGTCGTTGGGGTTCTGCTCGGCCCCGAAGCGCAGTTCGCGCCGACCCAGGCCGCCGATCCGCTGCTGCGCCACAAGACCACGCGCCGCGCCGACTACGACCGCGGCTGGCGCGAAGCCGAGGCGAAGGGCGCCTTCGATACGCTGTTCTTCAACGAACGGGGCGAACTGACCGAAGGCGGCAGATCGAACGTGTTCGTGAAGCTCGCAGGACGATGGTGGACTCCGCCGCTCGCGTCGGGCGTGCTGCCTGGCGTGATGCGAAGCGTATTGCTCGACGGGGCCTCGGACCTGCAGGCGGGTGAAAAAGTGCTGACGCAGCAGGACGTGCTGAACGCCGAAGCGCTGCTCGTGTGCAACGCGTTGCGCGGCGCGATACCCGCACGGGTTGTTGCATAGAGCGCTGAGACAAACCGGAATGCCGCGCGCCCGCGCGGCAAACATACATCAGAACGTGTGCTCGGCGCCTGGGAACGTGCCGTCCTTCACCGTCCGCACATACGCCTCGACGGCCGCCTGAATGTTCGGCTGTCCCTGCATGAAATCTTTCACGAAGCGCGGCCGCTTGCCGGGGAAAATCCCGAGCATGTCGTGCAGCACGAGCACCTGACCCGAGCAGTCGAGACCCGCGCCGATGCCGATCGTCGGAACGCGCAGTTGCCTCGTGACCTCGCCCGCGAGTTGAGCCGGGATCGCTTCCATCAACAGTGATTGCGCGCCGGCGGCCTGCATCGCGAGTGAATCGCGCAGCAGCTGGCTCGCGCCCGCTTCGGTCTTGCCCTGCACCTTGAAGCCGCCGAATGCATGCACCGACTGCGGCGTCAGACCCACGTGCGCGCACACCGGAATCGAGCGCTCGACCAGAAACCGCACCGTATCCGCGAGCCATTCTCCGCCTTCGAGCTTGACCATCTGCGCGCCCGCGCGCATCAGTTCGACCGAACTCCTGAACGCGTCTTCGCGCGTGCCGTACGTGCCGAACGGCAGGTCCGCCATGATCAGCGCCGACGGCCGCGCGCGCGAGACGCTCGCCGTGTGATACGCGATGTCCGCCAGCGTCACGGGCAGCGTGGTCGCCTGGCCTTGCAGTACGTTGCCGAGCGAGTCGCCGATCAGCAGCACGTCGACGCCCGCGCGATCGAGCAGCGCGGCGAAGCTCGCGTCGTAGCAGGTGAGCATCGCGATCTTTTCGCCGGCGTCGCGCATTGCCTGCAGTTTCGGCACGGTGATCGCGCTCCGGCTCGCTTCCTGCAAATAAGTCATGGTCAATCCAGTGAGAAAAATGAACTAGCCGCGCCGCTCACAGCGACGTGGCTTTGACAAAGAATTCCTTGCGGCCGCGCATCGTCTCGATGCGTTCGGCGAGCAGCGCAAGGTCCGCGTCGGAGTCGAGCGGATTCAGGTGTTCGGCGTTGACCGTCAGCACGGGCGTGCGGTCGTAGTGGTAGAAGAATTCGTTGTACGCGTCGCATAGCGCGCGCAGATACGCATCGGAAATCTGCAGCTCCATCGGCACCGCGCGCTTCTGGATGCGCGCGAACAGCACCTCGGGACTCGCCTGCAGATAAACGACGAAGTCCGGCTCCGGCGCGCTGACGTCGAGCCGCGCGGCAAGCGCGCGGTACAGCTGCCACTCGTCTTCCTGCAAGGTCAGACGCGCGAAGATGTCGTTTCGCTGCGTGATGAAGTCGGCGATCAGCGGTGTTCCGCTCGCCCGCGCGGCGCCCACTTCCTGCGCCTGCTGCGCGCGTTGCAGCGCGAAGTGCAACTGCACAGGCAGCGCATAGCGCGCGGTGTCGCGATAGAAGCGTTCAAGAAACGGATTGTCCTGCGGGCGCTCGAACAGTTCGTGCATCGACCAGCGTTGCGCGAGGCGCCGCGCGAGTGAGGTCTTGCCGACGCCGATCGGCCCCTCGATCGCGATATAGCCGAACGGCGGGCGCAGCTGCGGCGCGGTGACCGTGAGCGGCGGCGAACTCATTCGCAGCGGCCCTTCTCGGCGGAATTACCGGTGAGTGCATTGAGCATCGGACACTGGCAGGGGCCCTTCACCTTCTCGATGCGCTGATCGCTGACGCTATCGAGCAGCGCGGCGGCCCGGCCATGTTGCGGAATCACGATCGCCGCGTCGATCTCGACCAGCGGCACCAGCGCAAACGCGCGCTCGACGAGGCGTGGATGCGGCACGATCAGATCGGCTTCGTCGATCGATTGATCGCCGTACAGCAGGATGTCGAGATCGAGCGTGCGCGGCGCATTGCGGAACGGCCGCTCACGGCCGAAATGATGCTCGATCTTGTGACACAGCGCGAGCAGATGCCGCACGGGGAGCGTCGTCTCCAGCTTCACGACGCAATTGAAATAGTCGTCGCCGCCCGCGTCGATCGGGGCGGTGCGATATAGGCTCGATTTGGCGAGCACGGTGATGGTGTGCTGTTGTGCGAGGCACACCACCGCGTCTTTCAGGGTCTGGCGCGCGTCCCCGAGATTCGCGCCGAGGCCAAGATAAGCAACCGTCATGGCATAACTTCCTGCAGCTATCGTTTCGACGGCTCTTCCGCGAACGCCGCGTCAGTCTTCGTGCGAGCCTTCGCGGCTCGCGTCGTTGTCCGTGCGTTCGGCGGACGAGCCGTCCTCCACCCCGTCACCTGATTTGCGGTTTCTGGCGCCACCGCGCCGCCGTCGTTTTCTGGGGCTCCGGTCCTTCCCGCCTTGCGTGAGCAATGCCTCGCGCGCGGCGGCGTCTCCTTCGATGAACTCCGTCCACCACGTACCGACCGACTCGTCGAGTTCGCCCGATGCGCAGCGCAACAGGAGGAAATCATACCCCGCTCTAAATCTTTGGTGTTCCAGCAGCTTCAGCGCGCTGCGGCCCGAGCGCTTTTCGAGGCGCAGCTGCAGACCCCAGATCTCGCGCATGTCGGCCGAGAAGCGCTTGTGGATCGCGAGCTTTTCGGTCTGCATGTCGAGCACTTCGTCCATCGCGCGATGCAGCGCGGGCACCGGATACTCGCCTTCGGCCTCGAACTTCTGCCAGCGCTGCTGCACGTCGTGCCACAACAGCGTCGCGAACAGGAAGCCCGGCGACACCGGTTTGCCCGCGAGCACGCGTGCATCTGTATTAGAGAGTGCCAGAGAAATGAATTTCTCGCCGGTCGGCTGCTCGAGCACCACGTCGAGCAGCGGCAGCAGCCCGTGATGCAGGCCTTCCTGGCGCAGCCGCTTCAGGCACGCGAGCGCGTGACCCGACAGCATCAGCTTCAGCATTTCGTCGAACAGACGCGCGGCGGGCACGTTGTTGATCAGATCGGCCATCTTTTCGATCGGCGCGCGCGTGGCGTCGTCGATGTCGAAGTCGAGCTTGGCGGCGAAGCGCACGACGCGCAGCATGCGCACCGGGTCCTCGCGATAGCGCGTGGCCGGGTCGCCGATCATGCGCAGCAGGCGCGTGCGCATGTCGGCCATGCCGTTATGGTAATCCAGCACGGTTTGCGTGGCCGGATCGTAGTACATCGCGTTGATCGTGAAGTCGCGGCGCGTGGCGTCCTCGTGCTGCTCGCCCCACACGTTGTCGCGCAGCACGCGGCCGCTCGCGTCGACCGCGTGGGTGCGGCGGTCGAGCTCGTCGCGCTTCAGACGCTTCGGCGGCGGCGCGTCGGCCGCGGGCGGATCGACCAGCGCGCGGAACGTCGAGGTCTCGATGATTTCCTGGCCGAACTGGACGTGCACGATCTGGAAGCGCCGGCCGATGATGCGCGCGCGGCGGAACAGCTTCTGCACCTGTTCGGGCGTCGCGTCGGTCGCGACGTCGAAGTCTTTCGGCTTCACGCCGAGCAGCAGGTCGCGCACCGCGCCGCCGACGATGAACGCGCGAAAGCCCGCCTGTTGCAGGCCCTCGGTCACGCGGATTGCGTTGCGCGAGATCAGCGTGGGGTCGATGCCATGCACGTCGTGCGGAATGATGACGGGGACGTCCGGTTCGCGCGGCGCTTGTGCGGCGGCAGCGGCGGTGGATTTGCGACGCGGCCGCGCGGCCGCGCCGGATACGGTCGTGCCGGAAGCGGACTTGCCGCGCGCCGGCGGCTTGTCATTGGCGTTGCCGTCGACGCTGGCGGCGGAGAGCGTGTCGTCAGCGCTCGCCGCGTCCTGGCCGAATAGCTTGCGGATGAGTTTCTTGATCACGAGGGTTGGAAGAGTTCGAGGATGCGCCAGCCTTTGGCCTGCGCATGGGCGCGCAACGTGTCGTCCGGATTGGTCGCGATGGGATCGGTGACTTTTTCGAGCAGCGGGATGTCGTTGTGCGAATCGCTATAGAAATAGCTGTGCTCGAAGTCGCTCCACGTCTTGCCGAGCGACGCGAGCCACATTTCGGTGCGCACGATCTTGCCTTCCTTGTAGCTCGGCGTGCCGGTCGGGCGGCCGGTGTAGGCGCCGTGCGGATCGCCGCCGACGGTCTCCGCCTCGCACGCGATCAGCGTGTCGACGCCGAACGCCTGGGCGATGGGACGCGTGATGAATTCGTTGGTCGCGGTGACGACGCAGCACAGGTCGCCCGCTTCGCGATGCTGCTTCACGAGCTCGATCGCCACCGGCTGGATGGCCGGCGTGATGACCTCGTGCATGTACTGCGCGTGAAAGTCCGCGAGCTGCGCGCGCGTGTACTTCGCGAGCGGCGTCAGCATGGCGATCAGATAAGCGTGAATGTCGAGCTTGCCGGCCTTGTAGTCGGCGTAGAAGCGGTCGTTTTCACGGGCGAAATTTTCGGCGTCGACCATGCCTTTTTTCACCATGAAGCGGCCCCATTCGTGGTCGCTGTCGGTGGGAATGAGCGTGTGATCGAGATCGAAGAGTGCAAGGTTAGCCATGGGGGCCCATTTTACTTGAAGCCGGAAGAACGGCGTGTGAACCCGGCGCGGTGGCGGGATCGGGCGACGCCAGCATCGTGCGCAACAGCGGCAGCGTGACCGCGCGTTTCTGTTCGAGCGAGAAGCGGTCGAGCGCGTCGAGCAGCGCCATCAGGCTCGGCATGTCGCGGCGAAAGTGCGTGAGCAGATAGGCCGGCACGTCGTCGGCGAGCATGATGCCGCGCTCGCGCGCCGCGCGTTTCAACACCGCGGCCTTCGCGTCGTCGGGCAGCGGCGCGAGGTGAAACACGAGACCCCAGCCGAGGCGCGTGCGCAAATCCTCGCGCACCGTCATGCCGATCGGCGCCGCGTTGCCCGCGGCGACGAGCGCGCTGGTCGGATGCGCCCGCACTTCGTTGAACAGGTTGAACACGGCGATCTGCTGCGCGGCCGACAGTGCGTCGCAGTCGTCGATCGCATAGAGCGCGACGCGCGGATCGAAGCCGAAGGCGGCGAGGCTGCTTTGCGGACCGGCGAAGCGCGCGTGTCCGGGCGGCGCTTCGTGCACGAGCGCCTGCAGCAGATGCGTGCGGCCGCTGCCGGCTTCGCCCCAGATGTAGAAGGTGCGATCGGCGACCGGTCCGGAGGCGAGCGCGTCGTCGAGCTCACGCAGGCGCGTGACCAGCTCGGCGTTCGCGCCGGCGAAGAAATTGTCGAATGTCGATGGCGGCGGGGTGCCGAGATCGAGCGTCAGTTGACGAAGCACAGTAGGTTAATGCCGAAAATGAGGCTCGGGCCGCGAGTGGCCCGGACCGCGGGGCCTGGAACGTTGCCAGGCGCTCAGTTGTCGTGAAGCGTGCTCGCCGGGTCGTGAGGCCGCAGATCGCGAAGCGCGACGGACGGAAATGCGCGGGGCGGCGGCGCCGGAATCGGGGTATCGTGTTGCAAAGGTCGTTTCCAGGATCTCGTCGGAACGCGCGAATTCCAGCCACGCGGCCAGCATCGGGTAAAATCGCATTTTACCGACCTTCTTGCTCTTCCCCATGAATCAACCGAAATCCGCCCAGCCTTCACCCGATTCGGCCCAAGGTTTGTCGTATCGCGACGCCGGCGTGGACATCGATGCGGGCGATGCCCTCGTCGACGCGATCAAGCCCTTTGCCAAGAAGACCCTGCGCGACGGCGTGCTGGGCGGCATCGGTGGATTCGGCGCGCTGTTCGAAGTGCCGAAGAAGTACAAGGAACCGGTGCTCGTGTCCGGCACCGACGGCGTCGGCACCAAGCTGCGTCTCGCGTTCCAGCTGAACAAGCACGACACGGTCGGCCAGGATCTGGTCGCGATGAGCGTCAACGACATCCTCGTGCAGGGCGCCGAGCCGCTGTTCTTCCTCGACTATTTCGCCTGCGGCAAGCTCGACGTCGGCACGGCGGCGACCGTCGTGAAGGGCATCGCGCAGGGCTGCGAGCTGTCGGGCTGCGCACTGATCGGCGGTGAAACCGCGGAAATGCCGGGCATGTATCCGGACGGCGAATACGATCTGGCCGGTTTCGCAGTCGGCGCGGTGGAAAAGAGCAAGATCATCGACGGCAGCAAGATCGCTCCTGGCGACGTGGTGCTCGGGCTCGCGTCGAGCGGCATCCATTCGAACGGCTTTTCGCTGGTGCGCAAGATCATCGAGCGCGCCAATCCCGATCTGAACGCGGACTTCGACGGCCGCCCGCTCGCCGTCGCGCTGATGGCGCCGACGCGCATCTACGTGAAGCCGCTGCTCGCGTTAATGCAGCAGCTCGAGGTGAAGGGCATGGCGCACATCACCGGCGGCGGATTGGTCGAGAACATTCCGCGCGTGCTGCGCGAGGGTCTCACGGCCGAGCTAGATCATCGCGCGTGGCCGCTGCCGCCGCTGTTCTCGTGGCTGCAGAAGCACGGCGGCGTCGCCGATGCGGAAATGCACCGCGTGTTCAACTGCGGTATCGGTATGGCGGTGATCGTGTCGGCCGCGGATGCTCAGGCGGCGATCGGTCTGCTGTCCGCGGCGGGCGAGCAGGTCTGGAAGATCGGCACGGTCCGCGAAAGCGCGGCGGGTGAAGCGCAGACGGTCGTGGTCTAACGATTGACGAGGGTTCGCGTGGCGTGCCGCAACGGCGCGCCGCGCGGGCTTCAAATCCCCGCTTCGAATCCCCGCTTTAGGTCCCCGCTTTAGGTCCCTCTAATTCCCTCACTTCGATCGGCGTCTCCAACGAGCGTCTCGATCAGCTCCACCACCCGCGCCGTCGCGTGCGGATCGCAGCAATCCACCACCTGTCTCTCCGGCATGCTGCGCAGCCACGTGAGCTGCCGCTTGCAGAGTTGCCGCGTCGCGAAGATGCCCTTGTCGCGCATGGTCCGATAATCGACCGCGCCATCGAGGTATTCCCACACCTGCCGATAGCCGACGCAGCGCATCGACGACATCTCCGGCAGCAGGTCGCCGCGCGCGCGCAGCTTGACCACTTCATCGACGAAACCGTGCGCGAGCATCGCATCGAAGCGCTGCTCGATGCGCGCGTGCAGCAAGCCACGCTCGGACGGCTCCAGCGCGACCGGCACGAAGCGCCATGCCGACGCGGCGTCGTCCGTGCGCGCGGGCGCGGCGAGCAGCGCCGACATCGGCTGGCCGGTCAGCATGAACACTTCCAGCGCGCGCTGGATGCGCTGCGAATCGTTCGGTGCGAGACGCGCGGCCATGACCGGATCGAGCGCGGCGAGGCGTGCGTGAAGCGCCGGCCAGCCGTCGCGGGCGGCGTCGGCGTCGAGCGTCGCGCGTAGTTCGGCATCGGCGCCGGGCAGGTCGTTGAGCCCCTGCGTGAGCGCCTTGTAGTACAGCATCGTGCCGCCGACCAGCAGCGGCAGCCGACCGCGCGCATGAATTTCACCGACGAGCCGCAGCGTGTCGGCGCGAAACTGCGCAGCCGAGTACGAGTCGGCCGGATCGACGATATCGATCAGATGATGCGGCGCGACCGCGCGTTCTTCCGCAGTCGGCTTCGCGGTGCCGATGTCCATCTCGCGATAGACGAGCGCCGAGTCGACGCTGATGATTTCGACCGGCCGCCGCGCGGCGAGCGCGAGCGCCGCGGCGGTCTTGCCGGACGCGGTCGGGCCGAGCAGGCACGGGATCAGGGTAGGGCGTGACGTCATGGGCAAGCGGGCGTGAGGCGCGGGCGGTGTGATCGAACGCGGCGCGTTACTGGCCGCGCATGAACAGCCGATCGAGATCGGCCAGCGTCAGCTGATACCAGGTCGGACGCCCGTGGTTGCACTGGTCAGCGCGCTCGGTCGCTTCCATCTGGCGCAACAGCGCGTTCATTTCGTCGAGCGTCAGACGCCGGTTCGCGCGCACCGCGTGATGGCACGCGAGCGTGCCAAGCAGTTCGTGCTGACGCTCGGTCAGCACGCGCGAGCCGCCGAACGCGTGCAGGTCGGACAGCACCGCGCGCGCGAGCGCTTGCAGATCGGCGTCCTTTAACAGCGCGGGGACCGCGCGGATCGCGAGCGTGGTCGGCGACAGCACCGCGAGGTCGAAGCCGAGCGCATCGAGCGTATCGCGTTCTTCCTCGACCGTGCCGATTTCGACCGGATCGGCCTGCATCGTCTGCGGAATCAGCAGCGGCTGTACGGCGATTGCTCGGTCGGCGAGCGCGTTCTTGAACTGCTCGTACAGGATGCGCTCGTGCGCCGCATGCATGTCGACGATCACGAGCCCGTGGCGGTTTTGCGCAAGCACGTAGATGCCGTGGATCTGGCCGAGCGCGAAGCCGAGCGGCTGATCGTCGGTGGCGTCGAATGCGGGGGCAGCCGGGCGCGACGCGAACGGTGCCGCGTCGTATGGCGACGTCGTTTCGCTCGCCGAGTCGCGCGCTTCGAACAGCGACGCGCCTTCGACCCGGCCCGCGAGCGGATCCTTGCGGCCGAACAGCGCGTCGTAACCGGCGAGCGGTTGCGCGACCGGCAGCGTGCCTTGCGTCATGCGCGCCTGGCGCATCCACGTGTTGCCGGGCTGCGAGGCCCCGAAGCTGCCGAAGCCTCCGCCGCCAAAGCTGCCACGGCTTCCGGCGGCGAAGCCCGCGGCGCTCGAAACACCGGCGCCCGCGCCGCTTGCGCCGCCCAGCGGCGTCGAACCAAACGAAGCCGGTTCACCGGCCGACGGTTCCAGGTGCGCCGCATGCCCGCCAGCCGTCGTTTCCGGCGACGCGCCCGCGTGCCGCGCGAGCGCGCGCTGCACCGCATGGAACACGAACTGGTGAATCGAGCGCGAATCGCGGAAACGCACCTCGATTTTCGACGGATGCACGTTCACGTCGACGCCCTCGGGCGGCAGATCGAGGAACAGCACGTACGACGGATAACGCTCACCGTGCAGCACGTCTTCATACGCGGCGCGCACTGCGTGCGTGAGCAGCTTGTCCCGCACGAAGCGGCCGTTGACGAAGAAATACTGTTGATCGGCGCGGCCGCGGCTTGCGGTCGGCAGACCGGCGCAGCCGTAGATTGCGAGCGGACCGGCGGATTCGTCGAGCGGCAGATGGGCGGTCGCGAACGTGTCGCCGAGAATCTTCGCGACGCGCGCGGGCGGCTCGCTCGCGTTCCAGTGTTCGACGGCCTTGCCGTTGTGCAGCACCGAGATCGCCACGTCCGGCCGCGCGAGGGCGGCGCGGCGGATCTGTTCGAGACAGTGGCCGAGTTCGGTCTGTTCGCTTTTCAGGAATTTGCGGCGCGCGGGCGTGTTGAAGTACAGCTCGCGGACTTCGATCGTCGTGCCTTGCGTGCCGGCGGCGGGACTCAGCACGCCGGTTTCCGCATCGATGCGCACCGCGTGCGGCACGTCGGCGGTGCGGCTCGTGATGCTCATCTGCGCGACCGACGCAATCGACGCCAGCGCTTCGCCGCGGAACCCGAGCGTCGCGACCGCCTCGAGCTCGGCAAGCGAGCGGATCTTGCTGGTCGCATGGCGCGTCAGTGCGAGTACGAGTTCGTTCTCGGGGATGCCACAGCCGTCGTCGGTGATCGAGATGCGTTTGACGCCGCCTTCGTCGAGCAGGATGCGCAGCGTCTGCGCGCCCGCGTCGAGCGCATTCTCGAGCAGTTCCTTGACCACCGACGCCGGCCGCTCGACCACTTCGCCGGCGGCGATCTGGCTGATCAGTTGATCGGGGAGCGGCTGGATCGCGCGCAGCGGACGCGGCGCGGGCGCCGCGCGGGAGCCGTCGGAGGGTGCGGCCGCGGCCGCGGTGCCCGCAGGCGTTTCGGAGAATTCGGACATGGCGAAATTATAGCGACTCGGCGTACGTCGCCCGTGCCGCTGCCCGACCCGCAGTTTTTTAATCGACCCGAGGCACTTTCTGTATCATGTCGCGGTCAATTCGCAGCGGTCGGCCCGCCGCTTGCTGCCCCTGTTATCGGGTCGCGCGACGGCCGTTTTTCCTCTACGCAATCATCGGTTTATAAGGACATTCCTTGGATACGTTGCTCCATTTCGCCAACCTTGTCCTACACATCGACAAGTTCCTCGGGGACTTCATCCAGGTGTATGGCACCTGGGTTTACGCGGTGCTATTCGCAATCGTGTTCGCAGAAACCGGACTCGTGGTTCTGCCGTTTCTGCCGGGCGACTCGCTGCTGTTCATCGGCGGCGCGTTCTGCGCGGCCGGGCAGATGCATCTCGGGCTGCTGATCCTGTTGCTGCTGGTGGCGGCGATCGGCGGCAATACGACCAACTATCTGATCGGCCGTGCGATCGGACCGCGTGTGTTCAATACGCATATTCCGGTGCTCGAGCGCTTTCTCGATCGTGCCGCGCTGCAGAGGACTCACGATTTCTATGAGAAACACGGCGGCAAGACGATCGTGCTCGCGCGTTTCATCCCGGTCGTGCGGACCTTTGCGCCGTTCGTCGCCGGTGCGTCGTCGATGACCTGGAGCCGCTTCCAGATGTTCAACGTCGTCGGCGCGCTGTCGTGGGTGCTCCTGCTCGTGCTGCTCGGCTATTTCTTCGGCAACATTCCGTTCATCCGTCAGTATCTGAACGTGATCGTGCTGGTCGGTATCGGCGCGGCAATTGTGCCGGTCGTGCTCGCCGCGTTGTGGAAGATGCTGCGCAAGAATGGCGCGAACGCGAGTACGCGTTGACGAGCTGTAGCCGGCTGTAGTTCGGACCTTGATGATCAGAAGGCGTCGCGAATCTCGCGACGCCTTTTTTCATGCCCCGGTGCCGGCGACCCGTGCCGGCTTCGCGCGCACGTTAGGTCACATCAATCGCGCGTGATCGCGCGCGGCGCGAGCGGCGTTTCCGGCGTCGGATAGCCGGCTTCCTTGAAGGTCTGCACGATCGCGCGATTGGTGTCGAAGTAGACCTGCCAGTAGTTCTGGTTCGACGAATAAGGACGCACGCACAGCAGCGGTCCTTCCGGCGTGAAGCTCAAGACCTCGATGTCCGGCGCGGGGTTTTCGGACACGTTCGGAATCTTTGCGACGGCGGCTTTCAGACGCGCGATCGCATCGGTTGGATCGACGCCGTTGGCGATCTTCGCGGTCAGCTCGACGCGCCGGAACGGCAACACGCTGTAGTTCGAGATCGTGTCGGAAAAGATCTTGTTGTTGCCGACGATGGTCATCACGTTGTCCGGCGTGACGATCGTCGTGCCGAACAGGCCCAACTCGGTGACGGTGCCGGTGACGCCCGCGGCCGTAACGAAATCGCCGACCTTGAACGGTCGCAGCACCTGCATGAACACGCCGGCCGCGAAGTGCGCGAGCAGGCCGCCCCACGCAGTACCGATCGCGAGGCCAAGACCGGCGAGCAATGCGGCGAACGACGTTGTCTGCACACCGAAGATTTGCAGGATTGCGAGGATGAGCAGCAGGTTCAGCAACGCGCCGAGAATCGACGCGAGGTAGTGGGCGAGCGTCGGATCGACCTTGCCGTTGCGAGCGAGCACCTTGCGCAACAGGTTGGAGATCAGCCCGATGACCCAGCGGCCGACGATCCACAGCACGATGGCGCCGAGCACCTTGGTGCCGATGTCGATGCCCCGGGTCATGATGAATGCACGTGCGGTTTCGATATCCAAGATGTTCCTCGTTATAAGTTGCCATCAACGGATTGAACGACGGTGGTGCCATGACCCACAACGCGCGGTCTTCGGGAGTTATAGCCGACGGCGCCCGCATGCGCAAGGACCGTTCCTGGCCTGCTCGCGGGCGGCAATTGAGAGACGAAAAATGGCGGGGCGTATGTGAGAAGCCGCTCGAGCGCGCCGCCCCTACATGCGCAATCGCGATTCGGAATACGGTGACGTGCAGATGACAACCGCGTTGTCCTGGTCGCTTTTCACGGCTCGCCTGCGCTTCGACACGCGATGCCATGAGAACGCGATCACGATTGCGAGCGCATATGCGCCAGCACGCCGAAGAAATAGAGTCGGCCGGACGAATTGTCCATAGCGACTCTGCGCGTCGGCGAACACGACAAAAGTCAACAAGCCGTCGAGCACGCACGCGAGCAGCGCGAGCACGATGAAAATCGCCGGGCCGCTCAACGCGGCACCCGACCCGAACCGGTTATACAGTCGGCAGGCCATCGATACGATGGCGAGCAAGGCGAGGTTCGATAGCAGATCGAACAGAAAGTCGGTCATTATCGGTTCAATGAAAAAGCAATGCGCCGTGGGGTTGTGGGGTTGCCGGAACGGATGCTCACGCGAGGTTCAGACATGCTCCGCTGATTCGGCGGCGATCATTGCATATCTTTTCATCTCGATAAATAACCAGAAAAAGCGATAGCCGTCTCGCGCTTTCTTTCGAGCGTTTTTATGCGCAATCGGAATGTGAAAAGTTCTTTGCAAATTTATAGTACTGCGACGGACTCCGATTGCTGCGCGTCAGAAGCGACAAGAAATGCCGAGTTGCAGCGTCGGATACCATCGAAAAGGCGAGACCTCAAGCCATAGCCGATGCCGAGGCAGGTCATCGCGCTCGCCGGGAAAGGCCGGCGACGGTGCGTCGTCAATGAATGACGCGTTGCGTCGCAACACTCCGCCACTGTGGTGAAAATGCCAAATCGAACTTGTTTGTATTTTGAAACGTCGCGCCGTGCGTTTATACGTGCGAGGATCAGATCATCGTATTCCTGATACGAAGATCCAGACTCACGGGGGCTCCATGAGTAGCATTCCGCTTATCTGGGCAGCGGTGCCGCATAACAGCGACGGTGTTGTCTTTCAGATCCAGCTTGGCCGCGGGCTTCAGCGTTTTCACGTGTCGCGGCGGGTGCTCGAAGACGTATTCGGGCTCGAACGAAAAGCGTCCGACGCGCGCCAACTCGAATTGTTCTATGTGCACGAGCAGCGCATCCTCGCGCGTGCCAGCGCCAAGCGTTCGCTGGCCAGTTCGGCCACTGTTTCACTGCAGGCCACCGATTTCGGTGTGTCGAACGACCGGGAGCGTCGGGAGAGGCCGAGCGGCATCGCGCACGGCCTCATGTAGGCGGGCCGGTGTTTCACACGCGGCGGCGAGGCTGCCCTCATCGAGCGCCATCGTTTTTGCGCCTTCCCGCGTTGGCATGTTCTGCGCAACCGTGTAGTGGTCCGCATCGTCTTCATGCACGATCGTTAGCGCGCGGTCCGCGCCGTTCGAACTGGGCGCGAACTTCAAGGACGGATCGGAAGCCGCAGCATCACGGCGGCCCCTTATCAACACCTCGGCCACGCGACGGCCCGACGTCGCATCGACGATCATCATGCGGTGATTGGCGCAAACCGAAAACAGACGCTCGCTGGCCGGATCGATGGCAGGCTCGGCGCGAGAAAGCCCTGCGCGTACTGCGCATACGCGCTCCATTGCGGCGTGATCTGCTGATGCAGAATCAATGACGGCAGAATCTTGTCCCACGTGTGGCGGAAATCGAGCGGCTCACCGGTCTTCTGGTTCATCGGCGTATCGATGCTGCGGTGGAACGACACGTACTTGAGTCCCGGCGTAATCGTCGAACCGTTCTGCAGTTGCCAGGCGCATTGCAGATACGGCTGGAATGTCAGCATCGTGTCGTTCATCGTGAAGTTCTGCGAAATGAACGCGAAGTTCAGCGACGCATCGGCATTGGAGTTGTCGCGGGCGTTCCTGCTCGGTCCATAGGATTTTCCCGCGCCAGGTTTCAGGCAATCCCTACACGATTCCACGGTCAGCAAACAGCAGTTTGTGTCGATAACACGGAAGGATGTGTCTCTGCTGCACCAGTTCGCCGTCCACCGACGCAAACGTTTGCTAGCAGGGCACCCCCATCGGATCAGTTTTTCCAGCCACGGCCTCATAAACGGAATCGCGATATGGATCGAACCAAAACAAACAGTTTCACCTTGGCAGTGTCGCGCCGCACCTTTTTGCACAGCCTCGGCGCGTTGGCGCTGAGCGGATGCGGCGGGGGCGGCAGCGTCGGCGAAGCGGCCGTGAGCCGTTCGGCCGTTGCCAGCGCGGCGAGCATCAACACGGCCAGCCTGGTGCTCGCACGAGCGGCAACCGGCGAGGCCGCCGTTGCGACGAGCGGCGCGTTCGTGCATCCGGGGCTCCTGCACACGCAGACCGACTTCGACCGCATGGCGCAGAAGGTCGCCGCGCAGGCGCAGCCCTGGTACGCCGGCTTTCAGGTGCTGACCGCCAACGGCCACACGCGACTGTCCTGGTCGCCCCGGCCGGCCGCGCAGATCAATCGTGGCGGCACCGGTCCGCAGAACTATCCGCAGCTCTATGGCGACATCGCCGCCGCCTACGCTTGCGCGCTGTACTGGAAAGTCACTGGCGACACGGCATACGCCGACAAGGCGGTGCAGATCATGAACGCGTGGTCCTCGACGCTGCAGAGTCTCGGCGGCGACAGCAACGTCGATCTGGCCGCCGGCATCTATGGCTACGAGTTCGCGATCGTCGGCGAGATCATGCGCAGCTACCCTGGCCTCGCCGCAGCGGACCTCATGGCGTTCCAGTCGATGATGTCCAACATCTTCTATCCGATCAACATCGACTTCCTGAACCGCCACAACAACACCGACTACACGCACTACTGGGCCAACTGGGACCTGTGCAGCATGGCGTCGATCATGGCGATCGGCGTGCTCTGTGACGACCGCGCGATGTTCGACGAAGCGGTCAACTACTACCTGAGCGGGCTTGGCAACGGTGCGATCGCGCAGGCGGTCTACTACCTGCACCCGGGCTACCTCGGACAGTGGCAGGAGAGCGGGCGCGACCAGGGGCACAACAACCTCGGCATCGGGCTGTGCGGCGCCATCTGCGAGATGGCCTGGAACCAGGGCATCGATCTCTACGGCTACGACAACAACCGCTTCCTCGCCGGCGCGGAGTACGTGGCGAAGGCGAATCTCATTCAAGCCGACGGAACCTACCTCACGGTGCCGTACGAGAGCTATGCGAATGTCGACGTAGTGCAGCCCGGGTTTTCGACGGCCTCGCAAGGCAATATCCGTCCAATCTGGGCGCTCGTCTACAACCACTATGTCAATCGCAAGGGGCTGGCCGCGCCGTGGTCCGAGAAGTTCGCGCTCGCGATCCAGCCGGAAGGCGGCGGCGGCAACTACGGTACGACCAGCGGCGGCTACGACCAGCTCGGCTACGGCACGCTCGCCTACACGCGCGATCCGGTGACGCCGGCCGCCGCGCCGAGCGGCGTGACCGCCTGGCCGGCGGCCGGGCAGGTGGTGCTGTCGTGGTGGGGCGTGGCGAATGGCACGAGCTACAACGTCAAGCGCGCCGCGAATTCGGGCGGCCCGTACACGACCGTCGCGAGCGGCATCACCGACGTGCTGACCTATACCGACAGCCCGCAGGCCGGCGTGTGGTACTACGTCGTCAGCGCGACGACGGCAGCGGGCGAGAGCGCGAACTCGAACGAGGTCGCCGCGGTGACGGCCGTGCAGTTACATACCTGGCTGAGCTTCGACGAGTCGAGCGGCACAACCGCCGCCGACGCGACCGGCAACGGCCATACGGGCACGCTAGTCGGCGGCGCGTCGCGCACCGCTGGCAAGTCCGGCAACGCGGTGCTGCTCGACGGCTCGAGCGGCTACGTCAGCCTGCCCAACGACATCGTCGGGGACGTCTCGGATTTCACGATCGCGACGTGGGTGTTCCGCAATTCAAACAGCACGAAGCAATGGGAGCGCGTGTTCGATTTCGGCACGGGCACCGGCCGTTACATGATGCTCACCCCCGACAGCAGTGGTGGCACGGTGCGCTTTTCGATCACGCTCAACGGGTCTCACAACGAGCGTCAGGTCAATGGCAACGCGCCGCTGCCGAGCGGCCAATGGACCCATGTGGCCGTGACGCTCTCGGGCACGACGCTCACGCTGTACGTCAACGGCAGCCAGACCGGCCAGACGACGGGCGTGGCGTTCGCGCCGTGGCATCTCGGTCCGAGCGCGCAGAACTGGATCGGACGTTCTCAGTACGCGGCGGACCCGTACTTCAACGGAGCGATCGACGAGTTTCGCATCTATCGCGGCGCGTTACCGCCGGATCGGATCGCGACGCTCGCGCAGGGTTGATTGTCAGCGTGAACTTGTTCGTCAAAAGGATGACCGTTTCAATGAAAATGAACCACAACGCCAGCCTCTTCATCGCCGCCATCTTCCTGAGCGCGGGCTCAGTGGGCGCGCAATCGCTGGCGACCGGCGATAGCCGGTCGGTCAGCGAACCGGCCTATCCCGGCGTCTGCCAGACGCTGTACGCGAATTTCTCCAGTTCGCAGCGCTCGTCGCCTCCGGCCACCGACGACACGAGCCGCCTTCAGGATGCACTGAATCAGTGTGCGGGAACCGGCCGAAGCGTGGTGCTTGCGCCATCGGGCTCCAACGATGCGCATCCGAATCTGTACGTGGAAGGCGGCAACGGCTTCACCGCGTCGGGCGTATCCACGGCAGGCGGCAGCCCGTCGCTGTCGAACATCGTCGTGAACGGCGCGTATGCGACCCAATCGCTGTCGGGCGCCTACACGAAGATCGACGGGCGCAATGCGAGCTATCCGGTCCACGCCTGGCTGGCCAACGTCAGCCTGGATGCGACCGCGCAAAGCGGCGACCAGTATGCGAATGTCGGCTTGTATAACTCGAACGTCACACCGTCCGGAACCGGCGTGACCACATCGAGCTTCACGACGACGGGAAGCCTGCCGAACTGCGCTTTCTGAAACCGCCAATCCGCTGCGCGCCCCATCCGACGGAAGCCGTCAGCGGTCCGTGCGCATGGGGGAAACGGGATATCCATGCAGATTGATAGCCACATCGAACAACGCCGTTACATGCGGCACCTGTGCATCATTGCGGTCGCGGTGGTCTGCGTGACGGTGGGCGTGCTGCGGATTCTGCAGGCCGATCCGGAACCTGCCGTCGCGAGTCCGACGAGCGAGGCGCGCCCGGCCGGCTCGTCTAGCTCGTCCGGCTCCGAGCCGAGCGTCGGGCGTGACGATCCCGGGCTTATCGTCGCGGAAAACCACGAGCTGATCGTGAATGCCGCGCTGCTCGACCTGATCAATTCTTTCCTGCTGCGGAAGACGGACGACGATCGGGCCGATCAGTTGCGGATCTATCTGAAAAGCGAACTGCCGTCGCCGGCGTACGGCGAAGCGGAGAGGATCGTCGAACGTTACCAGGCGTACATGAGAGCGCACGACGAGTTGCTCGCCGCTCAACATCTCGCCGGCGCGACGCATGCATCGGCGGTTGACATAGAACGCGTTGCGGTCTGGTGTCAGCAGCGCGACCGCTTGCGGCGAAGCATACTGGGCGATACCGTCGTGCAGGCGTGGTACCAGAACGATGACGCGCAACTCGATCAGGTACTTCAGGAATGGAGGCAGCGCGCCGAGGATGATCAGGCGCCGGAATTGTCCGCACAGCAGCCGCGATATCCGGTTCCTCACTGGCGCAACAAGAGCGGCGAAGAGCGCCATCGCCAGTACATGCTGCGTGTAATCGATCACGCTATGACGAGCTTCGAGGCGTTGAGTCGCGACTCGAGACTTTGACGCGCGGTGCGGGTAAGCGAGTGACGCTTCCCGGCGGACGCACTTTTATGCTGCCGTGCGGGTGACAGCACTTTGCCAGCGTTTTGCCAGCGTTTTGCCGATAGGCGCGAGGATCGAAATGGATTCAATTTGCTCCGAAACGCCTACTCGGTTCAGCAAAAAGAAAAGGGCTTACATACGAATGTATGTAAGCCCTCGAATCTTTTGGTAGGCCGTACGGGATTCGAACCTGTGACCAACGGATTAAAAGTCCGCTGCTCTACCAGCTGAGCTAACGACCCAAAAGAGAAGCGAAATTATATCGGCGAACCGATGACCTGTCAACACTACGAGGCCATCAGGCCAATGTGAAAAGCCCGGGCATCACTACCCGGGCTTTCCAGCGAGAGGCGCGCGTGGCTATCACTTCGGACACTGCGCGTTACTGCCGACAACTACTTCAAAACGTGATCAATCCGCCACCACGAACTACTTGATCTGCGACAGCTTGCTCTGCGCCGACTGCGCGACGTCCGAGCCGGCGTATTGCGCGACGATCTGCTCGAGCGTCTTTTTCGCCGCGGCCTTCTGGCCTTGTTCGAGCTGATTGTTCGCGATCGCGAGCAGCGCTTCCGGCGCGCGCGGATGCTGCGGGTACTTTGCCACGATACCTTGCCAGACCGCCGTCGAACCCTTGTAGTCGCGCAGTGCATACAGCGCGTTGCCGAGCCAGTATTGCGCGGTCGGCTGATAGGGGCTGGTCGGATATTTGGAGATGAAGCTGCGGAACGATGCTGCGGCGGTCTTGAAGTCTCCGCTGCGGAACTGCTGTGAAGCCGTGTTGAACGCATCGGTTTCACCCGGCTGGACCTCGCCCTGGACACCATCAACCGTCTGCCGCTGCGGCTCGAATTTCTTCAGGCGCGTGTCGAGATCGGTGTAGTAGTCCTTCTGCTGCTTTTGCAGCGTCGTGAGCTGGTTCGCCATGTCCTCGTTCTGTCCGCGCAGAGTCGCGACCTGCTGGTTCAGCTGGTCGAGACGGTTGGACTGATCGAGGATCGTGCGCTGCGCCGCCGACAGCTGGCTCGACAGACTATCGGTCTTCGAGCGCAGATCGAGAATGGCCTGGCGGGCCTGATCGTCGTCGAACATGCCCGCATGGGCGGGCACGGCCGCGAGGGCCGTGCCTGCGACGCAGGCCGCTGCGGCAACCCGCAGCCAGGAGAAACGATGCGTCATTCGGCTTATCACCCGTTGACTTACTGTTGATACACGAGGTCGGCGCGGCGGTTCTGTGCCCACGACGCTTCGTCATGACCCGTTGCCAGCGGCTTTTCCTTACCGAGGCTCACGGCTTCCATTTGCGAATCCGACACGCCCATCAGCGACAGCGAACGACGCACGGCTTCAGCACGCTTCTGGCCGAGCGCGAGGTTGTATTCGCTCGTACCGCGCTCGTCGGTGTTGCCCTGGATCAGCACGTGACGCTGCGGGTGACCCTTCAGATATTGCGCGTGTTGTTGCAGCAGCGCTTGATAGTCGTCCTTCACCGAGTAGCTGTCGAAGTCGAAGTAGATGCTGCGCTTTGCGAGCGGGCTGTTCGGATCGTTCAGCGGGTCGACGTTGACCGTCGCGACGTCGTTCGGATTCGGTTGAGCCGAGCCTGCGCCCTTGCCGGCGTTTTCGTCGAGCTTGACGCCAGAGTGACATGCGGCCAATGCACCGACCATCACGACGGCGAATGCGAAACGAAGTTTGGACATCATTTGATTACTCTCCTTGTGTTATTGCATCAACGTTATTGCATAAACGGGCCCCAGGATGGCTCGCGTACGCTGCCCCCCTGAACGGACAGGACCTGCCGAGTGCGACCATCGGTCGATACTGCGGCCAACACGCCACGGCCGTTCACCTGAGTGGCGTAAAGAATGTACTGACCATTCGCCGCGAAGCTCGGCGATTCGTCATGTGAGGTGTCCGTCAGGCCCGTGGCAGTTCCGCCTTGCAGGTCCTGGATGTACAGCTTGAATGCACCGCCGACGCGCGAGATGTAGGCAAGCTCCTTGCCGTCAGGACTCACACGCGGGCTGGTGTTGTAGCTGCCCGTAAACGTGACGCGTTGCGCGTTGCCCGCGCTTTCACCTTGCGCCGGCATCTTGTAGATCTGCGGAGCGCCGCCGCGGTCGCTCGTGAAATAGATCCACTGACCGTCAGGAGAGTAGGTCGGCTCGGTGTCGATCGAGCTGCCCTGCGTCAGACGACGCAGTCCGCTGCCGTCCGCGTTGACCGCGAAAATCTGCGTATTGCCGGTACGCGACAGCGCGACGGCGAGCGTGCGGCCATCCGGCGACCACGCCGGCGCGCTGTTGTTGCCCTTCTGGTCCGATACGACGATGCGCCGGCCGGTGGGCAGGTCGTGGATGTAGACGATCGGCTTTTTCTTCTCGAACGACACGTACGCGACCTTGGTGCCGTCCGGCGACCAGGCCGGCGAAATGATCGGCTCGGGGCTCGACAGCGCGATATGCGCGTCCTGGCCGTCCGAATCCGAGATCTGCAGCTGGTAGCGGTTGCCCGACTTGATCACATACGACAGGCGCGTCGCGAACACGCCGCGGTTGCCCATCAGCTTGGCGTAAATGTAGTCCGCGACCTTGTGCGCGCTCATGCGCAGACCGCTCTCCGGGCTCACCAGCACGAGGCCGCCGAGGCTTTCGCCCTTGACCGTGTCGTAGAGCTTGAAGCGCACTTCGTACTGGCCGTTCGGCAGGCGGTTCACGCTGCCCGCGACGAACGCGTTGGCGCCCTTCGCCTTCCATGCGCCGAGGTCGACGGAATCGGTCTCTGACACCGGCGTCGAGCCTGCGTCGATATTCGTGAATTTGCCGCTGCGTTGCAGGTCCTGACGCACGATCGTGCTGACCTGCTGCGGGGAGTTCGCTTCATTGGCGAAATTCGCCGTTGCGATCGGAAACTGGGTGGATCCGACGCCCGTCACGAGGACGTTGAGTTGTGCGTTGGCGGCGCCGCCGACGGCGATCAGGCACGTTGCCACGAGTGTTCGCAGGCCTAGCTTGGTCATCAAACTCATGCTGTATGGGTTCCTCAAAACGGTTTTACTTAATACTCGAAGACAGCAGACAGACCGGTAAACGGCTATTTCGTTCCCGCGCAACGCCGGCCTGGTGGGGCGCGGCGTTGGATGTCAGTCGGCTGTCAGCCTGCACATCAAGCCGCCGGCCGCAGCGTGATAGTGAAGTAGTCCGGCGTCTTGCCATTCACGTCCCGCGGCATCGGATCCGAGGCTTTCACCGCCCGCAACGCGGCGGCGTCCCACGCGGCGTTGCCGCTGCTGTGGGTAATGTTTGCGCTCAGCTGATTGCCGTCCGGCGAACAGCGCACGGCGATCACGGTCTCCAGACCTTCCGTTTCGCCACCCCAGTTCACATGCTGAAGCACCAGCCGGCGCACCTTGTCCGCGTAACCCGGCGATGCCGCCGTGCCCCCGGAGCCGCTACCCGTTCCGCTCTTGCCCAGTCCGTTGCTGCTCGAACTGCTGCCGCCGACGCCGCCAGCCAGACCCTGCATTTGCGCCAGCCGCGCGCGACGGTCCGCATCGAGCTGCTTCTTCGCTTGTGCCGCCGCTTCGGCTTGCGCCTTCGCCTTCGCCGCCTTCTCGGCCTCAGCCTTCTTTTGCGCTTCCGCCTGAGCCTGCTTTTGCTGCTGCTCCTGCTGTTCCTTCAGTTGCTGCTGCTTCTGCTGCTCGGCGAGCTGCTGCTTGAGCTTCTCGGCCTGCTGCTGTTGCTGTTGTTGCTGTTGCGCCTGTTGCTGCTTGAGCTTGGCGGCTTTCTGCGCCGCGAGTTGGGCCACCTGTTCGGCCGCCAATTGCTGCTGACGCTTCGCTTCCGCTTCCTGCTGCTCTTTCAGCTTCAACTGGCGCTGCTGTTCGGCCAATTGCGCGGCGCGAGCCGCTTCCTGCTGCTGACGCTTCTTTTCCTGCAGCGCGATGTCGGCCTGCTCGTCGCGCACGGGCGGGGCAGGGGCGACCGGCGCGGGCGGCGGCGTGACGACGGGATGCGGGATCGCGGAATCCGGCACCTCGGTCCACAGTTCCGCCTGCTCGCCCTCGGGCGTGCTGTTTTGCCACTGGATGCCGTGATAAAGAAAGAATCCGAGCAGCGCATGCATCACCAGCGCGAACAGAAAAGCTCGCCCGGTACCGCGTTCACGCGGTGGCTGAAGCGGATATTCGGTGTTCTTGCGGATCATTGCGATTTGACAAGCAATCCAACGCGCTTGACGCCCTGAGCCTTCAACTCGGACATCACATTCATCACGACTTCGTACTTCACTGTTTTGTCGGCGGCGATCACGACGGGCTGATCCGGGTGCGATTGTGCCCGATCGGCGATGAAACCTTTGAGGCCAGCTTTCGTCATGTCTTCCTGCTGCTGCGTGCCGGAGTCGTCCTTGTACTTGACGCTCATGTTGCCGTCCGCGCGGATGTTGACGATCACGGGCGGCGTCTGCTGCTGTGGCGCGGCGCCGCCGACGGTCGGCAGATTGACGATCGACGGTGCGACGAGCGGCGCCGTGACCATGAAGATCACGAGCAGCACGAGCATCACGTCGATGTACGGCACGACGTTGATGTCGGCCATCGCGCGACGCGAGCGCGAGCCGCGCATGCTGGAGGAGCGGGAGCCTGCCATCGGGGCCTCCTTAGTGTGCCTGACGCTGCAGGATGTTCGAGAACTCTTCGATGAAGGTTTCGAAACGGATCGCCAGACGGTCGATGTCGTGCGCGTAGCGGTTGTAGGCGACCACTGCCGGAATCGCCGCGAACAGGCCGATCGCGGTGGCGGTCAGCGCCTCGGCGATGCCCGGCGCGACGTTCGCGAGCGTGGCCTGCTGCACGTTGGCGAGGCCGCGGAACGCATTCATGATCCCCCACACCGTGCCGAACAGACCGATATACGGGCTGACCGAACCGACCGACGCGAGGAACGCGAGGTTCGCTTCGAGCACGTCCATTTCGCGCTGGAACGATGCGCGCATCGCGCGCCGGGCGCCGTCGAGGATCGCGCCGGCATCGTTCAGGCGTTTCTCTTTGCCTTTCAGGAATTCGCGCATGCCGGACTCGAAAATCCGCTCGAGCGCGCCGATCCTGTGGCGGTTGTTCGCGGCACTCTGATACAGCGCCTGCAGGTCGCCGCCCGACCAGAAATCACGCTCGAAGCGTTCAGTTTGCGCGCGCGCCCGGCGAATCGCAAACCACTTGCGGAAGATGAAAGTCCAGGAGAGTAGCGACAGCAACAGCAGCAGAGCCATGACGGCCTGGGCCAGCAGGCTCGCGTTGAGTACGAGTGAAACGATCGACAGATCTTGTGTAGTGTTCATAAAGGTTCGTTTTAACGTCCCGGGAAGGGGGCGTCCGGCTGCAAAGCCGCTTCAAGCTTGCCGTGAGCAAAACGGAAGCTTCGGCGATATCGAAGCCGAACCATGCTTTGTGCAACCTGACCGGTATGAGTTCACTGGCCCCGTAACAACGAGGCGCAGGTATCGTCCGTTGACATGCCGCCGTGGTTCAGTCCGCGCCCTCGCCGACGCCCGGTCCGTGCCGCAGCGCGGCAAGAACCGAAGGCGGGATCGCGGCTGGCCGCAGCGTCGCGCGGTCCACACAGCCAATCCGGACCGACCCGCTGGCAAGCAACGTGCCTTCGCGCCAAGCTTCCTGCACGAAGTCTACCGAAGCTCGGCCAAGACGCTCGATACGGCTGATAATTTTCACGAGATCGTCGAGCCGGGCCGGAGCCCGGTAATCGACCGCGGTACTGCGCACGATGAAAATCGCGTCGTTTTCTTCCGCAAGCCGATGCTGGTCGACGCCGCACGCGCGCAGCCATTCGGTGCGAGCCCGTTCGAAAAATTTCAGGTAATTGGCGTAAAACACGATGCCGCCGGCGTCGGTATCCTCGTAATACACGCGGATGGACCACGTATAGCCGATTTCCGTGCCTGGCTGGCTGGTCGACATATTCATGCGGCGCATTCTACCGGAACGCAAACTCCGGGGTCTGTTTCGAAGTGTGAGTTGCGCGTGGCGGGTGTCGGCGGCGATGGGGGCCGGCTTGGCCGGCCGCGCCGGGACTGGGGGAGCGGGATATCGGCGCGCCGCGAGAAAAAGCCAGCACGGTGACGGGCGGCGGCGCGACCAATGGAAGGGGCGGCTGTCGCCGCCCGCCTTCAAACTCAGCCACGATGCACGGACAGACCCGCGAACGACTGTGCGACCGGCATCAGCTCGATCGTGTTGATGTTGACGTGAGCCGGGCGCGTGGCGATCCAGTAGATTGAATCGGCGATGTCTTCGGCCGTCAGCGGCTGCACGTTTTCGTAGACCTTGGCGGCCTTGTCGTCGTCGCCGCGATAGCGCACGTTCGAGAATTCGGTGCCGCCGCACAGACCCGGCTCGATGTCGGTCACGCGCAGCGCGGTGCCGGCGAGGTCGGCGCGCAGGTTCAGGCTGAACTGGCGCACGAACGCCTTGGTCGCGCCATACACGTTGCCGCCTGCGTACGGCCAGCGGCCCGCCACCGAACCAAGATTGAAGATATGTCCGCGATTGCGCTCGACCATGCCGGGCAGCAGCGCATGCGTGACCTGCACGAGGCCCGTGCAATTGGTCTCGATCATGGTGTTCCATTCGTCGAGGCTCGCCTTGTGCGCCGGCTCGGTGCCGAGGGCGAGGCCGGCGTTGTTGACGAGCACGTCGATTGCGGCGAAGTCGGCCGGCAACGAGGCCGGCACGGCTTCGACGGCGGCGCGGTCGCGCACGTCGAGCTCGTACGGCAGCAGCGCGTCGCCGAGTTCGTCGGCGAGTGCCTGGAGACGGTCCTTGCGGCGTGCAGTGGCGACGACACGATGGCCGCCCTTGACGAACGAGCGGGCGATGGCAGCGCCGAAGCCGGCCGACGCTCCTGTGACAAACACGATCATTGCAGTTCCCTGGTCGGTAAGAGACAAAGGCCCCAAGCCTACTTCCAATGCCGCGCTGCGGCAAGGATGCACGAGCCGGATCGGCGGCTGCCGTGGCGGCGCGCAGCGGGTGCGCGGCGCGGTCGGGGTGCTTTCGTCAGATGGTTGCGCAGCGGGGTCGCCAGACCGTCCGCAGGGCCCGCCAGCAGCCGCCGGAGCGCCCGCAAGTCGGTTGCCTATTCGGGCCTCTTCCAATACACTAACGCGCTCGACCCTGCGTGACTGGCGATAGAACCGAGTCGTCCGACTCAGCCGATTCAACCAATCGGGTTCAAGGTGGAACAACCCACCGTGAAGCGCAGGGTGCCGTTTTGCCGTTCGCCTGGGCAGCCGTGAACCGCGCGCATTAATCTGCGCTGACGGTGGCTGGCCTGCCTCGCGTATGCGGCGACTCTCCACTCGCCAAGTCAGGGCAAGCCTCGCCGCCCACAGCGCTGCGTACCCCGCTGTGTACCCTCTACGCAGGATTCGGCGCACGATCCGGTCAACCTGAAAACACTCAACGGAACCCGTATGTTTGACAGAGCCCAAAGCACCATCGCCAACGTCGATCCTGAACTCTGGAAGGTCATCGAGCAGGAAAACCGCCGTCAGGAAGAGCACATCGAACTGATCGCGTCGGAAAACTACACGAGCCCGGCCGTGATGGCCGCGCAAGGCTCGCAACTCACGAACAAGTACGCCGAAGGCTATCCCGGCAAGCGCTACTACGGCGGCTGCGAGTACGTCGACGTCGCCGAGCAGCTGGCGATCGACCGCGTGAAGCAGCTGTTCGGCGCCGAAGCCGCGAACGTGCAGCCGAACTCGGGCTCGCAGGCCAACCAGGGCGTGTTCTTCGCAATGCTCAAGCCGGGCGACACGATCATGGGCATGAGCCTCGCGCACGGCGGCCACCTCACGCACGGCTCGCCGGTCAACATGTCGGGCAAGTGGTTCAACGTGGTCAGCTACGGTCTGAATGAAGCCGAAGACATCGACTACGACGCTGCTGAAAAGCTCGCCCAGGAACACAAGCCGAAGCTGATCGTGGCGGGCGCATCCGCGTTTGCGCTGCGCATCGATTTCGAACGCATGTCGAAGATCGCGAAGTCGGTTGGCGCCTACTTCATGGTCGACATGGCGCACTACGCCGGTCTCGTCGCCGCGGGCGTTTATCCGAACCCCGTGCCGCACGCCGACTTCGTTACCACCACCACGCACAAGAGCCTGCGCGGCCCGCGCGGCGGCGTGATCCTGATGAAGGCCGAGTTCGAGAAGCCGATCAACTCGGCGATTTTCCCAGGCATACAGGGCGGTCCGCTGATGCACGTGATCGCCGCGAAGGCCGTCGCGTTCAAGGAAGCGCTGTCGCCGGAATTCAAGGCTTATCAGCAGCAGGTCGTCGAGAACGCGCGCGTGCTCGCTGAAACGCTGGTCAAGCGCGGTCTGCGCATCGTGTCGGGCCGCACGGAGAGCCACGTGATGCTGGTCGACCTGCGTGCGAAGAAGATCACCGGCAAGGCTGCGGAAGCGGCACTCGGCGCGGCGCACATCACGGTCAACAAGAACGCGATCCCGAACGATCCGGAAAAGCCCTTCGTGACCTCGGGCATCCGCCTCGGTTCGCCGGCGATGACCACGCGCGGCTTCGGCGTGAAGGAAGCCGAGCAGGTCGGCAACCTGATCGCCGACGTGCTGGACAACCCGGAAGACGCCGCGACGATCGAGCGCGTGCGCGCGCAAGTCGCCGAGCTGACCCAGCGCTTCCCGGTTTACGGCTAAGCCGTCATGCATTGCCCCTTCTGCCGCCACGCCGATACGCAGGTCGTCGACTCGCGCGTATCCGAAGACGGCGCGACGATTCGCCGGCGCCGCCGCTGCCCGGCCTGCGACAAGCGTTTCACGACGTATGAGCGGGTCGAGCTGGCGTTGCCGTCGGTCGTCAAGAAGGATGGCACGCGCACGGAATTCGATCGCCGCAAGATCGTCGCGAGCATGCAACTGGCGCTGCGCAAGCGCCCAGTTGCGGTGGATGCGATTGAAGCGGCGGTCGCCCGCATCGAGTATCAGCTGCTCGGCAGCGGCGAGCGCGAGGTGCGTAGCGAGCGCCTCGGCGAACTCGTGATGAACGAGTTGCGCGCGCTCGACACAATCGCTTACGTCCGCTTCGCCTCCGTATACCGGCGCTTCGAAGACGTCTCCGAATTCGAGGACGTGATCGAGGAATTTCGCCGCGCCTCTTCCCCGCCCAAGCCTTCCCGCAAGCGCTGAGCGCGCGCGTGCCGCAGCTGAGCTGCGGTCATTCGCATCCATCGCCTCGCGCATTTCGCGCTTTTCTTCACGCATCGCTTCTCCCGCCTTCGTGATCGATCGTCACGTGCATTGTTGCGTGCGCTGACGTCTGAATGCCACCTGGCCATTCGGACGATGGTCGGCGCGCTCGCAAATCGCTAGATTGGCTGCATCCGTTCGAAACGCTCAGGGATGCAGATGAAAATCAAGGGAACTCGCCGGCCATCGCGCGCCGGTTTCACGCTCGTCGAGACGCTGGCGGTGATAGCGCTGGTGATGCTGATGGCGGTGATGGCGATGCCGTCGTTCGCCGCATGGCATATGCGAGATCAGGTCGACGCGCGCTCGAAGGCGCTGCTGTCCACCTTCGCCTACGCGCGCAGCGAGGCGCTGCGGCGCGGCGCGCGCATCACGGTGTGTCGCGTCGATGCCGCGCGCGTCTGTCTTGCGTCGGGCCAACCCTGCGCCGACGGCGTCGCCGACTGGGCCTGTGGTTGGGCCGTATTCGCCGAACGCGGCGGCAAGCCGGCGTTGTTGCGCGCGCAGCCGGCGCTCGCGGCGGTGAGCATCGCCGGCGTGCAGACGGATATGACGTTCACGCCGCCTGCAGGGCAACTGATCGGCGCGTTTCGAAGTTTCGATATCGCGCCGCGCAGCCCATCGAAGTCGATGCAGGGAAACCCGTGGCGGCGCTGCATCAGTGTCGCGGCAGGAGGTCGCGCGCGGATCTCAGAAGGCGCTTGCGGAGCGACGTCATGAGACGGCCCACATTCCACATCCGTTTGCGTGCGCAAGCGTCGGCATGTGGCGGCAGTTCGTTGATCGAGGTGATGCTGGCGGTCGCGTTGGTCGCGGTGAGCGCGCTGGGGTTGATCGCGGCTCAGGTGTGGACCGCACGTGAAGCGCACGCGATGTCGCTGCGCGAGAGCGCCACGTGGATAGCCGACTCGATCGCCGAAGCGACGCGCACGCCTTCCGTGGGCAATGCCGCACTCGATCAATCAAGCGGGTGGGCGAGTGTTCTACTGCCGCAAGGCGACGCATCGATCGGCGAGAGCGGCGCGGTCGCGTCGGCGCGCGTGACGTGGGCGTCCGTGCGGGATCGGCCCATTGCGGGCGATGGGATCGGGCCGCCGGCGGAGCCTTGCGGCGACATCGATGCACCGGCCGGATCGTCGTGTGTCGCGTTGGCGTTCGCGAAATGAAGCGGCCGCATCGCCCACGCGGTCACACGCTGGTCGAATTCCTGATCGCGATGGCGCTCGGGCTGATCGTGACCGCGGGCGCCGTGTCTCTTTACACGGCGCAGCGCAACGCGTTCGTGCAGGCGAGCGACGCGACCCGGATTCGCGAAGCCGGCTTGACCGCGCTGACGCTGATCGGCCAGCAATTGCAGATGGCCGGCTTCGTCCCTGCCGACGTCGTTGGCTATAACGCGGCGCCTGCGCTGTTCGGCTGCTCGGGCGGTCGCCCGACCGGCGCCGACGACAACCTCGCTTGCACCACGTTGAGTACCGGCTCCGATGGCGTCGCGATCCGTTACGTCGCAGACGTCGTATCGACGTGGCCATCGTCGAGCGGGCAGATCACCGACTGTGTCGGCCAGGCCGTCAAGAGCAGCGATGCAGTCCTTGGCGATCAGGGCGCGCCGGTGGTCAATCGGTACTTCGCCAACCTCAGCGGCTCGACCGGCGAGCCGGAGCTTTACTGCGTCGGCAGCGGCAATGCGGGGTCCGCGCAGCCGCTGGTCGAAGGCGTCGAGCGCGTGCGGTTGCGTTACTGGCTGGGCGGGGCGGCCAATGCTGTGAATGCGTCGGCCGTCGCGGCGGATCAATGGACGAACGTCGTCGCGGTGGATGTCTGCGTGCTGGTGCGCGGCGCGCCGCAAGGACGGCGCTCTAAGTACGTCGACTGCGATGGCGTGAGTACGCTCGGCAGCGACTTGCGGCCTCGACAGGCGTTTTCGCGCAGGGTGGCGCTGCGCAATCGCGCGGAGGTGTCGTCGTGACAAACCGTGACTCAGCAACGCAACGCTGCCGCGCCTACGACATATGCGGCGGGGCAAGTGGAAAAGCGAAACGCTTAGGTAGGCTAAGTTGTCGGGACGGTGTCCGACGCACACATCAACGCGGTGTCGTGCTAGCTATCGTGCTGTTGATCTCGGCCATGATGCTCGCCACGTCCGCGATCTGGTTCGAAACATCGCTCGCGGCCGCTCGCGCGGCGACCAATACGCGCGACTATCTGCAGGCTTTCCACGCGGCCGATTCGGCGCTGAGCTTGTGCGCGCGCAACATGCAATCGGCACCTGGCGACGCGCCCAATGGGCCGCTCTCATCCGGCGAGCCGGCTCAATGGAGGCTTGAAGCCGCGTTCGACGCAGGCGCCATCACGCCTGTGCCGCAATGGCCGGGATCATCGCGTGCGCCGCAATGCCTGATCGAGCCTTGGCGTCTCTCGACTCGACCGAACGCGAGCGCTTATCTGCTCACCGCGCGCGGCTTCGGGCAGAGCGGCGAGTCACAGGTCTGGTTGCAGATGGAGCTGGTGACCGAGGATGGCGCGATCGAGCGTCATTGGCGGCGCGTTGCCGCGAGACTATTCTGAGGAACGCACCCACTGGACACGTATGAAAAGGCCCAACACATCCGCATTCACGCTGCTCGAACTAGTGATCGCGCTCGCGATTGCCGCCACGCTCGCCGCGTTTGCGATCCCTTCGTATCGAAGCCACATCGCGCGCACCCATCGCATCGACGCGGCGTCGGCGTTATATCGGGCGGCGCAATTCGTCGAGGCCGCGGCGAGCGATGGCGTGCCGGCCTTGCCACCGGGCATCGATCAGGCGCCGCAGTTCGGCGCGCCGGTGTATCGCGTGCGCGTGCTGCCCGCCGACGATACGAACGGCGGCTATTCGATCGAAGCGGGTCCAGCGGAAGCGGGCCCGATGCGCGATGACCCGTGCGGCACGTTCACGCTGGACGCGACAGGTCAGCGAGGCAATAGAAACGACACGAGCGGCGCGACGCCCACGAGCAGCGAATGCTGGAATACGGGTTAGCGGGTGAATTGAAAACCGACGCGCGCAGCCTTGCGAGCGAGACATCCGATAGTTCGCAGATCGCAGCCACTCGCCGCGGCCAGGACCTCAATAGCCGCTTCTCGTCGAATCGGCCTGCTCTGCCGCCGACTGCGCCGTAGCGGAAGCCGCCGCGGCAGCCCGCGCCGCCGCCGACTCGTTCTTCATCTGTTGCCAGATCCGGAACGCTTCCCACGCGCCGAGCGCAAGGCTGCCCCACTTGAGCGCGGGCCTCGCGCTCCTGACGACCGTCGCGCGCAGCGGTTTGGCGAGCAGCAGCGAAACGACCGAACTGATGAACGGGTACTGCTTGAGCAATGCGCCGATCGTCCCCGCGTTGAGCACGCTTGCCTTGGCCCCTTTGCCGACACGCACGCCGCCGAAGCCGGGGATCACGAACCTGAGCCAGCTGAAATGCGTGACGGCCTGGCGCAGTTCGAAGGTGGCCTGCGCGAGCTCGACGCGTTCGACATCCGCGCGCACGAGCAGCAATTCCTTGCGCAGCGCCCGCAGATGCGGGGCGCTCAGATCCTTCGACGGATGGCGCTTGTTACGAAAGGCTGTATCGGGACGGGATGGGCTCATGGCGTGTCGGCGGGAGTGGAGGTGAGGCGATGGATCGGATGCAGACAAACTTGCCCATCAGTTGCGGCTGCGAAACGCTTCGCGATCCTTTTCGAACTCGGCGAGGGTCGCTTCGAATACCAGCGGCGCATTGCGCAAACCGCTGCGCGCCTTCAGCGCACAGGCGAGCCCAGCAATCGCGTAGACCGCGGTGATGCCGGCAAGCGCCTGCCATCGGTAGGTGTCCCAGAAGGCAATGGCGACGAGTGCGGTCAACGCGATCAAGGCCATCGTGGCGAGCATCATCGCGGCAAGGCCGAGAAACAGCACGCCGAGCAGGCGGTCTTTTTCCTCGGCGAGTTCGATGCCCACCAGTTCGAGCCGCGTCTGCAGAATCGCAAACACGGAACTGAGAATACGGCGCAACGGGCTGTGTTCTGCACGCTGCGAGTGTGTTTCGGTCGTCATGGCTGTGGGCGTTGCGCGTGAGGGCCTGGCCAGCGCGCACGCGCGCCAGCAGAAGGGGACCGGCGAGGCTCGCGCCGGTCCGCCCGTATCGCCGGTGCGCCGGATATGCCTGCTCCGGCGGACTCACCGGCCTTTACTTGCGATTGATCAGCAGACCGACCACCATGCCGATGCCGGCGGCGATGCCGATGGACGCCCACGGATGTTCGTGCACGTAGTCGTCGGTAGCGCGGGCAGCCTTCTTCCCTTTTTCGACGACCACGACCTGAACGTCGGCTGCTTTTTCTTTCGCCTGCTTCAGGCGCGTCAGCGCGGTCTCGCGCAGTTCGGATGCGCGTTCGCCGGTAGCGCTCGCGGCCTGTTTCAGCAGGTCTTCAGCGTCCGCGAGGACGGTTTTGATATCCGACATCAATCTCTCCTTGTTGACTTCCGACATTGACAGCTCCCTTTGTCTCACGCTACGCGTAAATCGTAACCAAAGAAACGGTCGCTGGCGAGCCTAGTGCCGGTTGCAGGCCGCCGACGCACGATCCGTTCCCGGCAGCGCGTGGCGACACCAGGTACGGCACTTTGCTCCAGACCAGTATCGGATTGAGTTGATCTGTCCCGCAAAGTTTCCATCAAACGGGAGAAAATTACAAAAACGCATAAAGTACTGACGCGATCTTGGTTCGCCATGTACCGCCGCGGCCTTATGCTTTATCTTGACGGGCCGTCGCGCGCACACGCCCGCGACCTTATCTGGATACGTTCCGAATACCCACAGGAGATGCACTATGAGTCTACGTCTTGGCGACATTGCGCCGGATTTCGAACAGGAGTCGAGCATTGGCCGTATCAGTTTTCATGACTGGCTCGGCAATAGCTGGGGCGTGCTGTTCTCGCATCCTGCCGACTTCACGCCGGTCTGCACGACCGAGCTGGGCCTGACCGCGAAGCTTGCAAGCGAGTTCGAAAAGCGCAACGTGAAGACGATCGCGTTGTCGGTAGACAGCGCGGAGTCGCACAAGGAGTGGATCAAGGACATCAACGAGACGCAGGCCGCCAACGTCGGTTTTCCGATTCTCGCGGACGGCGATCGCAAGGTCTCCCAGCTTTACGACATGATTCATCCGAACGCGAACGAAACGTTCACCGTGCGTTCGCTGTTCGTCACCGATCCGAATAAGAAGGTGCGTTTGATCATCACGTATCCGGCGAGTACCGGCCGCAATTTCGACGAAGTGCTGCGCGTGATCGATTCGCTGCAACTGACCGACAGCCACTCGGTCGCGACGCCGGGCAACTGGAAGCAGGGCGATGACGTCGTGATCGTGCCGTCGCTGAAGGACGAAGAACTGATCAAGCAGAAATTCCCGAAGGGCTACAAGGCACTGCGTCCGTACCTGCGCATGACGCCGCAGCCGAACCAGTAAGGTGCGCAGCATCGAACAGAAAAGCCGGATCGAATGAACCGGCTTTTTTTGCACCATCGGAACGCCAGCATCGGCATCAGAAGAACGCCTGAATACCTGTCTGCGCACGGCCGAGGATCAGCGCATGAACGTCGTGGGTGCCTTCGTAGGTGTTGACGACCTCGAGGTTCACCAGATGGCGGGCAACGCCGAACTCGTCCGAAATACCGTTGCCACCGAGCATGTCGCGCGCGAGGCGGGCGATGTCGAGCGCTTTGCCGCACGAATTGCGCTTCATGATCGACGTGATTTCGGTGGCGGCCGTGCCTTCGTCCTTCATGCGGCCGAGGCGCAGCACGCCTTGCAGCCCGAGCGTGATTTCGGTTTGCATATCGGCGAGCTTCTTCTGGATCAACTGGTTCGCGGCAAGCGGCCGGCCGAACTGCTTGCGATCGAGCACGTACTGCCGCGCGATGTGCCAGCATGCTTCCGCCGCGCCGAGCGCGCCCCAAGCGATGCCGTAGCGCGCCGAGTTCAGACACGTGAACGGACCGCGCAGGCCGCTGACGCCCGGCATGATGTTCTCTTCCGGCACGAACACATCGTCGAGCACGATTTCACCGGTGATCGACGCGCGCAGCCCGATCTTGCCGTGGATCGCCGGCGCCGACAGACCCTTCCAGCCCTTCTCGAGAATAAAGCCGCGGATGTGGTCCTTGCCGTTTTCCTCGAGCTTCGCCCACACGACGAACACGTCGGCGATCGGCGAATTGGTGATCCACATCTTCGAGCCCGACAGCGAATAGCCGCCATTGACCTTCTTCGCGCGCGTGACCATGCTGCCCGGATCGGAGCCGTGGTTCGGCTCGGTCAGGCCGAAGCAGCCGATCCACTCGCCGCGCGCGAGCTTCGGCAGATATTTTTCCTTCTGCGCGTCCGAGCCGAACTCGTAAATCGGCACCATCACCAGCGACGACTGCACCGACATCATCGAGCGATAGCCGGAGTCGACACGTTCGACTTCACGCGCGATCAGCCCATACGCGACATAGTTCAGACCGGGGCCGCCGTACTGTTCGGGAATCGTCGGGCCGAGCAGGCCGAGTTCGCCCATTTCGCGAAAGATCCCGACATCGGTCTTTTCATGGCGGAACGCTTCGAGCACGCGCGGCAGCAGCTTGTCCTGCGAGTAGGCCGCGGCGGCGTCGCGCACCATGCGTTCGTCTTCGGTCAACTGCTGATCCAGCAGCAACGGATCTTCCCAGTGAAACTGCGCGGCTACGGCCATGACGTATCTCCTGATTTGACGCTCAGAACAAGCTTGACTTGGGTTCCGCGTTGCGAAACAATGTTTTGCAAACGACGCCCGAGTGTAGCACCCTATGACGCTGCCATCCACTTTCTCCGCTCCGCTCGACGAACGCAAATTCGTCGTCGCCCTCGCCCGCGGGCTGGACCTGTTGCGCGCGTTCCAGCCGGGCGATACGTTGCTCGGCAACCGTGATTTCGTCGAACGTACGGGTTTGCCGAAGGCAACCGTGAACCGGCTCGCCTACACCCTGACCGTGCTCGGCTATCTGCGGCTCGACGAAAGACACGGCAAATATGCGCTCGACGCGGGCGTGCTGTCGCTCGGCTTCGCGCTGCTATCGGGCAGCGACATGCTCGAACTCGCGCGCCCGCACCTGCGCAGCCTCGCGCGCGAGGTCGGCGCGGCGGTTTCGCTCGGCTGCCGGGATGGGCTCGACATGGTGTATCTGGAGACGATTCGCAGCGAGACCGCGTTGACGCTCGGCCTCGCATCCGGCTCGAAACTGTCGATGCTGACGAGTTCGATGGGCCGCGCGTATCTCGCCGTGCAGCCGCTCGACGCGCGTACCGCGTTACTCGCGGAACTGAAAAAAGCGGCAGGCAGGGCAGGGGCGATGCTGGTCGCCGAAGCCGAACAGGAGATCGCCGCGTTCGCGACGGAGCGCTGCTGCTACTCGTTTCGCGCGTGGCATGACGACGTGAACGCGGTCGCGGTGCCGTTTCGCGAGCCGCGCGAAAACCGCTGGCTCGTGCTCAGCTGCAGCGGGCCGGCATCATCGATGGGGGAGGAGGTGTTTCGCGAGAACGTCGCGCCGCGCCTGAAGGCGCTCGCGGCGCGGCTAGGGGAGCCGGGCTGAGGGAAGGCCGGGGCGCCCGGGTCAACCGGCCCACGCCGTGTCACGCCGCCCGGTCGTGATAATGCGCGTTGAACAATGGCCCTTGCACGAACCGCACGTCGTACTGTTGTAGCGCGGAGAACTGCGTCTCGTCCATCACGCGATTGAAAATCAGCGGCACCCGCAGCCGGCCTGCGTAGCCGACGAGCGGCTTCACGGTCGCGTCGCGCAATGCGGCCGTCGCATCCATCTTGATGAAATCGAGCCGCGCGGTTTCCGATACCGACAGGATCTGCCCCGCGTTCGACAGATTGCCCGCCACCTTGAAGCCGTAGTGCTGATAGCTGCGCGTCAGATAGCCCAGAAACGTCTTGTGTGCGACCGCCGCCGCCGGCAGCTCGATGACGATGCGCGTCGGACTCAGATCGAACGACGTCAGCACGCTCGAAAAATGCCGGCCGTGGTCGTACTTCACGCTCTTCAACAGCCTCTCGTGCACGCGTAGAAACAGCAGCCCATGCCGCTGCGGCCCGAAGAAGTTGATTGCGTGCAGCGCGCGCGACATGCGATCCAGCGCGACCAGCTGCTGATCGTCGGCGATGTTGTCGAACGGATCGAACACGTCGAACGGCGGTGCGCCAAGCCGGTGCGTGACCGCCTGAAAGCCGAGCTCGTCACCGAAGCGGTCGACCCCTTCCGCGCCGCATGACAGCGACTGCGCGAGCCCGTGCACGCTGATGTCGAAGATCGGCTCGTAGGCGCTCGTGAGCTCGATGCCGTCGAAATGCGCGAGCGCGATGCCGGCGTGCGCGCCTTGTCCCATCGCCAGATGCTCGCCGAGAAACGGGTGATGAGCGGCGCGGGCGATCAGATCGGGGATGGTCGGCGAAATCATGAAGGCGAATGAAAGGCGACGATGAACGCGCACCGGGCGCGTGGCTGCGCGACGCGATGGCCGCATCCATTGATGGTAGCAGTACGCGCCCTGCGCAGATTAACAAAATGCTCATAACGTTATTGGCCTAAGGCTTATTGGCCGGGCCTCAGCGCGCAATCACAAGATTGGCACGCACGTTTCCAAGGGTATACGTTAGTTTCACTATTCGTAATTAGTTTTACTATGCGTAAAGCGCAATTTCACCCAGTCCGAGGGATGCCCCAATGATTGACCAACCCGCCGCCAATATGATCGAAGTCGAGCGCGGGCTTGCCGGAACGCATCGCCCGACTTTTCAGGCGATGCTGCTCGCGCTGTGCGGGCTGTGTCTGCTAATCGACGGCTTCGACGCGCAGGCGATGGGCTATGTCGGGCCCAGCGTGATCGCCGAATGGCACGTCGCGAAAACCGCGCTCGGCCCCGTCTTTAGCGCGAGCCTGTTCGGCATGCTGCTGGGCGCGCTCGGCCTGTCGGTACTGGCCGACCACATCGGCCGCCGGCCGGTGCTGATCGGCGCGACGTTCTTCTTCTCGCTGTCGATGCTCGCCACGCCGTTCGTCGCGACGATTCCCGCGCTGATCACGCTGCGCTTCATCACCGGTCTCGGGCTCGGCTGCATCATGCCGAACGCGATGGCGCTGGTCGGCGAATTCTCGACGCCCGCGCATCGGGTCAAGCGCATGATGTTGGTGTCGTGCGGCTTCACGCTCGGCGCGGCGCTCGGCGGCTTCGTCAGCGCCGCGCTGATTCCGGCCTACGGCTGGCGCGCGGTGTTCTGGGTCGGCGGCGCGGTGCCGTTGCTGCTCGGGTTCGCGATGCTGACGAGGCTGCCGGAGTCGCTGCAGTTTCTGGTGCTGAAAGGGCGCGGTGCGCGCGCAGCGAGCTGGCTGGCGAAGTTCGACCCGGCCTTGCCGATCAACGCGAACACGCGCCTCGTCGTCAGCGAAAAGCGCAACGACGGCGCGCCGGTCGCGGAGCTGTTCCGCGCGGGACGCGGTCCGGTCACGCTGATCCTGTGGGCGATCAGCTTCATGAACCTGATCGTGCTGTACTTCCTGTCCAACTGGCTGCCCACCGTGATGCGCGAAGCCGGCTACACGCCGGGCACGGCGGTGATCGTCGGCACGGTGCTGCAGACGGGTGGCGTGATCGGCACGCTGCTGCTCGGCTGGTTCATCGAGCGCATGGGTTTCGTGCGCGTGCTGTTCGCGTGCTTCGCGGTTGCCACGGTCGCGGTCGGCACGATCGGCGCGGTCGCGCATCTGCTGCCGTGGCTGCTCGTCGTCGTGTTCGCGGGCGGCTTTTGCGTGGTCGGCGGACAGCCGGCGGTCAATGCGCTCGCCGGGCATTTCTATCCGACCGCGCTGCGCTCGACCGGCATCGGCTGGAGTCTCGGCATCGGCCGGATCGGTTCGGTGATCGGGCCGCTCGTCGGCGGACAGCTGATCGCGCTGAACTGGTCGAATGCCGCGCTGTTTCATGCGGCGGCGGTGCCGGTGCTGTGCTCGGCGCTGCTGGTGGTCGTGCTCGCGGGCGCAACGCGGCAACCCAGGCGCGCGTCCGAAGCGGAGCCCGCCTGAGCCTGACTGCAAAGATCACGTAGCACCCGGGAAAGAATCGAGCAACTCGCGGAGAACCTTGTATGGATACCTCGACACGTACGCCGGCCGACCAACGCCTGCGACCTGAAATCGAGCCCGGCTATCAGACCGGTTTCGCCAACGAATTCGCGACCGAGGCGTTGCCGGGCGCGCTGCCGACCGGCCGCAACTCGCCGCAGCGCGCGGCCTATGGTTTGTATGCCGAGCAGATGTCGGGCACGGCGTTTACGGCGCCACGCGGTCACAACCGTCGTTCGTGGCTGTACCGGATTCGCCCGGCGGCGATGCACAAGCCGTTCACGATGATGCCGTCGGAGCGGCTCGTCGCGAACTTCGCTGAGGTGCCGCCGACGCCGCCGAACCAGCTGCGCTGGGACCCGTTGCCGATGCCGGGCGAGCCGACCGATTTCATCGACGGCTGGGTGACGATGGCGGGCAACGGCTCGGCCGAAGCGATGAACGGTTGCGCGATCCATCTATACGCAGCCAACCGTTCGATGCACGACCGTTTCTTCTACGACGCCGACGGCGAACTGCTGATCGTGCCGCAACAAGGCCGCCTGCATATCGCGACCGAAATGGGCCGCGTCGCTGTCGAACCGTTCGAGATCGCGGTGATTCCGCGCGGCGTGCGCTTCGCGGTAAGCCTGCCGGATGGCAGCGCGCGCGGCTATATCTGCGAGAACTTCGGCGCGCTGCTGCGTCTGCCGGAACTGGGGCCGATCGGCTCCAACGGTCTCGCGAATCCGCGCGATTTCCTGACGCCGCACGCCGCGTACGAAGACCGCGAAGGCGCGTTCGAACTCGTCGCGAAGATGAACGGCAATCTGTGGCGCGCGGACATCGGCCATTCGCCGCTCGACGTCGTGGCCTGGCACGGCAACTACGCGCCGTACAAATACGACCTGCGCCGCTTCAACACGATCGGCTCGATCAGCTTCGACCATCCGGACCCGTCGATCTTCCTCGTGCTGCAATCGCAAAGCGACACGCCGGGCGTCGATACGATCGACTTCGTGATCTTCCCGCCGCGTTGGCTTGCCGCCGAAGATACGTTCCGCCCACCCTGGTTCCATCGCAACGTCGCGAGCGAGTTCATGGGGCTCGTGCATGGCGTCTACGACGCGAAGGCCGAGGGCTTCTTGCCCGGCGGCGCGAGCCTGCACAACTGCATGACGGGCCACGGCCCGGACGCGGACACGTTCGAGAAGGCGTCGCATATCGATACCTCGGTGCCGAAGAAGGTCGACGACACGATGGCCTTCATGTTCGAGACACGTACGCTGATCAAGCCGACGCGCTTCGCGCTCGAAACCGCGCAACTGCAGGCGCATTACTACGAGTGCTGGCAAGGCCTCGAGAAACACTTCAATCCGGAGCAACGATGAACGCGGTGAACGATCTCAAGGCGACGCTCGATGCGTCGCGCAAGAGCTGGATCGAGTCGGCCAACGATCCGGCTAGCGACTTCCCGATCCAGAATCTGCCGTTCGGCATTTTCAGCGATCGTGGCAACGACGCGCGGCGCGTGGGCGTCGCGATCGGCGATCAGATCGTCGATCTCGGCGCGCTGCAGGCAGCGGGTCTGCTGAGCGTGCCGGCGCAGAACGTGTTCGCGCGCGATGCGCTGAACGATTTCATCGCGCTTGGCCGCGACGCATGGCGCAGCGTTCGAATCCAGCTGAGCCAACTGCTCGCGCGCGACACCGCGACGCTGCGCGACGATACCGCGTTGCGCGCGAAGGTGCTGGTGAGTCAGGCCGATGCGCGTCTGCATCTGCCGGTGCAGATTCCGGGCTACACGGATTTCTATTCATCGAAGGAACACGCGACCAATGTCGGCTCGATGTTCCGCGATCCGAAGAATGCGCTGCTGCCGAACTGGTCGGAGATGCCGATCGGCTACAACGGACGGGCGTCGTCGGTGGTCGTGAGCGGCACGCCGGTGCGTCGTCCGAATGGTCAGCTCAAGCTGCCGGATCAGGAGCGGCCGGTGTTCGGCGCGTGCCGCAAACTCGATATCGAACTGGAGACGGGTTTCATTATCGGCGGCGGCAATGCGCTGGGCGAGCCGATCGCGTGCGAGGACGCGGAAGCGCACATCTTCGGCATGGTGCTGCTCAACGACTGGAGCGCGCGCGACATCCAGCAATGGGAATACGTGCCGCTCGGTCCGTTCAACGCGAAGACCTTCGCGACGA
The DNA here is from genome assembly GCF_040965775.1 of Paraburkholderia sp. BR10954. Taxonomy (NCBI): domain Bacteria; kingdom Pseudomonadati; phylum Pseudomonadota; class Betaproteobacteria; order Burkholderiales; family Burkholderiaceae; genus Paraburkholderia; species Paraburkholderia sp. BR10954. The sequence continues at coordinate 384,127 of NZ_JBFRCK010000002.1, forward strand.
CGATTTCGCCGTGGGTCGTCACGCTCGATGCGCTCGAACCATTCCGCGTCGCGCAGCCGGTGCAGGAGCCGGAGCCGCTCGCGTACCTGCGGCATCGAGGAAAGCATGCGTTCGACATTCACCTCGAAGTGAGCTTGCGCGCGCCACGCGCGCGGCAAGCGAGCACGATCGCGCGGACCAACTTCAAATTCATGTACTGGACGATGGCGCAGCAGCTCGCGCATCACACGGTGGCAGGCTGCAATACGCGGGTGGGCGACCTGATGGGCTCGGGGACGATCAGCGGGCCGACCGAGGATTCGTACGGCAGCCTGCTCGAACTGACGTGGAACGGCAAGAAGCCGCTGGAGCTGCAGGAGGGCGGTACGCGCACGTTCATCGAGGACGGCGATGAATTGACGCTGGTCGGCTGGTGCCAGGGCGACGGGTATCGCGTCGGGTTCGGCGCGTGTGCCGGAGAGATTCTGCCGGCGCGAGAGTGAGCGCGCGGCAGTCACGAAGAACGAGGGCCGGCAACGAATGCCGGCCCTCGTCGTTTGTGCGAGACCGTGGGCGCGCCATGTCGCAATGACTCGGCGCGTCGTCCGCTTCACCCACCCAGCAAGCCGAACACGGCCACGCCGTTCGTCGTGCCGACATACACCTTGCCGTTCGCGATCATCGGTGTGATGAACTTGTTGCCGGTGCCGAATTGATCGCGCGTGCCCATCTGGTTGCTGTTGTAAAGCTCGTTGAGCGTGACCGGGTCGAACGCATGCAGTGCCGCGACGTTGCCGTTTTCGGCGGCCCATACGATGCCATTCGTCGTGCCATTCGCCGAGATGCTCGGCGTCGTGCCGGGATAGGCGAACGTCATCGCGCTTTGCGCGGTTGGGGTGATCGACAGCTTCGCATTGGTCACGGTGAATGCCTTCAGATGATCGCCGACCGAGCCGAAATACACGCGCCCGTTGAAATAGGCGGGCATGCCGAACTCGCCTCCGGCCAGTTGCGCGGGAATCTCCTGATAGATGTTGTCGGTCGTCGGGTTGAACTTGCCCATCGAATCGCGATTCAGCACGTAGATGGTGCTGTCCTTGCCCGCGCCGAGCGTCAGATGCTGCACGACGCCGTTCGCGTCGGTCAGGTCCGGCAGCACCAGTGCGCCGCCGGAGCCGAGGTCGATGTCGTCGTTGGACTCCTGCACGAGGTTCGTCATCGCGAAGTAGTCCGCGACCGACAGGCCGCCCGACGTGCCTAGCTTCAGGAACGTATTGCCGAAGTCGTTGTTGGCCGGAAAGCCGCTCGAGGTCATCGTCGTTTCGAAGGTGCCGTTCGCATCGAGCAGATAGATCGACGAGCCGTCCGACGCCGGTCCCGCGCCACTCATCCAGATCGCGCCGCCGATGCCGTTAGGCGTCACGTTGAGCACGGTGGTCTGCTGCAACGTGTCGGCGCCGTAGCCCATGATCCAGCCGGTATAGCCGCCGTGGTCGCAGTGCGAGGTCCATGACGTGTAAAGCGTGCTGCCGAGCAATAGCAGCCCCGCGCGCTCCGCGTACAACGACGTGGTGAACGGCAGGACGCCGTTCGTATTGCCCGCGCCAGTGCCCGGGTAAGAGGCGACGGCGACTTCGGTGGGACCGTTCAGCAGTTCGGCGCCGGTCGCGAGGTCGAGCGCGTGAATGCGATGATGGTAGCCGCCGGCCGCGCCCTTCGACATCGCGACGACATAGATCGTGCCGTGCGTGCCGCGCGAACGGTCGATCACCGGTGTCGAGGTGATGCCGATCGTGTTCACGATCTGGCCGCAGCCGAGATCGTCGCTCGGAGTTTCGCCGCTGCCGAGTGTGCGCACCTGCCACAGGGTCGCGCCGGTGTCGGCATCGAATGCGTACACGGTGTCGTTCTCGGTCGCGACGTACAGCACGTTGTGCGTGCCGCCTGCGATCGCCAGCGAAGCGACGAATAGCGGCTGCGCGTCGACCTTGCCGTCGACACTAAAGAAGCCGACCTTGCCGAACTTCGCGGCCGTCACGTTGGCGGGTGTCAGCGTGGTTTCGCCGAGGTTCTGGCCGGTGCGCGCAATGTCGTTGTGATATGTGAGCACGTCCTGCACGGCTGCCGTCGATGTACCGCCCATCGACGTGCCCGAGCCGCTGCCCGAGGTGCCGGTGCCGCCGCTCGTGGTGCCACCGGTGGTGGTGCTGCTGCCGCCGCTTGCCGCGGCTGGGGTCGATGCGCCGGATGAGGCGCTGCCGCCGGCGCTCGTGCCCGTCGGGGCAGTGCTGTTTCCGCCTCCGCCGCCTCCACAGTTTGTGGCGACGATCGCGGCTACCGCGATCGCCGTGCCCAACAGGCTGGCACGGAGCAACAAGCGCATCGAGACCATGGCGGACTCCCCGTTGCTTGCGGTGGCACCACCAAATATGGGCCGTGTCGAGTGCCCGCGCAACGTGGGTTGAAGATTATCACCCGGCGTATAGATCGTAAAAGCCAGCAACTAGCGTCTAATCGTCAACTCGCCGCCCGCAGCGTGATCCGCCGACGCTCCCACCACGCCGTCACCAGAAACGCGAGCGCCGCGCACAACAGCACGCCGATCACCGCATCGTGGCCGACCGTTTTCATCAACGCGCCGGCGACGAGCGGGCCGCCGAAGCTCGCCGCGCTCCACGACGCGCCGACCAGCGAACTCGCCGACACCAGCGCGACACCGCGAAAGCGTTCGCCGCAGGCCACCAGCGACAGCGTGTAGATCGCGCCCGCGGCCGCGCCGAGCACGTACAACAGCGGCCAGCGCAGCCACGGCGAGCCGACTGCCCACGGCAGCAGCGGCAACAACGCGACGACCACGATGCCGCAGCCGATATGCACCCGTTCGCGACCGAGCCGGTCGGCGAGCCAGCCGATCGGAAACTGCATCGTCGTGTCCCCGAGCAGCAGCGCGGACGCGAACAGCACGGCCACTTCGCTCGAAATGCCATGCGACATCGCGAACAGCGGCAGCAGCGATAGCGCGATCGTGTCGAACATAGCGAAGAAGCCGGTGCCGATCACGAGCGCGGGCATGCGCGGCAGTACGCGACGCCAGCCGCCATGCTCGGCGTGTTCTTCGCTCGATGCATGCGGCGTGGCGCGGATCGCCGCGAGCAGCGGCAGCGCGAGCAGGAAGATCGCGCCGCACAGCAGAAAGCGTCCCTGCGTGAAGCCCGCGATCTGGCTCACCAGCACCGGCCCCGACATCTGGAACAGCGTGAAGTTGGTCGCGTAGATCGCGATCACGCGGCCGCGCGACGCATCGTCGGCGAGCTGGTTGACCCACGCTTCGCCGATCGTGAACAGCAGCATCAGCGCCGCGCCGCACAGCACGCGCAGCAGCGCCCATAGCCACAGGTTCGCGGTGAGCTGCATCAGCGCGGTCGCGCAGGCCACCACCAGCACCGCGCCGACGATCACCTGACGGCCGCCGAAGCGCGCCGCGATCCAGCCGGCGAGCGGCACCACGGCGAGACCGCCGCCCGCCTGCGCGGCGGTCAACAGGCCGACCACGTCGGTGCCGTAACCGGCTTGAGCGAGCGCGAGGGCGGTGAGGGGAAGGGTGGCGCCGCTGCCGAGTCCGACGACGGCGACGCTCAGGATGAGCGCGAGGAAATCGCGGGTGAGGATGACTTTCATCGGCGGGGATGCTACTACGGGCGGGAACGTTAGGCACCTCGCGGCGCCTGAACCGGCATTACCCCGCCACCGCCACCCGCCGCTCGATCGACACCGACCACAACGTCAGCAACAGCGCACCCAGCGCGGTCGCGACACCGACCCACGGCAGCGTCGTCAGTGGCGCGCCCGCGCCGATCGCCATGCCGCCGAGCCACGCGCCGGTCGCGTTGCCGAGGTTGAACGCGCCCTGATTCAGCGTCGATGCAAGATTCGGCGCATGACTCGCGCGATCGACGATCAGCATCTGCAGCGGCGGCACGATCGCGAATGCGAGCACACCCCACACGAATACGGTCAGCATCGCCGGAATGCGCGCGTGCATCGTGCCCGCGAACACGCACAGAATCACGACGATCCCCATCAGGAACGCGACCAGCGACGGCATCAGCCGCCAGTCCGCGAGCTTGCCGCCGAGCGTGCTGCCGACCGTCAGACCGAGGCCGAACAGCAGCAGCACCAGCGTGACCGCGTGCGGCGTGAAGCCGGTCACGTCCTCGAGAATCGGCGTGATGTAGGTAAAGGTCGAAAACAGGCTCGCCGACGCAAGCACGCTGATGCCGAGCACCATCAGCACCTGTGGGTTCTTCAGCACGCTGAACTCGCGCACGAGGCTCGCCTTGTGCATCTCGATCTTCGCGGGCAGGCACACCGCGAGCGCGGCCGCCGCCAGCACGCCGATGCCGGTCACGGCCCAGAATGTGGCGCGCCAGCCGACCGCCTGGCCGAGCGCGGTGCCGAGCGGCACGCCGAGCACATTGGCGAGCGTGAGGCCGGTGAACATCAGCGCGATCGCCTGCGCGCGGCGATTCGGCGCGACGAGGCCGGCCGCGACCACCGAGCCGATGCCGAAAAACGCGCCGTGGCAGAACGCGGTGACGATGCGCGCGGCCATCAACACCGCGTAACCCGGCGCGATCGCGCACAGCAGATTGCCGACGATGAACACCCCGATCAGGCTCATCAGCGCCTTCTTGCGCGGCATGTTGGCGACCGCGATCGCGACGATCGGCGCGCCGATCGTCACGCCGAGCGCATACGCGGACACCAGCATGCCTGCCGCCGGAATCGACACGGACAGATCGCGCGCGACGTCGGGCAACAGCCCCATGATGACGAACTCGGTGGTACCGATTCCAAACGCGGCAACGGCAAGGGCAAGCAGAGGCAAAGGCATGGCGATGATGGGGGGTGTGGCGCGCGAAGCGGCGCGAAAAACAGGCGCCGGGCGGGCGTTTCGGAAGGCGGAAACGCTGTCGCCGGATAGGGGAAAACAGTAGGGGATTCTACCTAAGTCAAATCTGCCTTGCAGGCCGTCAGGGCGGCTGTTGTTTTTATGGAAAGCGGCGCTCAGTGTCGCGCCAGGTTGCGCTGCAGCGCCGCGCAGCCCGCATCTACCAGCATTTCGACCACGGTTGCGCGCTCGTCGGGCTTGAAGTCGCTGATCCAGATCACGCGGCAACGCGTGGGCGTCTCGGCGACGACCTGCAACGTCGAGTGATGATGCTCGAAGCGTCCGCCGCCCACCGAGTAGGCGAGCCGCAGGTGCGCATCGTCGACGGCGATCACGCGTTCCTCGACCACGGTGCCGTCGGCGAACGTGACCCAGCGCAGCTCGCCTTCCATGCGCGCCTCGGTCAGCACGCCCGCGAACGCGCGGGCGACGTCGGCGGGATCGCGCAGCGCGGCCCATGCATCGGCCGCGGCGGTTTCCACGGCGATTTCCCGGTAGATCGTAGCCATCGCAGTTCCTCTCTTCGATTCAGGTAAGCATGTCTCAACGATTGGGCGGCGCCGGCTGATCCGCGTCGAACCTGTCGCCATGACGGCCCGCGCCCGACGCAAAGCGCGCCGCGCCCGCCACGCCCTCGGCGAAGACCGCCGCGTAGCCGCCCGCGCCTTCGCGCCGCAACGCCTCGGCGAGATCTTCAAGCGTGCTGTTCTCGAGCACGGAGCGGCGATCGGCGAGCAGCGCCGCCTGCGGAAACGCCGCGAGCTCCGCGGCCAGTTGCTCGGCGGCCGCGCGCGCTTGGCCCTTCGGCACCACGCGATTGGCGAGCCCGAACGCGAGGGCCTCGCGCGCATCGACCGCGCGGCCGGTCAGGATCAGATCGAGCGCGCGCGACAAACCGATCAGCCGCGGCAGCCGGATCGTGCCGCCGTCGATCAGCGGAATGCCGACGCGCCGGCAGAACACCCCAAGCACCGCGTCTTCCTCGACGACGCGCAGATCGCACATCGCGGCAAGCTCGAGTCCACCCGCGACCGCGTAGCCGGCGATCGCGGCGATCACCGGCTTGCTGAAGCGTGTGCGTGTCGGTCCCATCGGACCCGGGCCGCTGCCGTCGGCGTGCAGTTCGTTGCGGCGCGTGTCGTCGGTGAGCGCGCTCAGGTCGGCGCCCGCGCAAAACGTGCCGCCCGCCCCGAACAGCACGGCCGCGCGCCATGCGGGCGCGGCCTCGAAGCGGCTGAACGCGGCGCTCAATGCGTCGGCCACCTGCCGGTCGACCGCGTTGCGCCGCGCGGGCCTGTCCAGCACGATCGTCGCGACGCCGTTGACGTCATGCGACTCGATTCGCACGTGGCTATTGAAATGTTCGGTGGCTATCATCGTTATGTGTACCTGAAGGGTATCTGAAGCGCCGTATTCGCCTCCTGATCGGGCGGTGTTGCCAACCGCTCATGCAGCGCAATTAATCCGGTAGGCCGTCATGTTTTCGTCACATCCGGCTCGTAGCGTGAGCGCTCTATTAATGCGCTGGCGTCCTGCCGCCAGCTTGCCGAGTGTGCCTTTGTCCCTGCCTTTGCCCAATTCATCCCCGGCCTCCGCACCGACCAGCGCCGAAACGGTCTGGATCGTGCCGTTGCGCGAGCATTCGTGGTACGACCATGTGCGTCTGAAGCGCGTCTTCGTGACTGACGGCACGCGTCATCAGGTGGTGCTCGTCGATCTGCGCAAGCTGCTCGTGTGTGCGAATCGCGACAACACCGATTACGTGCTGAAGCCGGTCGCCGAATGGCACGCGGGCAAGGTCCGCGGCATTCGTGAGTTTCTCGATCCCGACAGCGCGCGCATTCCGCAGATGCCTTACGTGACGATCTCCACCCGACGCGCGCCGGGACTGCTCGGCTGGATCGGCATCGAGCGCGAGGGGGTGGTGGCGTTTCGCAACGGCCAGCATCGCGCGCGCTATCTGGCCGAGGCGGGCGCGCGCTGGTGTCCGGTCGAAGTGCACGAGCGCGAGGCGGCATTGCTGCGTGAGCTGTGCGGCGCGGCCGATGATGCCCGCACCGAGATTCGCGCGACCCAACTGGGCGACAGCGACGTCTGACTTTCGCGGTCCTCGGCAACTCGCATAGGCCCCGGTTATCACCGCTACCCCGCCTGCACGACGTTGCGCGGCGTGCCCGCCTGCCACGCCGCGATGTTCGCGAGCGTGGTCTGCGCGATCTCGGTCATCGCCTCGCGCGTGAAGAACGCCTGATGCGCGGTGACGATCACGTTCGGGAACATCAACAGACGCGCGAGCACGTCATCTTGCAGCGGCAGATTCGAATGATCCTCGAAGAAGATGCCGCCTTCTTCCTCGTACACATCGAGCCCGAGATGGCCTAGCTGGCCGTCCTTCAACGCGCCGATCAGGGCGTTCGCCTCGACGAGCCCGCCGCGCCCGGTGTTGATCAGCATCGCGCCGCGTTTCATCTTCGCGAGCGCGGCGCGGTTGATCAGATGATAGGTGTCGGGCAGCAGCGGGCAATGCAGACTGACGATGTCCGATTCGGCGAGCAAGGTATCGAGCGGCACGTAGCGCGCGCCGAGCGCGATCAGTTCGTCGGCGTGCGGCCCCGGGTCGTAGGCGAGCACCTGCATGCCGAAACCCGCCATGATGCGCCCGAATACCCGGCCGATGATGCCGGTGCCGATCACGCCGACCGTCTTGCCGTGCAGGTCGAAGCCGAGCAGCCCATGCAGCGAGAAGTCGCCTTCGCGCGTGCGCGCGACAGCGCGTGGCAGGCGCCGGTTCAGCGCGAGAATCAGCCCGACCGCGTGCTCGGCGACCGCATACGGCGAATAGGCCGGCACGCGCGCGACCGGCAGGCCGAGCCGCTCGGCCGCCGCGAGGTCGACGTGATTGAAGCCCGCCGAGCGCAGCGCGATCATGCGCGTGCCGCCCGCATGAAGCCGTTCGAGCGTGGCGGCGTCGACGTTGTCGTTGACGAACGGGCAGACCACGTCGTAGCCATGCGCGAGGATCGCGGTCTCGCTGTCGAGTGGGGATTCCTGGAAATGCAGTTCATAGCCATGCGCGGCATTGGCTTCGGTGAAAGTATCGACGTCGTATTGACGACTGCTGAACAGGATCGTGCGCATATGAGGCTCCGAAGAAGCGTGCTTTAGACGTGATTTGCGAAGTCGGTTATTCGTAAAAAATAACGTTGACAGGGCTGGCGAACTGCAATATCAAATAACCAGCATTCCGAACAAAGCATGTACAAACATGCGGCAAGAAACTGGCCAAACAGCAGATTATCTTTTCACGATGTTAGGCGACTTCGCGATGAAAGAGTAACTGTCGGGCGTTCGGGAAATCGTTTCACCGCCGGCATTGCCAGGCGGTGCGTTCGTCCAGGCGCGCCGGTGCCCGCTGTGCGGCGCTTGCGGCATCCATTGCGTGGTTCTCCTGTCGTCGCAGCGTTCTTTGAGGTGTCGTGCATCGCGCCCGTTGCCCGCGCGACGTCACCATCGCGTCACCTTTGTCAGACGGTTTGATTCGGTTTTCAAACGGTTGGTGTTCCGTTTTTCGTTAATCAACTGTAAATCGGCGAGCCAACATGATCGGTGAATTGCTGAGATCGCAACCCGAAATCGCACTATTCGCATGTCTCGCCATTGGCTATTTCATTGGCTCGTTTCATATCGGACCGATTCAGCTCGGCGGCGTGTGCGGCACGCTGATCGTCGCGCTCGTGCTCGGGCAGAGCGGTGCGCGCATCGCGCCCGACCTGAAGAACATCGCGTTTGCGCTGTTCATCTTCGCGCTCGGCTTCACCGGCGGGCCGCAGTTCTTCGCGAACATCGGGCGCGGCTGGCGCTATGGGCTGCTGTCGCTGATCGAAATCGTCTCGGTGCTGGTGCTGATCATGATCGCGGTCAGCGTGCTGCGGCTCGACGTCGGCACCGCGTCTGGACTGCTCGCGGGCGCGGCGACCGAGTCGGCGGTGATCGGCACCGCGTCCGAGGCGATCGCGAAGCTCGGTCTCGGCGACGCGGCAACCCAGCGTCTGCAGGCCAATATCGTGACCGCTTACAGCGTCAGCTACCTGTTCGGCCTGGTCACGATCGTGTTGTTTACGAGTCAGTTCGCGCCGCTGCTGCTGCGCGTCAATCTGCGCGAAGAAGCCGAGCGCGTGTGGCGCAAGCTCGGCGGCGAGGGCGCGTTCAGCGAAGGACAGAGCGCGGCCGCGCCGGCGCTCGTCGGCCGCGCGTTTCGAATCGGCAAAGCCGCCGGCATCACGGTGCGCGCGCTCGAGGAGCAATACGGCTACAACCTGACCGTCGAGCAGATCGAGCGCCACGGCGGGGACCTGCCGGTCGCCATGGAGACGCGGCTCGCGGCCGGCGATGTCGTGCTCGTCGCCGGACGGCGCGCGGCGGTCGTCGCGGCGTCGGCTGGCCTCGGTGAAGAGGTGCTGGGCGCCGATTTCGGCCAGGTGTTCGCGCAACGGCTCAACGTGGTGCTGACGCGGCCCGACGTCGATGGGATGACGGTCGCGCAACTGCGCGCGCAGGCCAAGCCGGAAAACGCGCGCGGCGTTTATATCGCCGCGATCACGCGGCTCGAATCGACGATTCCCGCGCTGCCCGGCACCGATCTGCATCGCGGCGACGTGCTGACGCTGGTCGGCGCGAAAGCCGACGTCGAACGCGGCGCGAAGCGGCTCGGCTATGTATTGCCGCCGACCGAAAAGACCGACTTCGTCTATCTCGGCCTCGGCGTGCTGGTCGGTATGGCGATCGGGCGGCTCCGCGGCACGATCGGCGGCGTGACGCTCGCGCTCGGCACAGGCGGCGGCTGTCTGCTGTCGGGGCTGCTGTTCGGCTGGGTCCGCTCGCGCCATCCGCTGGTCGGCTCGCTGCCGTCGGCGGCCGCGCAGATCCTCAAGGACTTCGGACTCGCGACGTTCATCGCCGCGGTCGGGCTGTCGGCCGGTCCCGACGCGATCAAGCTCGTGCGCGAGTACGGGCTCGCGCTGCCGCTCGCCGGCATCCTGATGGTGTTGGTGCCGGGCGTGCTGTCGCTATGGGTCGGCCATGCGCTGTTGAAGCTCGAAGCGCCGATGCTGCTCGGCGCGATCGCGGGCCAGCAGTGCAGTACGCCGGCCATCAGCGCGCTCGTCGGCGTGGCCGGCAATTCGACGCCGGTGATCGGCTACACGATCACCTATGCGCTCTCCAACATCCTGTTGCCTTTGATGGGGCCCGTGGTGGTGGGCCTCGCCGGCAAGCTCGGCTAGCCGGACTTGCCGAAGCCGCATGCCGCGCGGCGTTTCGCAGTTCGCGGCAAATCAGGCGCTCGCGCCGCACAGGTGCGCGCCGTACCCGTGCCGGGTATCGCCAACGAACCCGACAACTACTCAGCGAGGGCGCGATGGACTGGCTACACAACATCTTTCACAAGTCACCGGAGATGGCGCTGTTCCTGTCACTCGCGGTCGGCTATTTCATCGGGCAGATCAACTTCGGCAAGTTCCAGCTCGGCGGCGTGGGCGGCTCGCTGCTCGCGGCGGTCGCGATCAGCCAGGCGGGCGTGACGGTCGACAACGGCGTGAAGGCGGTGATGTTCGCGGTGTTCATCTACGCGGTCGGCTACGACTCCGGGCCCGGCTTCTTCAACTCGCTGAACCGCAAGACGCTGCGCGAGATCGCGATGGCCGTGTTTCTCGCGGTCACCGCGCTGATCACGGTGGTCGTGTGCGCGAAGCTGTTCCATCTGAACAAGGGGCTCGCGGCCGGACTCGCGGGCGGCGCGCTCACGCAGTCGGCGATCATCGGCACCGCGGGCGACGCGATCGCGCGGCTCGGCCTGCCCGCCGATCAGGTTAGATCACTGCAATCGGACGTCGCGATCGCGTACGCGGTCACCTACGTGTTCGGTTCGCTCGGCGCGATCATCGTGTGCGTGAACATCCTGCCGAAGTTCATGGGCCAGGGCTTGCGCGAAGCGTCGATCGAGGCGGAGCGCGAACTGTCGTCGGGCGCGCCGACGCGCGGACCGGGGCAGGTGGCGGCGCTGCCTGAACTGGTCGGGCGCGCATACCGGATCGACTTCAGCGCCGGCAAGAGCGTGCAGGCGGTCGAGTCGCTGCACGGCGAAGGTCTGACGATCGAGCGCGTCAAGCGCGGTAACCAGCAGATCGAGCCGAAGCCCGACTTCGTGCTGCAACCGGACGACATCGTGCTCGTCGTGGGCCGCCGGGAGGCGGTCGTCGCGTTCGGCGCGAAAGGCAACGAGGTCGGCGACGCCGAGGACATCGGCGTCGTGATGCAGACGCGCGAAGGCGTGTTCACGCGCAAGGGCATGAATCACACGACGATCGCGGCCGCGCGCCAGATGATCGATCGCGACATGCGGCACGGCGTCTACGTTCAGGGCATCACGCGCGTCGGGCAGCCGCTGCCGGTGTTGCCCGAAACCGAGCTGCAGCACGGCGACGTGATCACCTTCTACGGCTCGCCAAAAGATACCAAGCGCGCGGTCGAAGCTGCCGGCTACGAGCTGCCGTACAGCAACAAGACCGATTTCATCTACATGGGCGTCGGCCTCGTGATCGGTCTGCTGATCGGGCTGATCGTCGTCAACGTGGGCGGCGTGCCGCTCACGCTCGGCTCGGGCGGCGGCTGCCTGCTGGCGGGCCTGCTGTTCGGCTGGATGCGCGGCAAGCATCCGATGTACGGCGTGATGCCATCGGCCGCCTCGCAATTGCTGAAGGACTTCGGGCTCGCCGCGTTCGTCGCGGTGGTCGGTCTGAACTCGGGCCTGCAGGCGGTCGTCACGGTCAAGCAAAGCGGCGTGACCATCTTCCTGCTCGGCGTGTTCGTCACGCTGTTTCCGCTGCTGCTGACGATGCTGTTCGGCCGTTACGTGCTGCGCTACAACAACGCGGCGATTCTGGCCGGCGCGCTGTCCGGTTCGCGCAGCGCCAACCCGGCGTTCGGCGGCGTGCTCGATAAGGCCGAAAGCGCGGTGCCGACCGTGCCGTTCGCGATCACCTATGCGATCGCGAACGTCGCGCTGACACTGCTCGGGCCGCTGGTGGTCGGGCTCGTGTAGCGCTCACCCGTCGTTGATCGCACGGTTATCGAAAGCCGTTGCGTATCGATCCCTGTAGCCGGCCGCAACCGGGACCCCTCGCCACGCCGGCGTGTTTCACCTCTTCACCGGAGAACGCATCATGGCTAAAGAGAAGGGCGATAAGAAACGCTCGGGCGTCGACGCGGGTCTTGCCGCGCTGAGCCCGTTCGAACTGAAGGACGAACTGATCAAGGCCGCCGGCGGCGGCGCGGTCGAGCGGGCCGCCAACATCGCGATGCTCAACGCCGGCCGTGGCAATCCGAACTTTCTCGCGACGATCCCTCGCCACGGCTTCTGGCAGCTCGGCCTGTTCGCGATGCGCGAGTCCGAGCGCTCGTTCGCGTACATGCCCGAAGGCGTCGGCGGTTTTCCGCGCCGCGACGGACTCGCGGAGCGCTTCGACCTGTTCATACGCGAGAACCGCGGCGTGCCCGGCATCGACTTTCTGCGCGGCGCGGTGTCGTACGTGCGCGATCAGCTCGGGCTGTCCGGGACCGACTTTCTGTATGAGATGTGCGAGGGCATTCTCGCGTCGAACTACCCGGTGCCCGACCGCATGCTGAAGCTGTCGGAAATCATCGTCGGCCAGTATCTGCGCCGCGAGATGATCGGCAAGCATCCGTTCATCGGCGAGTTCGACATCTTCGCTGTAGAAGGCGGCACCGCGGCGATGACCTACATCTTCAACACGATGCGCGAGAACCATCTGATCAAGGCGGGCGACTCGATCGCGCTCGGCATGCCGATCTTTACGCCCTACATCGAGATCCCGGCGCTGAACGACTATCAGCTGAAAGTCGTGCATATCAATGCCGACGTCGCGCACGGCTGGCAGTACTCGAAGCAGGAGCTCGACAAGCTGCGCGATCCGAAAGTGAAGGCGTTCTTCCTCGTCAATCCGAGCAATCCGCCGTCGGTGAAGATCGACGACGCGAGCCTCGAGCACGTCGCGGACATCGTCAAGGAACGGCCCGATCTGATCCTGCTGACCGACGACGTATACGGCACGTTCGCCGACAACTTCGTGTCGCTGTTCGCGCTCGCGCCGAAGAACACGATCCTCGTCTACTCGTACTCGAAGTATTTCGGCGCGACCGGCTGGCGTCTCGGCGCGGTGGCCACGCATCGCGACAACGTGCTCGACAAGCTGATCGGCAAACTGCCGGCCGACGTGAAGAAGGAGCTGCATCGTCGCTACGAGTCGATCACGACCGAGCCCGACAAGCTGAAGTTCATCGACCGGCTCGTGGCCGACAGCCGCACCGTCGCGCTCAATCACACGGCCGGGTTGTCGACGCCGCAGCAGGTGCAGATGGTGCTGTTCTCGCTGTTCTCCTTGATGGACACGCCCGACGCGTACAAGAACGCGCTGAAGCGCCTGATCCGCAAGCGCAAGCAGGCGCTGTACGAGGAAGTGGGCATCGCATTCGAGGACGACGACCCGAACCAGGTCCTCGGTGAAAGAGCCTACGGGCGCGAGTTCGTCGACTGGCTGCTGAAGAACACCGAGCCGTCCGAGCTGCTGTTCCGGCTCGCGCGCGAGGCGCGCGTGGTGCTGCTGCCAGGCCGCGGCTTCGGCACCCAGCACCCGTCGGGGCGCGTGTCGCTCGCCAATCTGAACGAGTCCGACTATCGCAAGATCGGTCGGGCGATGCGCAGGCTGATCGAGGAGTATGTCGAGCGCTACAACGCGGCGACCGGCAGCAAGCTCGACAAGAGCAAGGTGATGAAGTGATTGGCGAGGGTGTATCGGTCGCGCCTGCGGCCCGCGACCCTGGCCAAAAAACTTGCGCAATCGCGCGGTTCGGTGAATGATCGGACGAACGGCCTCGAGCAGCGTATCTGCGGCGAGGCCGTTCGTTCCTTTGCGCTTCACATTCACACACCGATCATGCCGACTTCAACCTCTACTACCGTTGCTTCGTCCGTCCCCTGTCCGGTTGTCGAATCGCTCGACGCCATCCTTCCCGAAGAACCGCTGCTGATGATGGGCGCCGGCCCGGTGCCGATTCCCGCCGCGGTCGCGAAGGCCAATGCGATCGTGATCAACCATCTGGGCGGCACGATGGCGAAGGTGGTGAACCAGGTGAAGACGATGGCGCGCTACGTGTTCCAGACGCAGTCGAAGTGGGTGCTCGGCGTGGCAGGACCGGGATCGGGCGCGATGGAGATGGCGATCTGCAATCTCGCGTGGGAAGGCACGCGCATGCTGTGCATCAAGAACGGCTTCTTCAGCGACCGCATGGGCGAAATGGGCCGGCGCGTCGGCGCGAAGGTGACCACGCTCGAAGTCGCGGACCGCACGGTCGCGAGTCTCGATCTGGTCGCCGACGCGCTGCGCCGCGAGCGTCCCGAGGTCGTCACGGTCGTGCAGGGCGAGACTTCGAACACCGTGTGGAACCATCATCTGAAAGACATCGTCGCGCTCGCGAAGGAAGCCGGCGCGCTCGTGATCGTTGACGCCGTCTGCACGCTGAGCACGATGCCGCTCGAAATGGACAACTGGGGCATCGACGCGGTGATTACCGGCGGCCAGAAGGGCTTGTCGTCGATCCCGGGTGTGTCGCTGATCGCGTTCTCAGACGCGGCGTGGGCGCGCGTCAAAGGCCGCACGGTGCCCAACACGCACTGGTGCCTGGATGCGTCGCTGGCGGAAAACTTCTGGCACAACGCCGGCTATCACTACACGGCACCGGTGTCGGGCGTACTCGCTTTGCATGAGGCGCTGCGGCTCGTCTGCGCTGAAACGCTGGAGAAGCGCTTCGCGCGCCATCTGAAATGCTCGCTCGCGTTGCAGCAGGGCGTCACCGCGATGGGCCTGCAACTGTATGCGCCGGAGAATTGCCGGCTCAACTCGGTGATCGGCATCGAGGTGCCTGACGGCCTGAGTCCCGCCGACGTCTGCGCGCATATCTCGCGACAGCATCAGGTGGAAATCGCTGGCTCGTTCGGTTTGCCGATCGTGCGGATCGGCCAGATGGGCGAGCAGTGCCGCGAGCACAACCTGTTTCGCACCGTGCACGCGCTCGGCCGCACGATGGTCGATCTCGGCGTCAAGGTCGATCTGCCGGCGGGTGTCGCGGCGCTCGAGCGCGGATTGAGCGAAGGTAAATAAGGCATTTGACGACGCGCTACGAATAGCATTCGTAGCGCATATTTTTTGTGCGATCCAGCACTTTATAGTCCCATTAGAAAGCTTTTTTCCGCCGTTATCGCGTTGCAATAAATTAATGCTTCGCAACCTTTTTACATAACAATTGCAGCATCGCTGAAAGCCTTACGGAATAAGGCTCTGCGCCTTTCGAAAGGGCTTTTTTCTGTTCTTACTTTCTAGTGTCCTCTGTGCGCCGGCGCACGTATCGAGATCAGGCGGAAACGTAAAGTAGGTCACGGCGAGAGCAGCGCAATGCGCTCGCTGCGGTAAATCGCAAGACCATGATTCGACA
This sequence comes from Paraburkholderia sp. BR10954, assembly GCF_040965775.1. Lineage (NCBI taxonomy): Bacteria > Pseudomonadati > Pseudomonadota > Betaproteobacteria > Burkholderiales > Burkholderiaceae > Paraburkholderia > Paraburkholderia sp. BR10954. The sequence goes on from NZ_JBFRCK010000002.1 coordinate 399,623, forward strand.
CACGGCGCGTGCCAGGACGCGCCTGCCGCGCTCATGCATGCTTTCCGCCGAAACATGGCTTTAACGCCCGGGCGCCCCCGCGGGGCGATAAAAAAGGATTTCTATCCGATTCGATTGTTCGATCGCGTGGAGCTCGAAGCATGTCTTCGAGGGACCATGCACGTACGAAGCAAGGAAATCGACACTATGGCGAGCGCATACGACTCAGGTCAATCGGCAGGGGTTATTGTTGGAGCAGAGTTGAACGGACTGGGGGTGGCGCGATCGCTCGCGCAGGCCCGCGTTCCGGTTGTCGCAGTCGATACGAGGAGCCACGCGGCGACGTGGTGCCGACACGTTCATGCGCATCAGATAAAAAGTTTTGTTGGGAAAATATTCGTCGACGAAATGATCGAACTCGGCAAGCGGTTCGATCGTCTGCCGGTTCTGATTCTGACCGACGAAGACGCGGTGCATGCGGTGTCGGAAAATCGGCTGGCTTTGTCGCACTGGTATCGATTCCGTTTGCCCGCCGACGACACCGTCAAGATGTTGTCGAGCAAGGCGCGCTTTCACGAATTCGCACAGAGCCACGGCTTTCCGGTGCCGCGCTCGGTCGTGCTCGAAAAGCTTGCCGACATCGAACGGCTGGCCGAATTGCGCTACCCGTGCGTGCTGAAACCAGACGACAAGCGCAATGTGCTGCGTGGCGAGAAAGAACGCGCGGTGCGCGTCGACACGCTGCAGCATGCACGCGGTCGCGCGATCGCGATGCTGGCGACGCCAGGCGGAATCATCGCGCAGGAGTGGATCGAAGGTCCCGACAGCAACATCCACTTCACGCTGTTCTATCGCGGCGCGGACGGCAACATGGTCAGCATGTTCACCGGCCGCAAGGTGTTGAGCTCGCCGCCGGGCATCGGCAACACCGCGATCTGCGTGGCCGCGCCCGAAGCGCGCGGGACGCTCGAACCGCTGACGCGGCGCTTCGCCGAGGCGGCCGGTTTCGACGGCATGGGCAGCATCGAGTACAAGTGGGACGATAACTACAACGAGTTCGTGATGGTCGAGCCGACGGTCGGCCGCACGGACTGGCAGGAGGAGATCGCGACGCTGTGCGGCGTCAACATTCCGCTTGCCGCGTACCGCCATGAACTCGGCCTGCCGTTGCCAGCCGAGCGCCTGAGCCGGCTACCGGTTGCGTGGCGCGCGACGTTTTCCGACCGGCCGCCGCCCGAACTGCTGAGCGAACGCACCAAAATCTTCGATGGCTATTTCCGCTGGAACGATCCGTTGCCAGCGCTGCAGCACTATGTCGTGATGAATCCGCTCCGACGCATGAAGCGCAGCTGGAAAAAAGCGATCAGGGCGCCCGAGTCGCGTCAGGCGAAAGCCTGACGCTAACGACAAAAAAGCCGTTCCCCCTGGAGACCAGCAATGTCTTGGACCGATACCATCATCATTGGCGCGGGGCCGTACGGGTCATCTCTTGCCGCGCATCTGAAGGCCGCCGGCGTGGATCACCAGATCCTCGGGGAACCGATGGGAGCGTGGCGAAACTACATGCCGCCCGGCATGCTGCTGCGCTCCGAAGCTTTCGCGTCGAGCATGCATGCGCCGCGCAGCGGCTTTACCGTCGAAGACTTCTGCCGCCTGAAAGGCCTGCCTTACCGGCCGCTCGGCATGGCGCTGCCGCTCGAGACCTTCGTCGAGTACGGGCTGTGGTTCCAGTCGAATCTGGTCGGCGAAATCCAGCCGGTCGATGTGCTCGCATTGCGCCGCGTCGGCGATCAGTTCCAGCTATCGCTGAGCGACGGCCGCTCGGTCGCCGCACGCCGGGTCGTGATCGCGCTCGGCCTGAAGGGCTTCGCGCAAACTCCGCCGGCGCTGCAGGGCTTGCCGCCGCAGTATGCGTCGCATTCGGAGCTGTACGGCAACCTCGAATGGGCGCGCGGCAAGGACATTGCGATCGTCGGCGGCGGGCAGTCGGCGCTCGGGCTGTCCGCGTTGCTCAATGAGCTCGGCGCACGCGCGCACGTGCTGATGCGCGAGAGCAGCGTGGTGTGGCACGAGCGGCCGCACGGCGGGCGCAACATCCTGTCGCGCATCAAGGGGCCCGACGCGGGGCTCGGGCGCGGCTGGCGGTCGCTGTTCCTGTCCGAGTTTCCCGGCGTGTTCCACATGCTCGACCCGCGACGCCGCAAGCTGATCATGGAGCACACGTATGGCGCGTCTGGCGCGTGGTGGCTGCACGATCGCGTGGTCGGCAAGGTACAGATATCGCATCGCACCGTGGTGCGCTCCGCGGCGATCGAAAACGACCGCGTCGTTCTGAACGTGCTGACCGACGGCAAGGAAGCACGCGTGAGCGCCGATCACGTGATCGCCGCGACCGGCTTCAAAACCGACATGCGCCAGCACGCGTTCCTGTCGAAAGATCTGGCCGACGCGATTTCGAATGAAGGCGGCATGCCCGACCTGAACTCGCACTACGAAACGCGCGTGCGCGGCCTCTATGTGATCGGACCCGCATCCGCGCATAGCTTCGGGCCCGTGATGCGCTTCGTCTATGGAACCAAGCACGCGTCGCCGACCGTGGCGCGGCATCTTGTCGGCTCGTTGAAAGCGGGCTCGCGGCAACGCGCGTGGCCCGTCGCCCATGCACCCATGCCGGAGCGCTCAGGTGAATAAGACCCAAACAACGGGCGCGTCTGTGCGCTCGCGCCTGTCCGATCACTACCGCGGGCCCCGCATGAAGCGCTACAAAGCGCTCGTGAAGGAGATGCTCGCGGGCTTCGTGTTGATGTCAGGGCTCGCGTGGTGCACGCGCAAGCTGCTGTGGCGCGATCGCGTAGCCGTGCTGCTTTATCACGATCCCGATCCGCACACGCTCGACCGTCATCTGACTTATCTGAGCAAGCTGTGCGAGTTCGTGCCATTGACCGACGTCAGCGCGCCCGGCCGCGGCCGGCCGCGCGTGGCGATCACGCTCGACGACGGCCACGTGGGCAACGCGAAGCTATTGCCGGTGTTCATCAAGCACAAGGTGCGCCCGACGATCTTTCTGTGCAGCCGCATCGTCGGACGGCCGCGCAGTCACTGGTGGCTGCATCCGGGTTCGCTGCGCGTCGGCCATGAACGTCTGAAGCGCATGACGAACGAAGAGCGCCTCGCCGCGCTCGCGGCTCAAGGCTACCAGCAGGACGGCGACGACCGGCCGACCGGCCTGTCGATCGAACAGATGCAGGCGATGCGCGAGCACGTCGACTTCCAGGCGCATACGCGCTTCCATCCGATCCTCACGCATTGCAGCGACGCTGAAAGCGAGGCCGAAATCAGCGACAGCCGCCGTGAAATCGCGGCGCTGCTGCAACGGCCGTGCGAGCACTTCGCGTATCCGAACGGCAATTATGGCGAGCGCGAAGTGGAGTTCGTGCGCGCGGCGGGCTTCAAAACCGCGCGGACTTGCGACATCGGCTGGAACGATCAGCACACCGATCCGTACCGATTGCGCACGATCATCATCGACGATGCGGCGTCGACGCTGCGCTTCGCGGCGCAATTGAGTGGCATTGCGCTGTTTCTGCGCTATCTGCGCGAGGGGGGCAGCTGGCGCGGCAAGTTTCCGCAGTTTTGAACAGGGGGAGCGCCCGGACCAGGCGATTGGTCCGGGCAAGCCGTCCGGGTTCTTCGCGAGACGGCACGAGAGGCAGACAACAGGAGGGGAACATGCAGCGCTGCAGGGTACTGGTGATCAACGATTACGCGCACATGGGCGGCGCGGAAGTGGTCTATCAACAATCGGCCGAGCTATTGGGCACGCTGCGCGGCGTCGAGGTCGAGCGTTTCGACGATAGCCAGTTTTCCGGCCGCTCGACGATGCTGACGCGCTCCTGGAACACGACCGCCGCGCGCGCGCTCGAAAAGACGCTGCACCGTTTCCGGCCGCATCGGCTGATGGTGCACAACTACCACAACGTGCTGTCGCCTTCGATTCTCAGCGTGATCGCGCACAACCAGCGTCAGTTCGGTTACCGCGCGTATCACACCTGCCACGACTATCACCTCGTCTACTACAACCCGTCGCTGCAGTACTTCGACAAGGACAAGCGGCCGATCATTCTGCCGCTCGACGTGCTGCGCACCCGCGCGGTCCTCACGTTGCGGCCGACGCCGAAGGGCCTCATGCACGATCTGATGACGAAGGCATGGTGGCATGCGGTACGCGCGGCCTATCAGCCCGCGCGCGTGTTCGACAGGATCTTGTGCCCGAGCCTGTTCATGCAGCAGGCGCTGCATCGCGTGGGCATCGAGAACACGGTGATCGTGCACAATCCGTCGGCGGTACCGAGCGCGATGCCGATCGTCACGGTGCGTGGCAAGGAACGCTTCAACATCGCGTTCGTCGGACGGATCTCGCCCGAGAAAGGCCTGATGCAATTTCTGACGCTCTGCGAGGCGGCGGGCTTCGAACGCATCAATAGCATCGGCGTGTATGGCGACGGGCCGGATCGCGCGGCGATCGAAGAACGCTACGCGTCGCTGATCGCCGAGCGCAAGCTGATCCTGTTCGGCACGATGCCGCAGCAGCAGTTGTTTCCCGCGATGCGCGAGTTCGCCGATGCGGTGGTCGTGCCGTCGGTGGGCGCGGAGAACGCGCCCCTCGTCGTCGTCGAGGCGGCGATGCTCGGCCTGCCGGTGCTGATTCGCGATGGCGGCAGCATGGCGGTGACCGCGGAATCGGTCGGCAACAAGATCAAGTTCAAGTTCGATCCGGGCAGTCTGAAACAGGCGCTCGGCGAGTTGGCCGTTCATCTGGCCGATGAGCACAGAAAGTACGACGTCGGAGAATATCTGCCCGAGCATTACGCGCGGCGTCTGGCCGAAATCATGCACATCGGCGAAAGCTCGGCGCCCAACGCGCCGTCGCGCCGGCGCGCGCGTTATGCAGATAATCCGCGTCCGGCGCCCTGAAAATAGTCGGCGCTGATTGTGGCGAACGGCGTGTATATCCACACGGTTATCGTCGCTTTAAACATGCGTTTTTTATTGCGTGATTTGTCTGAAGCAATCCTGTAGCAATCGGCTTTGTGTGCGCTGCCGAACGTTGTAAGGACGGGCTCTCTGAATATTATGATTGCCAAGAAAGGCTTTTTATCGAGCGTTGTAGCGCGCCGACGAAACGGCCGACTCATCAAAACAAGAGCATGTGCATGTCGTGAGCGTTTGCGTGGAAAGACGGCGGACGAGACGCGGCTAATCGGGGATACATCTCTACCGGGCCCGGCAGTCAGCTCAACCCAAACAGGAATGTGGCCGCAAGCGGCCACATCGGCGATACGGGGGATCCAGACGGTGATGCGCTACAGCTCAGCGCACGCTGTAGGGCTCGGAGGTCTCGGGAGACGCGTAGGTCTGGTCTGAATTCCACAAATCGCTGCCGTAGGGGTCCGCTGAGTTCTTGCCGCGGACAGGCTGTGCAACGCTTGTACGTTTCTGCTTCGGAAGGCTGTTTTTAGTTTGGGTGTACACGTTGGGCGCGACATAGCGGTTCTTTTTTGCGTACGCGAGATCCGACGGAGAGCCGTAGAGCGTCGGTGAACTGGCCGCATGAGGCGTCATCGCGTCGAGTTGCGAGTGCTTGGCGACATAACGCGGGGCATAAGCGGAAGAGGAGGCGGACACGATGCTCTGGGCGTAGCCCACCTGGGCAGTCAGTAATACCGGTAATACGGCGGCAAGAAGTTTTTTCATTTCGGTCTCCGTAAGAACGCGAGTGGTGCGATGTTAGGGAAAAGAGCCGAGCTCGCATAGGTGCTGTTACACACAAAGGTAGCCGATGTGGCGTAAATCGGCTACCCCCGTCCGATCGAGGCGGTCGGCTCGATCGGACACGGGCGTGACTGGATGCGGCGACGTGCCGGTTCGGGCGCCGGGAAGAAGTGGGAAACCGTCGGGACTTTGGGAGAACTCGCATGAACCAAAGCAGTGCACCATTCGATAGCCGGAACAACAACAGCGAACATCCGCCGGCAGGCTTCGCGAACTATCTGGATGCGCTGTATGACAACCGCAAGCTGATTGCCCTCACGACGGCCATCGCGGTCGCGCTCGGCATCGGTTATTCGGTGTTCTCCGAACCCGTCTATCGCGCTGACATCCTGGTGCAGGTCGAGGAGAACGCAGGTACCTCGTCCAAGAGCGTGATCGGCGACGTGTCCGCGATGTTCGACGTGAAGACCGCGACGTCCGGCGAGGCCCAGGTGATCGGCTCGCGCATGGTGGTGGGCCGCGCGGTCGACAAGCTCAATCTCGACATCGAAGCGGCACCGCGCTACTTCCCGCTGTTCGGCCGCTGGCTCGCCCGTCATTCCGATCATCTGTCGACGCCGGGACCGCACGGCTACGTGTACGGCAACGAGCGCATCAAAGTGTCGAAATTCGATGTGCCGGAAGAGCTGTTCGATCGTCCGTTCGTGCTGAGGATGGGCGAGGGATCGAGCTACGAACTGCAATACGGCAAGCTGAAGCTCGAAGGCACGGTCGGCCAGGCGCTGAACGCGACGACCAACTACGGGCCGCTTACGCTCGTCGTCGACCGGATCGACGCGAAGCCCGGTGCGACCTTCGAGGTGCGGCGCCAGTCCGCGCTGACGACGACCGAAAAGCTGCGCAAGGAATTGACGATCTCCGAAAAAGGCAAGGAGTCCGACATCCTCGGCGTGTCGCTCGAAGGCAGCGATCCGAATAAGATCAGCGCGATTCTCGGGACCATCGCGGGCGAATACGTGAGCCAGAACCTGAAGCGCAAATCCGAGGAAGCGGAGCGTTCGATCCGTTTCCTCGAAATGCAGCTTCCGGAGATGCGCCAGCAGCTTTCCGATTCGGAAACGCGCTTCAACGACTTCCGCGCGAAGCATGGCACCGTCGATCTCGGCGAGGAAGCGACCAACCTGCTGCAGCTGTCGGTTCAGGCGCAGACGCGGCTCGCGGAACTCCAGCAGAAGCGCAATGAACTGCTGTCGCGCTTCACCGACCAGCATCCGGCCGTGCAGTCGGTCAACGCGCAGTTGCGCGCGGCGCAACAGGAAGCGAAAGATCTCGCGAGCCGGACGCAGTCGCTGCCGCCGCTCGAACAGAACGTGCTGCGCCTGCAGCGCGACGTGCAGGTCGGCACCGAACTCGACACGTCGTTGCGCAATACGCTCGAACAACTGAAGCTGATCAAGGCGGGCAAGGCCGGCAACGTGCGCATCGTCGACGGCGCCGTCGCGCCCGATACGCCGGTCCGGCCCAAGCCGCTCCTGATCATCATCGGCGCGATGATGATCGGCGTGTTCGTCGGCTCGGTGATCGCGCTGGTGCGTCAGCGTCTGTTCGATGCGATCGACGATCCGTACGAAGTCGAGCTGCGCACTGGGCTGCCGGTCTACGCGAGCGTGCCGTTCAGCCGTCAGGAAGAGCGCTTCGCGCATAGCCGTCGCCGTCCGGAATCGAAGGCGCTCGTGCTCGCGGGTGAAGCGGTGATCGATCCGGCGATCGAAAGTCTGCGTGGCTTTCGCACCGCGCTCGAATTCACGATGACCAAGGCGCGCAACCATATCGTGCTGATCACGGGCCCGACGCCGGGCATCGGCAAGTCGTTCGTGTCGCTGAATCTCGCCGCGGTCATCGGTGCGACCGGCAAGCGCGTGCTGCTGGTCGACGGTGACCTGCGCCGCGGCTTCCTGCATCGGCATCTCGGCGGCGATCGCGGTCCCGGCCTGTCCGATCTGATCCAGGGCGCGTACCGCCCCGAAGAGCTGATTCGCGCGACCCGTTTCCAAGGTGTCGATTTCATCGCGAGCGGCCGCCAGGTGGCGAGCCCGAGCGACGTGCTGTCGAACACCCGGCTCGAGTCGGTGCTGCGCCAGGTCGCGACCGGCTACGACGTCGTGCTGCTCGACGGACCGCCGGTGCTGCTCGCCGCGGATGCGGTGCGGCTCGCGTGCGTGGCAGGTACGACGTTCTTCGTCGCGCGTCAGGGAGTGACGGGTATCGGCGAGCTGCGTGAGTCGGTCCGCCAGATGCAGAAGGTCGGCCTGCCGGTGCGCGGCGTGATCATGAACGGACTGAAGATGCGGCCGGGACGCTACAGCTACGGTTACGGACGCTATCGCTACGCGGCCTACATCTACAAACCGTACGACCGATAAACCCGGGCGCGTGGTTCGTGACGCTCCCGCGGTGCGGGGCGTAGCGCCCGAATGGACCGATCAGAAAACCAACATAGCAATGCGAAGGGATCTTACGGCCGCGCTTGCCGAGCGCACACCGTACAGGCAAGGGACTACTCGGATGAAACAGCTATTTGTCACGCCTTTTCTGCCTCAGAAAAACGCGCCGCAAGCTGGCCACCGGTTGGCCTACGACTACCTGATCAAACTGAGCGCGGAATCGGAGCTCGACGTGCTGATCGTGTCGCGCGTGCCGGTCGACGAAAAAGACATCGAGTTTCGCGCGAACGTGCGCAACGTCTACATTCAGTACGTGAGCCGGTTCGACCTGATTCCGTCGTTCCTCGCGAACCCGCTGGCGTTTTCACCGCGCCTGTTCTCGCGCTATAAGCCCGCGATCGGCAAGTTCCTTTGCGAGCTCGTCGACAGGCACCGTTACGACACGGTGCGGCTCGAATTCTCGCAATGCTTCACGTATGCGCAGAATCTGCGCAAGCGTTTCCACGACGGCGTGAAGATCGTGATGTGCGCGCATGACGTGCAGATCCAGGTCATGCTGCGCATCAAGTCCATCGAAGGATGGCTGTTTACACGGCAGACCTTCATGCTCGAACAGCGTCTGCTGAAGCTGGCCGACAAGGTGCTCGTGCTGTCGAGCAAGGACGCGCAGCTGATCAACGGCCTGTACCCCGGGGTCGGCACGGTGCAGGTCGTGCCGATCTCGCTGCCGGCGTTTCTGAAGGAAGTGCGGCGCTCGAAAGACACGGTCGAGAAAGGCAACATCCTGTTCTGGGGCGCGATGCAACGCCGCGAAAACGAAGAGGCGCTGCTCAATTTCATCGACACGATTTTTCTGCCGCTGCGCCGGCGCGGTCTGCAACTGAAGCTGTTCGTGGTCGGTTCCGATCCGAGCGAGCGCGTGAAGCGCCTCAATAGCGACGATATCTGCGTGACCGGCTTCGTCGAAAATCCGGGCAAGTACTTCGAGGCCGCCGCTATTGGCGTGGTGCCGCTGCTCTCGGGCGCCGGCGTCAAGCTCAAGACGCTCGAAATGCTCGCGGCGAAACTGCCGGTCGTGTCGACGCCGCTCGGCGCGGAAGGCGTCGAGCATGACGGCACCTTGCTCAACGTCTGCGAGATCGATGAGTTCCAGCACGTGATCGAGCGCATCTACCGCGGGGAACCGGTCAACCTCAACGCCTCCGTGGCGTATCAGGCGTGACGCCATGATCGCCACCATTGCCTATCTGCTGGCCGTCGTGCTGTGCGCATCGCGCGGCGTGCTCGAGTATCTGATCGGCAAGGACGCCGCCTATCTGATCCAGGTCGGCGGCATCGTCGGGCTGCTCGTGTGGTACATCTCGCCGACGGCGATCGCCGCTTACTTCCGCGACCAGGGACGCCTCTCGTTCGGCTTGCTCGTGGGCATGCTGTTCTCGATCGGGCTGTCGATCGTCGCGACCCTCGCGCTCACCGATCAGCTCGGGCTGTCCTATCTGTTCGTCTTCATCTTCACGCTGTTCATCTATTTCTACGCGATCTCGAACTATCAAAGGCGCTTCGTGCGGCCCCGCGTCGCCTATGTCGGGCTCGTGCTGATCGCGCTGATCGAGGCGGGCGTCGCGCTCGCGCAGCAGCAGAACGTGTTCCCTATCGATCTGCCCGGCGCGACTTACGGTTTCGACAATCTGCGCGCGCCGTCGCTGACCGGCAGCTATCTGCATTACCCGCTATTCGTCGCGATTGCCGCGTCGCTGTGCGGCGTCGACTATCTGGTGCGCAAGAACGTGCTGTCGGGCATCGCATGCGTGGTGCTAAGTTTCGCGATTTTCTCGGCACTGTCGCGCAGCGGCATGCTGATCGTTCTCGGCACATTCGGGCTCGCGTTCGTGCAAGGACCGATCGAGTTCATCACGAGAAACGCGAAGCTGATCGTCGCCACCGTGTTTGCGACGATGGCGATCATGATCTTCGGCGTCGCGGTGAGCAGTCAGAACGATAGTGTCGTCAACGTCGGCACCGAACGGATGATCGGCGCGACCGACCTGCAATCGGACGGCAACGACGGCCGCACCGAAGCATGGGAAAAGGCCAAGTCGCTCGGATTGCCGGTCAACGCGATCGCTGGCACGTACTTCGGGCTCGTCACGAACTCGGCGCCAGAACCGGTGAAACAGGAGTACGGCGTCGTCGAATCGAGCGTGCTGCAGCAGATTCTGAATATCGGCCTGATGGGCGCGATCTTCTATTACGGCGTGCTGATATCGGTGACGAAACTCGTGAGCAGCGCAAGCCGGATTGCGTTGTGTGTATGGGCCGCTTTATTTCAAACGCTCTTCTATCAATCGATCGAAGTGATTCCGTTTGTCTTCATCCTGATGACATTGCCGGTGTTCGATTACGTGGACGGACCGCGTCGAAACAGCGCGTAGCGAACCGCAAGGCAGTGCATGCCAGATCGTCCGCATCGCGCGGACGAGCAGTGGGTAGTCGATAGTGCGCGCGACGAGCGCGAAGCATGGTGAACGAACTGGAAAGCCGTGTTTGGGGGTAATTCCACGAACACCTGATGCAAAGCAGGAGGTGGGGATGAACCTGAAGGGAATGATCAGTGTGGTGATCGTCAATTACAACACGCCGAAACTGGTCGGAAATTGCGTGCGCTCCGTGCTGGAACTTTCGATTGCGGATAAGGAGGACATCGTCGTAGTGGACAACGCTTCACCTGACAATTCGTTTTCCTATCTGAGGGAGACGCTTCCGACAGGAGTGAGACTCGTCAAAACGTCGATCAATCGCGGCTTCGGAGCCGGCGTCAATTTCGGCATGGTCGGTTGTCTGCGCGAACTCGTGCTCGTGCTGAACCCGGACACCTATTTCGTCGATACATCGCTCGAAAACGCGGTGCAGTTGTTCGAGACGGAGAAGGATGTCGGCCTCGTCGGTCTCGATCTGGTCTATCCGGATGGCGAGCGGCAGTTTTCCGCGCGGCGCTTCTATTCGGTGCTCGACATACTCGGCCGGCGCTCGCCGCTCGGGCGGCTCGGCGTGTTCAAGCGCCGCATCGACATCCACATGATGCGCGAAGCGTGGGCCGCGGGCACGCCGTTCGAAGCCGAGTGGGTGCTGGGCACGGGCTTTATCGTGCGGCGCGCATTGTTCGGCGAACTAGGCGGCATGGACGAGCACTTCTTCCTCTATATGGAGGATGTCGATTTTTGCGCGCGCATCTGGCAGGCGGGCTACCGCGTGCTGTGCGTGCCGGGCGCGCGGCTCACGCACGAGCATCAGCGCGCGTCGGCAGCGGGCTTCCTCAGCAAGGCGGGACGCCGGCATATGAACAGCTTGTGGCGCTTCAGCCGCAAGTATCGTGTGCCGCTGTTCAGGCCGCCAGGCGTGCAGGGCCTGATGCGCGGCGCGAAGGCGCGTGCGCTGCCGGTCCCGATGGCCGCCGTGAGCGCGCGTGCGGCGGCCGCCGAGCAGGCGCAAAGCATCACGGTCGAGTGACGCCTCGCGCCGTATCGACGTGAAAAAAGCAGGAGTAACGCAATGGGGGAGGGGTAGATGAAAACCCGGCGACAGGCGCTCAAGACGTTCCTGCTCGGCGGCCTGGCCGGGGCCAGTGCAAGCGCAGCCGATCTGGGCATCGCGCGCGCGACCGGGCACGCGCCGCGCGCGCCCGTCGCGTTCGCGACCGCGGGGAACGGCGCGGCCGACGGCGCAGGCGGCATCCTGCGCGTCGCCGCGTCCGTGCCCGAGCGTGCCGCATCGGAACCGGTCGCGCCGAGCTACTTGAAGACGGTCAGCGACATCGTCGCGGGACTCGAGGTCAGCGTCGCGCGCTTCGTCGATCCGCGCAGGCTGGCGGCGATCCAGCGCGGCGCGTCCGGCTACGATGTCGGCGCCGAACTCCGGGAGGCGTTCGCAAGCGGCGCGCGCGGGCTGTATCTGCCGCGCGGCATCTGGCGTTACACGGGCGACTTGACCACCGCGAACGGTTCGAGACTGCGCGGCGACGGCGGCGGCGAATACGTGGTGATCACCGACATCGCGATGGGGGCGACCGTGCTGGAGAGACAGGACGCGGGCGGCCCGACGTCGGCGGCGCTGAAGCTCGGCGACTCGGCGTTCGTCGAGCATGTGCAGGTGCGGCCCGCGCATTACGACAAGGTCATCTACTACCTCGCCAACTATCCGGCGCACACCGGCAACACGGCGATCGGCATTCACTTCGGCACGTCGGCCGGAGCGAGTCGTTGCACCGCGATCGGTTTTTCGCGCGCGGGCTACGAGCTTGGCGTCACGTCGACGCTCGAGCGCTGCTATGCGTACATGTGCGAGCGCGGCTTCTACGCGACCGAGCACACCGACGGCTCGCTGATCAACTGCATCGGCATGTTCTGCCATACGGCCGGCGCGGATATCGTCGACAACTTCTGGCAGGTGATCGGCGGACGCTGGGAATGGAATGCGCGTCACGGCGTGATTCTCGGCGCGGAGTCGCTGATCGTCGGCGCGGTGTTCGATCGCAATGGCTTTGCCGGCGTCTATATGAAGAGCGGCAACTGGGGCAAGGTGGTGAACGGCAACTACTTCTCGCGCAACGGTTGCGGCGGCGACGGCAAGATCGGCCGCTGGAAGTTCTCGACGCGCGGCCATCCGTCGTACCTCGATGTGCCGCCCGGTCAGAGCTGCCACATCCAGATCGACTACCAGCAGGGCGCGACGATCGTCGGCAATCGCTATCGTGCCGGCCAGGACGACGAGAACGCCGGCTGCGACGGCCCGCAGTTCGTGTACGGCAGTTCGACCGCGCCGGGCAGCACGCCGCTCGACGGCATCACGATTCAGGGCAATTTCGGCGATCGCGCCGGCGATTCGATCGTCGGTTACGCGAAGGCGTATCCGGGCGGCGGCGCGATCGCGGGCGGCAAGGACGCGAGCCTCGTGCATGCGCTGAATCTCGGCGTCGGCTACGAACGCGGCGGCGTCGCGGCAGCACTGCATTGCGGCAACCAGACGGTCTCGCAGGAGACGACGCGCATCTCGATCAACGTGCTGCGCTCGACCTCGGGCCGCGTGGTGCTGCGTGCGGCCACACGCGGCCATGCTCTACTCGCCGAAATCCTGTTCGCAACCGACGCAAGCGACGCCAACTACAAGACCGTCGTGAGCAATCTGATCGGCAATGCGGTGAAGAGCGCGGTATTGAACGCAAATAGTGAAGACGATCGCTACAACAAGATCGATGTCGCACTAAGTGAACCTGCTTTCGTGTCGTATTCTGTTTTTTCGACTTGAGATTTAACTGCAAACAGGACGATTGTGTCGACGAGAAACGTCATCATCGCGCTGTATTCGGTGTATGCGCTGAACTACGTGCTGCCGCTCGTTACGTTGCCGTATCTGTCGCACGTACTTGGGCCGGCCGGGTTGGGTGTGATCGGTTACGCGCAATCGATTTCGCAGATTCTTCTCGTCATCGTCGACTTCGGCTTCGGTCTGTCGAGCGCACGCAAGGTGGCGGTGCACATTGGCAATCCGCAAGTCGTGAACCGCATCTACTGGTCGACTACGATCGGCCGCGCGATTCTCGCGTTGCTGTGCTCGCTGGTGCTGGTCATCTGGGCATTCGCCGCTCACATGTCGCCGCAGGAGCGCGGTGCGACGCTGCTCGGCTCGCTCGTGATCTGGGGCGGCGTGCTGACGCCCGGCTGCTTCTACGAAGGCACGCAGCGCCTGCCGGTGCTCGCGGGCACGCTGCTCGCCACACGCGTGGGTCTGCTGATTCCGCTGTTTCTGTTCGTGAAGACTCGCGACGACGTGATGCTCGCGGCCGCGCTGCAATATGCGCCGACCTTCGTGTGCGGCTTGATCCTGATGGGCGCGCTGATCTGGAAGCGCGAGATCCTGCTGACCGTGCGGGTCGGTTGGGCCGACGTGATGGCCGAGGCGAAAGAGGCGTATCACATCTTTCTCGGCTCGGCGCTGACGTCCGTGTACATGTACGCGAACGTGATCATGCTGCGCATGATCAGCGGCCCGGGTGCGGTCGGCTATTACGTGGCGGCCGAGCGACTCACCAACGCGCTGCGCGCGTGCACGGCGCCGGCCATCCAGGCGTTCTTTCCGAAGATCTGCGTCGCGTACGAGCGCAACGACTTCGGCTATATCCACAAGGTCAACCGCGGCTTCATGCTCGCGTTCGCGGCGTCGGCGGTGCTGATCCTGGTCGGCTTTACGGTGCTCGGCGAATGGTTCGTCGGACGTTTTCTCGGCGAGGCGTTCGGCGAGACGTTCCGCATTTTGCGCGTCCTCGTGTTCGTGCCGGCAATCGTCGGCATGACGACGACCCAGGTCATGTTGACGGTGATCGCGTCGGGCAATCAGTCGTTGCTGAAGCGGATCTATCTCTACGGCGCGCTGTTCCATCTGGTGCAGGCGCCGATCAGCATCTACTTCTGGGGCGGCGTCGGCACCGCGTGCTCGGTGGCCGCGACCGAGCTGTTCATGCTGATCGGCGTGTACAACTTGTCGAGCCGGATCAATCACGGCCAGATCGCGGTGCGCTCGCAGACGGCGATCAAGCAGGAGATGGCCGCGGAGAGGGATTAGCCGCCGAGACGGACGGTGTTCACTGCGCGGTGGACAGATTGGTCACTTTCGCGTTGCGCAGATACAGCACCGTCGACAGCACGACCGCCGCGGCAGCCGCGAGCGCGGCGAACAGGAACACGGAGCCATAACCGAACTCCCCGGCGATATACCCCGCCAGCGGCCCGGTGATGCCGAGCGACAGATCGAGAAACACCGAGTACGCGGACAGTGCCGCGCCGCGGCTCGCCGGCGGCACCAGCCCGACCGCCTCGACGCCGAGCGCCGGAAATACCAGCGCGAAGCCGAAGCCGGTCAGCGCGGCGCCCGCGAGCGCGATATGCGGCTCGGGCGCGAGCCACAGCATCAACAGACCCGCGCATTCGAACGAGAACGATGCGATCGCGACGCGAAAGCCGCCGTAGGTCTTGATCGTGTTCGCGAACAGCAGGCGCGCGCCGATGAACAGCGTGCCGAACAGCGTCAGCGACAGCGCCGCGTTCGGCCAGTGCTTCGCCGCATAGAACAGCGTGATGAAGGTCGCGATCGAGCCGAAGCCGGCCGAGCCGAGCGCGAGACCCATGCCGTGCGGCAGCACGCGCGTCAACACGCTGCGATACGACATCCGCTCGCCGTGCACGACCGGCACCGGCGCGATCAGACGCGCGAGGTAATAGCCGAGCCCTGCCAGCGCGATCACCAGGATGCCGAGCGCGGTGAAGCCGATCGAGCGCGAGATCATCACGCCGAGCGGCGCGCCGATTGCGAGCGCGCCGTAGGTTGCGATGCCGTTCCACGAAATGACCCGGGCGTTGTTCGACGTGCCGACCCGGCCGATCCCCCACAGGATCGCGCCGGTGCCGCACAGACTCTCGCCGAAACCGAGCACGAGGCGGCTGCACACCAGCAGCGCGAGGCTCAGCACCGGCCAGGAACCGGCCAGCGCGGCGAGCAGCAGCAGCACGCCACTCGCGCCGCAGCCGAGCAGACCGATCGATACCGTGCGCTTCGGCCCGAGCGTATCGGCGGAGCGGCCCGCGAGCGGCCGAGACGCGAGCGTCGCGAGGTACTGCACGCTGATCGCCGCGCCGGCCAGCACCGCGCTGTAGCCGAGGTCGCCGTGCACGTAGCCGGGCAGCACCGCGAGCGGGATTCCGATCGCGAGGTAGCAAAGAAAGGTGAAAAAGACGACTGGAATGATTTGTAGGGTCGTCGCAAATTCGCTGCGGGCGGGCGCGGAGTCGGTGGACATCGGGAAAACGAGACTTGAAATCGGCGAGGAGGCGTGATTGTCCCATGGAACCGATTCCTTTGCAGGGCTTGCCTAAAAACGGGACGAGCGAATGGCGGGTCGCGACTCGGTAAAGGTCCGTTTTCGCGCGTTGGCCGCGTGATTTTCTGGCGAGACGGCTGGCTTACCGCGCTAGAGCATGTCATTTCGTCCGCAAAAACTATAAAAATACGGAAAAATCACAAGAGCAACATAAGCGTTGCCGCGCGCAAATCCAGTTCTATATCGCGCCACGAATATGTCCCCCATGTGATTCAGGCTATGGGTTGCGTTTATTGACGGTGATAGCTTTCAAACCATCGACGCGGCGCGTCCGCGCGAACACCGAACACACGAGAGCACCGAGACATGACCGAGCCGATTCGCTTCTATCACCGCAACGCGATCCGCGAAATCCAGGACGCGCCCGTCACCCGTACGGTGCTGCAGTATCTGCGCGAAGACGCGCATTGCACCGGCACCAAGGAAGGCTGCGCCGAAGGCGACTGCGGCGCCTGCACCGTCGTGATCGGCGAGCGCAATGCGGCGGGCGGCGTCGACTTCAAGGCGGTCAACGCCTGCATCCAGTTCGTGCCGACGCTCGACGGCCGCGCGCTCTTCACGGTCGAAGACCTGCGCCAGCCGGACGGATCGCTCCATCCGGTGCAGCAGGCGATGGTCGATTGCCACGGCTCGCAGTGCGGCTTCTGCACGCCGGGCTTCATCATGTCAATGTGGGCGCTCTACGAGAAGCACGGCCACGAGCATGGCTGCGCGAATCGCACGGTGCCGTCGCGCGAGGCGATCGGCACGCGCTGACCGGCAACCTGTGCCGCTGCACCGGCTACCGGCCAATCGTCGATGCGGCCGAGCGCATGTTCGACGCGCCCGCCCCGCAAGCGCCGCTCGACGTGAAGGCGCTCGCCGACACGCTCGCGACGCTCGAACGCGACGACACGTTCCAGTACCAGCACGCGGGCCAGCGCTTCGCCGCGCCGCGCACGGTCGCGGCGCTCGCGCAGCTCAAGGAGCGGGAACCGGCCGCGCGCATCCTCGCGGGCAGCACCGATATCGGCCTGTGGGTCACCAAGCAGATGCGCGAACTCGGCAACCTCGTCTACGTCGGGCAGATCGCCGAGCTGCAAAAGCTCGAAACCAATGACGACTGGATCGAAATCGGCGCCGGCGTCAGCGTCGAAAGAGCGTATGCCGAGATCGCGAAGCAGTATCCGGAGCTGACCGAAATGTGGCAGCGCTTCGCGTCGCTGCCGATCCGCAACGCCGGCACGCTCGGCGGCAACATCGCGAACGGCTCGCCGATCGGCGATTCGATGCCGGGGCTGATCGCGCTCGGCGCGCGCGTGATCGTGCGCGGCGGCGACATCGAGCGCGAGATGCCGCTCGAAGACCTGTACCTCGCATATCAGAAGAAGGACATGGCCGAGCACGAGTTCGTCGTCGGCCTGAAGGTGCCCGCGCGCGGCGGCGCGCGCAAGAATCTGCGCTTTCGCACCTACAAGCTGTCGAAGCGCTTCGATTCGGATATCTCGGCCGTGTGCGCGGCGTTTTCGTTCATCGCCGACGGCGACGTGATCCGCGAGCCGCGCATCGCGTTCGGCGGTATGGCCGCGACGCCGAAGCGCGCGCTCAATGCCGAAGCCGTGCTGCGCGACGCCGCTTGGCACGAGGCGACCGCGCAGGCCGCAATGCTCGCGCTCGGCAACGACTACGCGCCGCTCACCGACGTGCGCGCGACCAGCGACTACCGCCTCGAAGCGGCGAAGAACACGCTGTACCGCTTCTGGCTCGAAACGCGCGCGCGGGAGCCGCTGCCGAAGAGCGCGCTCGATGTGCGCGCGGTCGCGCCGGCCGGCGCGAGCGTTTGAGCGCCGCGCGTCCACGGATACGGAGACCCAACAATGAACCAGCAAGCCGAACCGTTCCTGAAAGAGCTTCAGGATCTCGACGAGTTCACCCAGGTGCACGTGTCGCGTCCGCACGAGTCCGCGCATCTGCACGTGAGCGGCCGCGCGACCTACACCGACGACATCCCCGAAGTGGCCGGCACGCTACACGCGGCGCTGGGGCTGTCGGCGAAGGCGCACGCGAAGATCGTGTCGATCGCATTCGACCGAGTGCGCGCGACGCCCGGCGTGGTCGCGGTCTTCACCGCCGACGACATCCCCGGCGCCAACGACGTCGGCCCGATCGTTCATGGCGACGATCCGATCCTCGCCGACGGCGTCGTGCAATACGTCGGCCAGCCGATGTTCATCGTGGTCGCCAGCTCGCATGAGGCCGCGCGGCTCGGCGCGCGACGCGCCGAGGTGGTCTACGAGGAACTGCCGGCGGTACTGACCGCGCAGCAGGCGCGCGCCGCGAACCAGTTCGTGCTGCCGCCGATGAAGCTCGCGCGCGGCGATGCCGGCACTAAGATCGCGCGCGCCGCGCATCGCGAGGCCGGCGAGATGCTGCTCGGCGGCCAGGAGCAGTTCTATCTGGAAGGGCAGATCTCGTACGCGGTGCCGAAGGATGACGACGGCATGCACGTCTACTGCTCGACCCAGCATCCGAGCGAAATGCAGCACCTCGTCGCGCACACGTTGGGCGTTGCATCGCATAACGTGTTGATCGCATGCCGGCGCATGGGCGGCGGGTTCGGCGGCAAGGAATCGCAGTCGGCGCTGTTCGCCTGCTGCGCCGCGCTCGCCGCATGGAAGCTGCTGTGCCCGGTCAAGCTGCGCCCCAATCGCGACGACGACATGATGGTGACCGGCAAGCGCCACGATTTCCACTACACGTACGAAGTCGGTTACGACGAAGACGGCGTGATCGAAGGCGTCGCGGTCGACATGACCTCGCGCTGCGGCTTTTCCGCGGACCTGTCGGGCCCAGTGATGACGCGCGCGCTGTGCCACTTCGACAACGCGTACTGGCTGTCGGATGTATCGATCGACGGCTTCTGCGGCAAGACCAACACGCAGTCGAACACGGCGTTTCGCGGCTTCGGCGGTCCGCAAGGCGCATTCGCGATCGAGTACATCCTCGACAACGTCGCGCGCTCGTGCGGCATCGATGCGCTCGACGTGCGGCGCCGCAATCTGTACGGCAAGACCGAGCGCAACGAAACGCCGTACGGCCAGGTGGTCGACGACAACGTGATTCACGAGCTGATCGACGAACTGGAAGCGACCAGCGACTATCGCGCGCGCCGCAAGGAGATCGACGCATTCAACGCGAACAACGAGATCCTCAAGAAGGGCCTCGCGCTGACGCCGGTCAAGTTCGGCATCGCGTTCAACGTCACGCACTTCAACCAGGCCGGCGCGCTCGTCCATATCTACACCGACGGCTCGGTGCTCGTGAATCACGGCGGCACCGAAATGGGCCAGGGGCTGAACACGAAGGTCGCGCAGGTCGTCGCGCATGAACTCGGCGTCGGCTTCAAGCGCATTCGCGTGACCGCGACCGATACGAGCAAGGTCGCCAATACGTCCGCGACGGCTGCTTCGACCGGCTCCGATCTGAACGGCAAAGCCGCGCAGGACGCGGCGCGCCAGTTGCGCGAGCGGCTCGCCGCTTTCGCGGCCGAGCGCTACGGCGCGGGCAGCGTGACCGCGCGCGACGTGCGCTTCGCGCATGATCGCGTGGTGGTCGGCGAGCTCGCCGTGCCGTTCGAGGAAGTGATCGCGAAGGCTTATCTCGCGCGTATCCAGCTATGGTCCGACGGTTTCTACGCGACACCGAAGCTCTACTGGGATCAGTCGAAGCTGCAAGGCCGGCCGTTCTATTACTACTCGTACGGCGCGGCGGTGTCGGAAGTCGTGATCGACACGCTGACCGGCGAAATGCGCGTGCTGCGCGCCGATGCGCTGCACGACGTGGGCGCCTCGCTGAATCCGGCGCTCGACGTCGGCCAGGTGGAAGGCGCGTTCATTCAGGGCATGGGCTGGCTCACCACCGAGGAACTGTGGTGGAACGCGGGCGGCAAGCTGATGACGCACGCGCCGTCGACGTACAAGATCCCGACCGTCAACGACGTGCCGCCGGTCTTCAACGTGAAGCTGTTCAAGAACCGCAACGTGGAGGACAGCATCCATCGTTCGAAGGCGACCGGCGAGCCGCCGCTGCTGCTGCCGTTCTCGGTGTTCTTCGCGGTGCGCGACGCGGTGTCGGCGGTGGGCGGCCACCGGGTCAATCCGCCGCTCAATGCGCCCGCGACCAGCGAGGAAATCCTCAAGGCGGTCGGAGCGGTGCGCGCCGCGACCGCGGCCGCTCGGCAGGCGTGATGGCGAATGGCGGACGAGCGGGAGCGCGATATGGAAACACGCCTGAACAATTATCTGAACGGCACCGGCGCCATAGACGATGCCGCACCGGTGCGGATCGGCCGGCGTAGCGTCGCGTCCGAACTGGCAGCGCGGCCCGCGCCGATGCATATCGTGCTGTTCGGCGCGGGGCATGTCGGCCATGCGCTCGTGCATTTGCTCGGCGGCCTGCCGTGCGTGGTCCAGTGGGTCGACGAACGCGACGAGCTGTTCCCTGACGAAACGCCGCCCAACGTGCAGGTTGAAGCGACCGACACACCCGATGCGATCGTCGACGCGGCGCCGCCCGGCGCGTGGTTTCTGGTGATGACGCACAACCATGCGCTCGATTTTTCGCTCGCCGCGCGCATCATGCGACGGCGCGATTTCAGCTACTTCGGCATGATCGGCTCGAAGACGAAGCGCGTGAAGTTCGAGCGGCGTTTGCTCGTACGAGGCGTGGAGCTGGAGCGGCTCGCGGAGATGACCTGTCCGATCGGCGTCGAAGGCATCGTCGACAAGGCGCCCGCGGCGATCGCGATCGCGGTGTGCGCGCAACTGCTGCGGGTGAGGACGCGGCAGGCCGCGAGCCTTGCCCGCGCAACGGAGCAGATCACGGTTTAGGCCGCACGGCGCGAAGGGCTTGCGCGAGTGTTCGAGGGCGCGGGGCTCATGCGCCGGCCCCTCTCTTTTAGAAGAGGCAGTTCACATCTCTGCACGGCCTTGTCTCGCTCAACGCGTTGTTATGCCAGCCGCTTTCGAAGGATACGGGTAACAGCAAACCATGCGACGTCCAACGCAAGCGCGACCAGCACTCAGGACGCGATTGTTAGAGCAAGAGACCATGCGTTTCAGCGTCGTCTTCGTTGTAGATAGCGACGATGCCACTTGCCCGAACGGCGGCGCGCATCGCGTTCCATAGCCATTCTCGAATCCAAAGCGACGTGTGAGAGATACACGCCCCGAGGAACCAACCGCCGATAAGCGATGCAGCGATATACGCGAGCATGCAAGCAATGCGCCGAAGTCGTCCTTTCATCGAACGTCCACCGTTCGATAGGCGCGCAACGCGGAACCCGGGACCGGCAAGCCAGCCTTATGCGAGCGAATATCCGGGATCGCCGGTGCCGTTGGATTGTCGCTCCCCACATCTGGCCTGAATAGGCCGTGACCGTGCCAAAGCCGAGCAGTACGAAGTTAAGTCGTCCTGTTGTTCAGTGCAAACGTACATCGAATAGGCACAGCCACTAACCGACATCAGTTTCCACAATAAATCCCGGCGGGTCATTGCCATTTCTTTCATCCAGCGCCAGCAAGAATATGCAATAGAAATTGAGATGTGCGACATCATCGTCATGTTTTGTCAAAACGGTATTTATTCTTTTCGCCAAAATCATTCATTTCCGATTGCTCATGAAGTGTAAATTTTCAGATCCGATGCAACGTAGCTCCGTACACGCAGAGTCCTTCCTACCGCGTCGGTTGTGCCGGTAATAAACTTGCCTCCGCGTGTGTCGATCCGGTAACGGACGTTTGCGAGCGCGCGCCCGTTGCGGTCCTTCAGCCTGAATTTTTCATCGAAACGCTTCTGCGGGCGTCCGCGACAGTTGCACGCCCATTCGTAGCCCAAGGTTTCGGCCATGGCATAACCGGATTTCAGCTTACGAACCCTCTCAAACGGAAAAAACTCGCCGGTTTCGGCATTCAAGGCTGGTGCCGACGGCAACGGCGGGAACTTGGAATAAATCGAATAGGTAATGCGGCAAAGTGCGCACACTTCCTCAACTGTCCAGTCCGTCCCTTTGTTTTCCTGCCTCTGCTGTTCCATTGAACTCAAGAGTTGTTTGGCAATACCACGATAATTGACCATCAACACGGACCACGGTCAACCGCTTTAAATCGAGATAAGGCCATACAGTTTTCAGGTAAAGGAAAATGAAGAGTGGTTCTTGGTTCATTCTGGCGCAGTCACTAATACAAACCCGGCGTCAATGGAAGATGTCGTAATCAACACCGACAAGATATGCCCGAACATGTCAAACAAAGACTTTCGCGAGATGGTTTGGAAGTGCAGGGATCGTGCCGTAGGATTCGTAGAGACACGCTTAAAGGATGTGGCACGCTGGTCTGCGTCAGATCAGGAACGGGTACTAGCATGGTTTGGCTATTGCGACGAGTCGGTAAGAAGCCTGCTCGCGAGTGGCTTAACATCAATTAGTCGCGTGTTGGGAGGGCTGACCGGTGACAATTTCGTCCGATGGGAACCTGGTACGACAAGATAGCTGGGATGCGTACCCAACCCCGTAAGATCCGGCGTGGTCGCCGAAGTATGCGTGCCGGACACCAAAACGCACACGATCGCTATTCACTTAGGGAATCTGCACAACATGTTTTCAGAGCGCCGATCTTTTTCACGTTGAGCGTATCGGCCGCAGAGTCTGCTAGCAGGTTGGTCGTCCAGCTTTTGGACCATGATTACCTTCGTGTGCCGAGACTCACGGCCTGATGCGCCGGGCGTTTCACGCTTTGCTTAAAGCCTTGCGCGCCATCCAGAGG
Organism: Paraburkholderia sp. BR10954; assembly: GCF_040965775.1. Classification (NCBI taxonomy): domain Bacteria; kingdom Pseudomonadati; phylum Pseudomonadota; class Betaproteobacteria; order Burkholderiales; family Burkholderiaceae; genus Paraburkholderia; species Paraburkholderia sp. BR10954. The sequence continues at coordinate 422,545 of NZ_JBFRCK010000002.1, forward strand.
TTGCCCAGCGCAAACGGTGTCGTGATCTGCGCGGTATTCTTCACCATCCTCGGTAGCGGGTCTTCGTGTAACCAAACTGCTGCTTGAGCACGCGAAACGGATGTTCAACCTTGGCGTGCACGCCAGCCTTCAGGCGCTCAATCTGGTTGTATATCGCGTCCAGACGATTGGTCAGGTCCAGTTGTCGACGCTTGCCCGGTCGCATCGCGACATGCCAGCGTACCGGGTTAGCCTGACATCGCTTTTCAATACCCTGATATCCGGCGTCAGCATACACATCCTTTTCCTGGCCGTACAACAACGCTTCGGCCGCATTGATGTCGTGCTCGTTGGCCGCCGTACCAACGACGGTGTGGACCAGACCCGACTCTGCGTCCACGCCGATGTGCGCTTTCATACCGAAGTACCATTGATTTCCTTTCTTCGTCTGATGCATCTCCGGGTCCCGTTTGCCAGAGCCGTTCCTTGTCGAACTCGGTGCGCTAATCAAGGTCGCATCGACCGCTGACCCCGCCTTCAACATCAAGCCTTTTTCACTCAGGATCTCATTGACCAGGGCGAGCATCCGCGCGGCCAGTCCGTGCGTTTCGAGAAGGTGGCGGGACCGCAGAATCGTGCTTTCGTCCGGCAAACGCGTCAACCTTCGTCCAGCCCCGGAAACTCACGGTACAGCGGCACGTCATAAAGCGCCTCTTCCATCGCCGGGTAAGAAAGCCCAAACCACTGCTGCATGAAGTGAATCTGCAGCATCGTCGCAACCGGAAACGGCGGCCTTCCAGTCTTACCCTTCGGATACTGCGGTTCGATCAACGCAATCAACCTCGACCATGGCACAACGCGCCTCATCTCATCGAGAAATTCCCGCTTGCGCGTGCGTTTCGTTGAAAGATCCAGGCCAAGACCGAGCTGTGTCATCGAGGAACTCCTTTCATTCGCGTTCTTCCAGGATAGGACAACCAGACTTCAACGCCAGGACTTTTGCAGACCGTCCTTAGATTTCTGTTCAATGCGTGATTTCTCATGGGACAAGGATTCGATCGTTTCCACGCTCATTCATGAGGCAAGTCACTTTCAGGACACCATGGGAACCAAAGACTGGAAATACTTTATGGACGAGTGCCTGTCGTTGGGCAAGACGAACCCTGAACAGGCAATCGATAACGCTGATAGCATCGCCGGATACGTCATCTACAATGCGTAGTTCTATGCCATCGTTTCGCTTCTGATATCAAGACATGTTTTCGCATGTATGCCTGGAGAGAATTTCGACATCTACTTTCCACCAAATAGTGCAGCTATCCCCGTTGATGAGGTCTTGCGACTCGCCAACTGGGTAGCTGACCAAAAGATTACCTACGCGCACCACAAATCTAAAGAGACAACGCTAGTAAGCGGGCATGCAGAGGAAAGCGAGCAGAATCCAACCGAATTGGCTCGAGCTCGCCTAATGGCGGGTGAAGCGGTGTTGGAGCAATTTGATTTCTTGCGCTGGAGCGGTAAAAACAAGTTCACGTGTCTACTCGAAGAACGATGTCGAAAACGGTCGGCGTGTCGAAATGTCGTTTGAGCCTGATTGTCCCAACAAGTGCTGTAGGGGGCAGTAGACACTACGTTAAACCTGCGACATGTCGTGATTGAGTCGATTCTGTCCGCGTGAGGTTTGCCCCGCTTCGGCGGGGCATTTTCATGCGCGACACGGAATGGGTAAGCCCGATTCCAACAGGGCGTTATCGCTATCTATTCGAAGTTTTGCAGTATTTCACATGGCGAATTGTTTCATGAGTGCAAGATCAAGACGTTGATTCACGAATGCACCCATTTCACGGATACTTTCAATTCCATCGATGAGGCGTATACGGATACCGAATCGGGAGCGATGTTCTTTGCGAAGCATAACCCGGCTCTCGCGATCAGGAATGCAGACAACATAACCGGCTATGTTGCAACGTTCGATGGGCGAAATATCAAATGAGCAAGAAACTGAAAGCGAGGGGTTAGTGCCGGCGAACAAGTTCTACCTTGTTCGCGAATCTGATTTGCGCGCAGTGGAAATATTTATGCCGCGGATTCGAGAAGGCAGGCAACACGGTCGAATTCCTGTGCGGCTTGTCGGTATCGCGGTGTCGGACTCCCCGTTCATATCGATCTCGCTCGATCTTTGATTCTCCGCGACAAAGCTCTAACAACTCCGCCGCGCTGCGATCAAGATCGTCTCATTGGCTTGTCCTATCATCCCGGTAGTCGCGGCCGTAGTGATCGTCGAAGCGTACAATGTCGTCCTCGCCGAGATAGCTGCCGCACTGAACCTCGATCATCTCGAGCGGCAGGCGTCCGACGTTTTCGAGCCGATGCTTGACGCCTATCGGCACAAAGGTCGATTCATTTTCCGCGAGCAGAAATGACTCTTCGCCGCGGGTTACGCGTGCGGTGCCGCTGACCACGATCCAGTGCTCCGCACGGTAATAGTGAAGCTACAGCGAGAGCGCAGCCCCCGGCGTGACCACGATGCGCTTGACCTGGAACCGTGGGCCCTGTTCGACCGATTCATAATGGCCCCACGGCCGATGAACCTTCATGTGATGCTTTGCCTCTCTGCTGCCACGCTCCTTGAGCTGCCCTACGACGGCCTTGACATCCTAGGCGTGGTGCCTGTCAGCAACGAGCACTGCGTCGGCTGTTTCCACGACAATCAGGTCGCTCGCACCAACGCAGGCGACCAGCCGGCCTTCGGAATGGACGTAAGTGCCAGAGCAATTTTTCAGCGCCACATCACCGCGCAAGACATTCCCCGATTCGTCCTGGGGGTAATGCGCTCCATACTGCGTCCCACGAACCGACATCGGACCAGCCTGCATTCAGCGGCACTACAGCAGCGCCCACGCCAATGTCGCCAAGGCGTTCCATGACCGCATAGTCGATGGACTCCGATGGACGCGAGACAAATGCATCTGTCGGAATGCGCACAGTTTCGAGATCGGCGCTTGCGCGGCCGAACGCAGCGTTGCAGGCTCGCGCGATGTCGGGCCGCAACAACTCGACTGCGCGTAACCACATCGATGCTCGCATCACAAAAATGCCGCTGTTCCACCAGTGCCGCTTGCCTTCCACGAAGGTCGCCGCCACGTCGCGATGAGGCTTTTCAACAAAGCGCTGCAGGGCACGCGCGCCGCTTGCCGCATCAATGGCGATGGGCTCGCCCAGCTCAATATAGCCGTATCCGCATTCCGCACGGTCCGGTACAACACCTAATGTAACGATCTAGCCGGCTGCAGCCAGCCGCACTGCTGCACGGATCGCCCGCTCGAACGCTGGCACATCGGAAATTGCGTGATCGGCGGGGGTTACGATAAGCACTGGATCGCGGCCGTCAAAGCAGGCTTTTAGTGCTGCGAGAGTCAGGGCGGGCGCGGTATTGCAGCTAACCGGCTCGACTATTAGCTGCCAGTCTCGCGCACTCGACTTCAGCTCGTCGACGACAAGGAAGCGGTGTTCCTCTGCGCAGACCACGAGCCCTCGATTGGCGGCAGGGGGCAAGGCTATCGAGCCGCATCGCGGAGTTGGCGAGAAGCCTTCGCGCGACAGCGGCCAGAGCCGAGTCCCGGAGCCGCCCGCGAGGATCACCGGGAGAATCACGGGCGCCTGGTCATGAGCTTTGGCGCGGTCATCGCCAACGGCGCGCTGTCGGGTCTCGCTGAGATCGGCGGACGTCATTTCCATTATTGCTTCTTCAGTACCACCCGGAGGCGGTAGGTGTAAGTGCCGACGCAATACGCCGGATAAGCGACGCTCCTGTAGGCGCCTCCATGCGTGTGCCGGACCCGGGTTGGATCAGTTACTGTCGGAAAGAAAGCCGTCCGTGTGAAGCAGACGGTGCCACGGCACGGTGAAGGAACAGTCTTCTTGGTTTCAGGAGAGGGGCGGTTGTTCGGCGGTGGCGCTTTCGCCCACGGCTTTCGCGCGTAGCTGCAGCTCCGCCTCGCCTCTTGCAAGCTTGGTGAGCATGGCGGCATTGCGAACGATCAGGCGTCGATAGTCATGTTCGATCACCATTCTGTCGATTAGCGAGCGTATTGCACGCGACACCGTTTCGCGGCTCACGTTTGCCATAATCGCAATGGCCTGTTGGTTGGATAGATTCTCGATCGTCACCAGGCCGCCTGCGTTCTTTTTCATGGACGCATCGAGCACTGAATAGACCCTTGCGTATGCGCGAGTCAGACCCAGCATCGACCGGCAATTCGAAGCCTAGTGAATCGTGCGCCAAAGTCGTTGCAATAGCGCCTCCTTCACTGAGGGATTGCTGTAAAAACAGCGCTTGGGCCTGAATCCTCGGCAAAAAGCCGACCACTGATTCCGTGATCGCAATGATCGAAGCCGAGCGAGGACCACCGTCGATATCGACAGCTCGCCCAAATAGTCGCCCGGCTCGACGAAATCGAGTCCCACCTCGCGGCCGTCTTCCGACAGCGCGATCATCTGCAGGCGGCCGGACATCAACAGCAGCAGAGACGAATCGGTGTCGCCCTTGTAAACGACGAACTCCCGCTTTGAGAAGCGGCGATAGCGAATATGGCGACTGATCTCGTCAATAACCTCTTCGTCAACGTTGCATAGCAGCTTTTGTCGTTTCAAGAGATCGATGGCCATTAAGGGGCTGCAATTGATCCTTTCTTCCTCGGTGGACATCTAGACATCTATCTCAATCGTAATTTGCTGATTCAGGCACGCATGACAATATGCGCATCGAGCGCCGGAATCTGTGACCGCCGTCACATCTCAATTACGAAATTTGACTAATCGTTGCCGGATTGGCATTGTCAGGTTGTCGGATAGCGCCGTTGCACCGGTGCCTCCGTTCCACCACCCTGAGCCGACCGCGGCGATCATCATACAGCGAACACGCATGGCGTCGAGTTGATCGGCCGCCGAAGCGGATGGCGTCAGAGAGTGCGATACCGGTAGGAAGGCTTGCGGACGATTGCTAGCGCTGTTACCGAGGTACCAGAAGTTTCATGGGACTCGTGTCGCGAGTGCGGGGCACTTTTAGAGGAACAGATGGCCAAAAAATGTGAGGCCCTCAGGCTGTCCAATCAAGCTCACGTCTGCGGAACCGGCGTGATTCACTTGTTGCTCCCGAGTGGAATGCGTGATGTCACGCAGCAGGCTGTCGAGCGAATCGTACGACTGGTTCAGGAACCCATGAGCTTCAGGGCAGATCGATTGGTCTTGCGGGTCCGATTCGGCGTGATGCTCCGCAATATCGGCGGGCTGGTGCATGAGAGTACACTCCTGACGAATGAAGTGAGCAATTTTAACGCGAGGTCATGCACTTGTCTGCTCACTACCTGCTGCAGCGACGATGATGGTCGCGGTAAAGCGCGGGATCGGGGCGTTTGAGGGGCGGGGGTGCCTGCGCGCACTTTGTCAGCCGAATTTCCGGACGATCTCGTTTGACTCCGAGCCGGCCCTATCGCGTAACTGAAGTTCCGCCTCACCTTTGGCGAGCTTTGCGAGCATTGCAGTATCAAGAACGACCAGACGTCGGCGCTCACGCTCGACGACCTGGTTTGTCAAGAGCGAACCGATCGCACGCGACACCGTTTCGCGGCTGACGTTGGCCATGATTGCAATCGCCTGCTGACTCGGCAGGTTCTCGATCGTCACGAGGCCAGAATCGGCGTCCTTCTTCATCGATGCTTCGAGCACTGAATATACTCTGGCATAGGCTCGTGAGAGACCAAGCATCGAGCGATAGCTCGATGCCTGCCGGATCGTGCGGCATAGCCGCTGCATGAGCGCTTCCACCACGGCCGGATTCCGGTAGAACAGCGCCTGCGCTTGCGCCTTGGCCAGAAAGCCGACCACCGACTCAGTCGTCGCGATGATCGACGCCGAACGCGGACCATCATCAATGATCGATAGTTCGCCGAAATAGTCGCCCGGCTCGACAAAATTGAGTCCGACTTCCCGGCCGTCTTCCGAAAGCGCAATCACCTGTAGTCGCCCGGACATCAGCATGAGCAACGAGGAGCCGGCGTCACCTTTGTGAACAACAGTATCGCGCTTGCCAAAGCGTCGATACCGGATGGACCGGCTGATTTCTTCTATCACATCGTCGGAGACGTTACGTAGCAGCGTCTGCTTTTTAAGGAGATCGACAGCTTTTGTCTGATCCGTGCTGCCGTTTCTATCTTCTTTTAACATCTCTCGGATTATGCTCTGGTCTGTGGCACGCGGAACAATAAACTTCGCCGACGAGAAACGTTGTGATGACGATCACATTAAACGACAAAATCATAGATGTGACGGTTGTCACTCTTTTTGCAGCTCAATTTGTTCAGTGCCTTACGCACTGGTCCTGATGCCGAAACCAAAAACGACGACGGCACCATAGCGGCGTCATATTTAATCAAAAACGTGTGATCGTCATCACAACAATATGACGTATCCTCATTGATCATCTATTGCACACGACAGAAGGATGGCTGAGAATTTCGTCCCTGTATGTGTGCCTTCTGTAACCGTAACAGCTCAGATGTGTTGCTCAATGCTGAAAAGTTTTTGGTTAAAGAAAAACGTTGTTATCTAAATCTAGAGGTGAATTCACATGACGGTTTCGGTCGATCAAACCATTGCAGCATGCTACGTTGCATTCTTCGGGCGAAGCCCCGATCAGCAGGGCCTGCAGTTCTGGAAAGCGGCAGCACAGAATTCCAACTTGTCCGGCATCGCGCTGACCGAGAATATTGCCGCGGGTTTTGCTAATAATCCGAGCTTCGCTGCCACTTACGGCACGTACGGCAATTCCGCGTTCGTCACTGCGATTTACCAGAATATCGGTGGCACTGCGCCCGATGCAGCAGGTTTGGCTTACTGGACGAACCTGTTGAACAATGGCGAATCGCGCGCGCAGGTCGTCGCAGATTTTGTGCATGGCGTGCTGAACATGTCGGTCGACGCCATCAACGCGGAAGTGACTGCCGGTACAATCACTCAAGCTGAGGCGACCGCTGCACTTCAACGTCAAGCATATCTGACCAACCGTTCGAACGTTGCACTGAGCTACACGCAGGCTCTCGGTGCCGGTTCGAACATGGCGACGTCCACGAACCAGAATGACCTGGCGTCGCTCGCCAAGGACCCGGCATACGTGGCATCGCAGGCTATCTTGAACGGCGTCACGGCCGATCCCGCATCGGTTACTGCTGCAAAGACTTTCCTGTCGGGTTCGCCGACCACCACGGCCGTTATCGCAACGTTTGGCGGCAATTTCGTTGGCTCGACGTACACGCTCACTACGGGTCCGAATAACGTTCAGGCAACCGGTGGCAATTCCGTTATCAATGCCGTGGTTGGCACGACCGGCGGTACGAATGACACTCTGCACAACCTTGACAGTATCGCGGCTAAAGGTACTGGCAACACGCTGAATATTATTGACCAAGGCCTTTCGGGCTCGGGTCTTATTCCGACTATCAACGTCAGCGGTGTTCAGACGGCAAATATTCAATCTGCCACCGCCGCATCGGTCAACACGTCCAATTGGACTGGCCTGAACAACCTCAACGTCAGCGCTTCGACCGGCGCGGACGTCATCAAGGCGGCCGGCACGACTGCCGTGAACGTCACCAATACGCTGGCAACCGGCGCAGCCGCAGCGCCCAGCCTCAATACCACGGTTGATGGTGGTTCCACCGTTACGGTTAATGCGACGGGCGCTAGCTCCGGTGCCAACGTGGTCATTGGAAATGTCATCGTCGGCGGCACGACGCCTCCGACTGGCGCTGTGAACGTGACTGTTGCGCAGACGAGCGGTGTTACGGGCACCACGTTTGGCAATGTCGCCGCTACCGGCGCGGCCGCGGTTACCGTCAACGCTACCGAAAATGCCGGCTTCGCTACCACGGCAGTGGAAGCTGGGACCATCAATGCGACCGGCGGTGCAACCGGCGTGGTCACGGTCAACAACACGACCAATGTTACCGATGCGGCTGCGCACACCATCGTTGGTGCTGCTGTTGTTGCAACGGGCGGCTCCTCCATCGTCGTTAACGATACGGTGACCGCAAGCGCGGCGGCTGACGCAACGGCTCTGGCGTCGGCGCAAGATGGTGCGGTGACGGTTATTGATGGCGGTACGGCAACGTCCGTGGTGGTTAACCAAACGGTGACGGCTGCTGTTGCTGCGAAGGCCGCGCAATTGGCTTCGGCGGGTACGCCGGGTGCGGCAGGTGGCCCCGGCTTCTCGGCCGGTGCTGCCACTCCGGCAACGCCTGCAACGGCGGGAGTGCCTGGCGTCGTCGCCGTGACCGCGAACACGGTGGCAGTTGGTGGCGTCGGTACGACCAACCTCGCAGGGGCATTGGTTAGCAACGCTTCGAACACTATCACGTCGGTGTCGCTCGATAACTACGGTGCGAATTCGTTCATCAACAGCACGGTGCTGAACAGCGTCACGCTGGCCGGTTCGGGCACGGGCGGCCTGACCATCGAAAATCTGGGCGCCACGCCGTTCACGACGCTCGGCGTCAATCTAAACGGGTTCACGGATACGACGGGCCTGACCATCGCTTCGACCGACACCACGGGCGATGTCAAGACGCTGAACGTGACCACCGGTGGCGCGACGGCTTCGACGCTGGGCGCAATCACCGACACGGCACTGACGACGCTGAATGTATCGGGCACGCAGACTCTTAACGTGACGACGGCGCTTGGTAACAGCGTCAAGGCGCTGACGGTCACGGGCGGCGCTGGCTTCAGCGGCGATATCTCGGGTACGCAAATCACGTCGTTTGCCCCGACCTCGAGCGGCGCCATCACTGCCACGCTGAACGGTGCGACCCAGTCGTTCACGGGTTCGACGGGCCAGGATATCATCACGATTTCTGCTGACGCTGCTAAGGCCATCACGGGCGGTTCGGCGACCAACAACGAAATCGTCCTGAATGGCGATGCGGCGACCTTCACGGGTGCCGGCGCGAAGACGGTCACGAACGTGACGGGCTTCACGACGCTGGGCGTGTCTGGCAACACGGCAGCCACCGCTGAAGTCTATAACATGGCGGTGCTGAAAGGCTTCAACGCGATTGATTTGAAGGCCATTGCGGCCGGTACCGGTAGCGATTCGTTCACCAATGTGGCGAGTGGTACCACGCTGACCATCGAGGCAACGTCGGCATCCACCGGCGGCACGGTTGCGGCAGTTGAAGGTGCGACGGCTGCGGCGGTTCTTTATCAAGTCGCAAATGCAACGGGTGCCTCCGACTCGCTGAACTTGACCTTGGGTACATCGCAAACCAACGGCATTTCGGTTGGCGGCGCTGCAGGCGGTCTGATGTTGGAAGATGCTAACGCGGTCGGTATTGGTACCCTGAATGTGGTGAGCAACGGTACGGCTACGGGCACGACTGTCAACACAATCCCGGTTCTTATCGACAATGGCTTGGCGAACCTCAACGTGAGCGGCGCTCATGGGTTGACGATTACGGCGCTGAACGAGCAAACCACCCAGGCGACTTCGTTTGCCATCAACAACACCAGCGGTGGTGCAGTGACCGTGGGCACTTTCACGGACGCTAATCTCGGTTCGCTGACGTTCAGCGGTACGGGCAACTCCAGCGTGGGTACGCTCGCAGGCGTTACGGGCCATATCCTGACGATTGCGAACACTGGCACGGGTACGGCGTCTGTTGGCACGTTTAACGCCGATACGAGCCTGACGACGTTGAACCTGAATGGCAATGTCGCGTTGAACGCGGACGCTCCTGGCGGTCCGGCTCCTGCAGCGGCAGCTGCCACGGGCGCAACGACCGGCGTCACGGTGTCGGGTGCAACCGACAATGCACACGTCAACCTCACGCTGACGGGTGGTGCTCTTGCTGGTGTCACCGACAGCATCACGCTCGGTAACGGCAACAACCTCATCACCGACAAGACCACGGTCGGCAATGTCAACATCACCGTGGGTACGGGTTCCAACCTGATTGATGTGCATACCGGCACGGGTGCTGGCACGTACAACATCACGTTGGGCGCTCACACCGCTGCTACGGGTCCTGACGCAATCGTGGTTTCGGCATCGGGTACGACCGCCGCTGGAGCTGCTAACACGGTTATCACGGGTGCAGTTGCAGGCGACCAAATCAACTTCGGTGCCATCGTGGGCGAGACGGTTGTGACGTTGACGGCAGCTCAGCAAACCGCAATTACGGCTGCGTCGACGCTGTCGGCTGCTGCTGCGCTTGCCTTCGCTGATGCCAACGTTGCAGGCAACGTGGCTTCTTTCCAGTACGGTGGCAATACGTACGTGCTCGAGCACACGGCTGCAGGCGCGCAAGTCGCAGCTGACTCGCTGATTGAGCTGGTCGGTACGCACACGCTCACCGCTGGTGCAGTTACCGCAGGCCACGTCGTGCTGGCTTCGTAATCAGCCGATAAGTAGACCTCGGACTACCCTCGGGCTAGCGCCCGAGGGTGTTCAAACCCCGCCCCTCACCCGGGTTGGGGTTTTTTCGTTTGAATCGCTTGGATAACTAAGAAAAGTTTTCCGCGACGACCGCTGTCGTCTTTTCCTATTGCACCTCGATATGCACGGCTTCAACCGGGGGCAGTTACTTGGCTACGACGCGCGCATGGTGGCGCTATGGAAGACAAACTGGGTTCTCATCGACACGCTGAAAACCATTCAGGGGAGTCTGTCAACGGACGACCTGCAGCAGCGTGCCATCTTCGACCGCATTGAGAAGGCGCTCGAACGAATATGAATCAGACGCTACAAGCACCAAGGCCCTAACATGCCGGGGAACGCATAATGCCGCAGGTACTCATCCCTACGGGGCGCTGGAAGGTTCACGCCGAATCAACGAACGAGCAGACCGCCATTCGCCTGATTGGCCGGGCGCTCTCGGACGCAAGTAACATGGGACAGAGCATACAGACCGTCCTTCTGACGCGCGACCAGGCTCAGGAACTGGTCGTCGAGCTGAATATGGCGCTGCGGGAGCTCGAACTGCAGCGGACCACCGACCTGGCCCGAGCCGCCGAAGGTGCGGGATAAGCTGGCGTTCGTCTGCGGACCACCCGGTTTGAGAATCTCCACAATGCCGCGCCAAAGAACTGTCCGCCAAACGAAATAGACGTGAACGCTCCTTGGCTCGTACCCGGTCCACGTCTGGCAGATTGACTCGACGAGCCAGTACATCGCGATGCGACTGGACGCAGAAGGATCACCGGAAGGCGCTAGTCAGGCTGGCAGCGGCGACAATCCGGTTGTGTCTCCATGTTGCCGAGGTTGCCATATCGCCACGGGACAGTCGTGACGACGGCATAGGGTTATCGCCTCAGCGCCCCGCGCCCGGTAGAAGCAGCCCGGTCACTTGGCTGACGCTATAGAGCAGCTTTCACGCAAAAAAAAGTGGTCGGTGGGCTGGCATCAGTGTCCGCAGTGCTCGCCGCATCGAACTGAAGTGCCGCAGGCGCCGCCTCGTCCAACGCGATCGCCTTCCCGAAGTCCAATTACGCGCGCCGGGCACGATCCAGATAGTCCCAGACCGTCGCACTCGACAAACCGATCGTCGTCGCGATTTCGCGTTGGCTGCGCTCGCTCACAAAGCGCGGGCGCAGCATTTCCGTGATTTGACGCATGGGTGACCTTCTATTCGACATTCGCACTCCCGGCAAAGTCGTCGAGCATGCCATGTTTATCCCGCGTTGCCGTCCCTGCAACTCGGAGTGCTGACGCAACGGGAAGAGCCGTGGCTTGTCATGCCAAGATCGTGGCCTTTTGCGCTCACCGTGCTCAGGCTGCCGCGGCTTCAATCACGCGGAGCGTCTCGCGCGCGGTCTGGTCCCATGAAAACTTCGCTGCCTGCTGCCTGCCACGTTCTGCCAATTGCTGTCGCAGCCTCGTGTCACTGAGCAGACGCAACAGTCCACCGCGGATATCACTGACGTCCATCGGATTGACAAGCAGCGCCGCATCGGCCGAAATTTCCTTCGTCGCACCCACATCGCTGGTCAGCACCGGCACACCCTGAGCCATGGCCTCGAGCACGGGCAGACCAAAACCTTCATAGAGGGAAGGGTACGCGAGTGCGATAGCGCCCTGCATCAGGCGTTTCAGTGCAGAATCGTCAATGAATCCGGTAAAAGTGATCGACCCGGTGTCGCCCTGGTATCGGGCGAGAAGATCATCCATCATCCAGCCACGCACGCCCACGACGGCAAGCTTGATGCCTTGCCGGTGACGCTCATCGATACCCAGCCACGCCTCAAGCAGGCGAGCGATGTTTTTGCGTGGTTCAACGGTGCCGAGACAAACGAGATAACGTGCAGGCGCAAAGCCTGGCGGCACGGCGTCGCTGGAACCGGCATCGCTAAGCTCGCGTGCCGCCAGAAGCGTGATGGCCGTCTTGCCATGGCTGACCGGAAAGTGCGTGTGCAGATCACGCTCGGTCGATGCAGAGATTGCTATGACCTGCTTTGCCTTGCGTACGGCCGCGCCCGTCATCTTCGGAAAATACCAGCGCTTGACGGGCTCGTGAACGCCCGCGAAAAGCTTGGCGCTCAGATCGTGGACCGTGACAACCGTTGGCACGTTCGCGAGAAGTGGCAGGATGAAGCCGCTTCCCCAATGCACGTCCGCACGCAGCCTGCGCAGCAGTCGGGGCAGCGCCAGCTGTTGCCAAAAGACGCGGATGGCCCTCCGATCCGGGGCGTCGATGAAGTGAAAGCGCCGGTCCAGCCCAATATTGCGCAGGTATGGAACGGTCTTGGGACTGGCGAAAATCACGAATTCGTGGTCCAGGCTCGAGTCTGCGTTCCAGCACTTGAGGATCTCCGTCACATAAACGGCAGTCCCTGTCTTGACACTGCCCAGGCCGGTCGCATCAATACAAATTCTCATTATTCTTCGGTCAGTTGTTATCCGGCCAGCACCCGTGCCAGCTTGAGTCCTTCCTGCTCCCAGCGCGGAACGTCCGCACAACGTGGATTGCAGCGCGCGCCAGTGCGTGCCGCACGAATGCCGGCCTGAATGCCTTCGACCGTTGGCGGCACGTAGATCACCTGATCGCCGCCGGCTTCCCGCGTTTCGGGTAGATCGGTCGCGACAATACGGGCGCCGCACAGGCGTGCCTCCAGTACCGGCATGCCGAAGCCTTCGTAGATCGACGGCATGACGACTGCCTCCGCTGCCGCGTACAGGGAAGGCAGCAGTTCTTCAGGCACATACCCGGTCAGGTGAATGGAGGCAACGCTATCCTTGGGTGCTGCAATCGCGGTGTTCAGGCGCCCGTTTTTCCATCCGCTCTGCCCGACGAGGACCAGTGAAATACCCACAAGTTCGCCGGACTCGCACATCTGCCGATACGCCTCAACCAGCCCGTCCAGATTCTTGCGCGGTTCGAGCGTCGATACCGACACGAGATACGCGCCGGGTATGCCGAGCTGTTCACGCATGCGGACAATGTCCTGCATTGCCGGCGGCACGAATAGTCCAGATGCCGCGGGCCGTACCACCATGTCCGCAGGCCGGTAACCGAATTCCCGCAGGCGCATCGATGTGCCGGCCGAATTGGAGAGCACGACATCGGCGCGCCGCAATGACGGGCGGAACAATGTCTGATAGGCGAGCCGGTGCTTGCGCGTCATGCTGCGAGGAAAGATTCGGTGCACAACGTCGTGCACGGTGATCACGGCGCGCACCTGACGCGGCAGCCGCAGTGGAAGAAAATTTGCACCACCCCAGAAAACGTCCACGCCGTACTGGCCGGCGAGCGCGCCGGCCCGCAGCATGTACCATTCGAACGGCGACAGTTTTGCTCCCCAGCCCTTGGGGTCCTCCACGACGGACCATCGTGGACCGTCTACCGGCAACGTAATGGGCACATTACTGAAGACGGCAAAATGCGCCTTCGGCAGCGCGTCATCTAGCACCCGGCACAGGCCGGCTATGTACCGTGCGGTGCCTGCTGCATGCCCCGTAAATGACCTGCCATCAATACCGATCAGCATCTGCGCTCCAGTCGGCCGATACGGACGTTACTGGACATGATCCGAACGTACCGGCTGCCTGCCGGCTTTCGCGAGAATGGTTTTATTGATCCGGCCCACGAGGCATACGTGACTGACAGCAGGAGTGGCGAGGATTGATGACCCAGACACCCCCGGGCGAGGGTCGCAAAACGGCCAGTCGAACGATCCGACTGGGGGGCGGGGGGCCACTGCGATGTGCTGTTTCGCGCATTACCGATCGCCACAAGGCTGTCGCGGGGATAGAAGTCTTCCGCAGCGGCAACCAATTTCTGGTCGTCCTGAATGACAGCCCACGCGTGCCCAGCTGGCTCCATCCGCGTGGAAGTAGAAAGCGGGACCTGCTTTCCGGGCAGCAAAAGTGGACGCGACAGATGCTTGCGCGTGCGCATCATGCGATGAAACTCGCAGGAAAATATGGGTTGCATTGATCTGCTCATGCTTGTCTGTACCACCGTTTTGCCGGGAAGGCGTGGCATGCAGCCCTCACGTTTCGTCGTGAGCTCTCGGAGCGCGCTCGGGCGTTTTGCGCACCGATCTCGCGGCGACTGCCCCGAACGGGAGCGCGGGCATGCGGTGCATACAGGCGTCAAGCAAAGGCTTCTGGCCTTTCCCGCTGGACGGTGTACCCATGCGCCAGTCCTGCTTTGGTATTGGACTGCGCATATGAGACGCGACGCAGATCGGCTTCGACCATCATTGCGATCAGCTGTTCGAGCGAGGTTTTAGGCGCCCAGCCCATCTGCGCACGGGCCTTCCCAGGGTCCCCAAGAAGGACGTCCACTTCGGCAGGGCGGAAGAAGGCCGGATCGATCACGACGTGATCCTCCATGTTCAGGCCCACATGGCTGAAGGCAATCCGGCACATTTCACGTACCGTGGTGGTGTGTCCCGTCGCAATGACATAATCGTCCGGCGTGTCCTGCTGAAGCATCAGCCACATTGCCTCAACATAGTCCCCGGCAAATCCCCAGTCGCGCTTCGCATCGATATTGCCAAGGCGAAGCTCGCTCGCCAGGCCGAGCTTGATGCGGGCGACGGCATCGGTCACCTTGCGGGTAACGAATTCGATTCCGCGCAACGGCGATTCATGGTTGAAAAGGATGCCGCTGCTCGCGTGCAGGCCGAAGCTTTCACGGTAATTGACGGTCAGCCAGTGCGCGTACAGCTTGGCAACGCCATATGGGCTTCGCGGGTAAAAAGGCGTCGTTTCACTTTGTCTTTCCGCCTGGATCAGGCCAAACATTTCACTGGTCGATGCCTGATAAAAGCGTGCCCGCGGATTGACAATGCGCACGGCTTCCAGCAGGTTGGCTGCCCCTACGCCTGTCACCTGGGCGGTCAGCAGCGGCTGGTTCCACGAGGCACCGACAAAGCTCTGGGCGGCGAGGTTATAGACTTCATCAGCCAGGGAAGTCTCCATGCTGCGGATGAGCGAGGATAAATCGACCAGATCTCCATCGATGAGCCTGACATCGGCGTCAATGCCGAGCTCGCGTAGCCGCCACAGTGTGTCCGTGGAGCGACGAGCCACAAGCCCCGACACTTCATAGCCTTTTTGCAGCAGCAACTGCGCGAGATAGGCGCCGTCCTGTCCGGTGATACCAGTAATCAATGCGTGTTTGGTTGTCATGGTTGTTCCTGGATGCGCTGCATCCAGTCCTTTACGATTTCATGGTGGGTAGTATCAAAGGGGATCTGCGGCTGCCATATCGGGACGACGCAACGGTACGATGTGACCGAAGCACCCCAGCACTGTCACGACCTGCAGCCAGTTTCACGGGTTTGAGATCATGCAATCTGCTTCTCACTACGGACGACAATCTCGCGACAAAAGACTGTCTCGTCAGGTGGGTGATTTTCTTCTCGCCTCGTCATGCTGATAGCCGTTCAAAACGCCGGACCTTTGTCCAGACGGCCCGCTCCAGCCCGTAATGGGTCACGAGTGCGAGCAGGGAACTCAGCGCAAGGACGGCTGCAGCCTGAACTGGACGCACTGCGCCAGGCTGCACATGGAGCGACCACAGGACGGGAAAATGCCACACAAACACGCCGTACGACAGGTTCGCCAGCAGCCGGTCAACGCTCTCGCAGACGCCTGTCGGGCGCACGCCGCGCAGGATCTTCAGCAGGGGCAGTCCCAGCACAAGCCCGAGCGCCACTTCACGGTTATAGGGGACGGCCGGTCCATGTAACAGCAGCACCAGCAGGTAAGCCGCCATCAGCAGCCACAATGCGAGCAGGATGGACTGCAGGCGGGTCTGCCGAATTGCGCCACCGGCCAGAAAGATAAAGAGCACCCCTGGCAACAGCCGATAGCCGAAATGATCCGTATCAAGCCACTGTAGCTGGGCCGCAGCAAAGACGGTCAGGCTGGCCAGCATGGTCAGCCCCCAACGCCGTGGTGAAAGGCGCAGCAGCCACGGGGCCAGCAGATAGAACTGCAGTTCGACGGCCAGCGACCAGGCTGGTGGCACGAGCACGAAGCTGTCAAACCCGGTGTACATGAAGTAGCCCAACGGGATGACGAGGAGGTTGGCCAGCCACTCGAAAAGACCGGGACTGCGCAGCAGGAAGGGCGACTGGGCGCCGGCCCGCCACAGCACCGTGGCGGCGAGCAGTGCGCAAAAATATTGAGGCAGGATGCGCCACAGGCGGTCTGCGTAAAAGCGACCCGCCGCGGCAGGGTGGGACTGCCATTTTTGCCACAGTCCTGCCACGACATGACCAGCGAGCAGGTAGAAGATGACAACGGCTACCACGCCGGGGTTCAGGCCAGCCACGCTGTAGCCAAGATGGCTCAGCAGGACGAGGCTCGCGAGCAGATAGCGCAGGGTACCCATCAGAGCGCCTGAGGTGCAAAACCGAACACTGTGTAGTTCGCGTACAGCCGCTGCGGTTCATCCGTGCCCACGCCCGCAAGAGGCTCGGGCAGCGTGTAGATCACACCCACATCGCGTAGCCCCAGCCATTGCAGGACAAACCCCAGATAGTTGTCAGAGAGCGGCTTCTGGTGGGTGGGGTCGGTGTAGAACCCGTTGATGGACTGCGGGTGGCGCATGTTGATGGTTTCCACCAGCAGCACTCCGCCGGGCATCAGGCGTTTCACGCAGGCCTCGAGCGTTGGCAGGACCTGCGCGGGCGCGAGGTGTTCAATGACCTGGAACATCGTGATACCGGCAAACTGCTCGTCCGTGTCGCGCAGGAAGTCCTCGGCGCTCGCGTGCACGGCATTGAGCCCGGCAGCGACGGCACGGTGCACCTCGGACGCGGACAGATCCACCCCGACAGCGGGTATCTGCGCCTCGCGCAGGAAAGAGAGGAATTCTCCTGCACCACAGCCGATGTCGAGCACCCTGCTGCCCGCACCAGCCGCCTTGTGCAATAGGGGCAGGTAAGCCTGATACTGCTGGCGCAGGATGGGGCTATGGTCTCCCCCCATCTCGGCGTAATAGGAGTAGAACGCCTGTTCGCGTTCTTCGGGCGACAGCGTCGCGAGGGGGCGGCCGATGCGCTCCTCGGCACGCTCAATCCAATTGGGTGGAGGAGCCATCCAGGCAAACGCCAACGGCTCGTCATGGATAAGGCGCTGAAGGGGCGTGAGTTTCGCCAGCTGGCGGTGCGCCTCATCGCTTGCGGCTTCCAGGTGGTCCAGCCGTCGCTCGATGAGTGCAAGCAATGCCTCAATGCGGTCAAAACGCCCGTTATGTTCGATGACGGCGGATTCCAGCCACGCCAGCCGGTCGACGTGACCGTCATGTTCGATAGCGGCCGACTCCAGCCGCGCCAGCCGGTGTGCCAGAAATGGCAAAGCCTTCAATGACCGGTAACTCTGATTCAACCAGGTCGTGATGCGACGCATGCCAGCTCCTTACGCGCAGGGAATAAGAGGGGCCGGCAGCTGGCCCGAGTCTTTCAGCCACGCCACGATCGCCGGGACAATGTCCTCACCCGACGAAACGGATGACGGCGGCAGACAGGCCGTGCGCCATGCATAGAGGCCGGGTGTATCCGCCACCTCTGCGCCCGAACCGAGCCAGGCATCGTCGTGCCCCGACAGCACGGATTCTTCCGGCAGCGTGGCAGGAATACTCAGCAGTTCACAGACGGCAGCCCGTGCCGTTGTCCAGTGACCGTCCACCTGGCGCACGCACTCGAGCTGCCACGGCCTGGGCAACGCTTCGACAAGTTGTGGCAACCACGTGGACAACCGGTCGGCGCTCTGAGCGGTGAGGTCGACGATCAGCGAGGGAGGACGACTCATCCGCCGGTTGCGGGTCATGCAGGCTGACAGGGTCGCGATATCGGTGTCGGCGAGCATCGAGCCAGGGTCGATCGCGGCGATGTCGTCAAACAGACGCAGTTCCTGGGCGAGCGGCGAATCGTGATAAAACGCTTCGATGGCGTCAAAGTAGCGGCGCGCTACTCGCTCCGGCGCATGATCGCGGCGCACGTAGTCGCGTCCCTGTTGCGCTACGTTCGCGCGCCAGACCGGATCCAGGAACAGTCGCTCCAGTGTCGATGCCAGTTCCTGCGTTTCGAACCTGTCGGACAGTCGCACGCCCACTTCAGCGGGCAACTCTGCGGCGGTCCCGTGCGCGTTGAATACCAGTGCAAGACCGTGGGTCAGGCAGTCAAAGACCGCGGCGGAGGTTTCCCCACGTGACAGGGTGCGCAGTTGCACACCCACATCCGCAGCGGCCAGCCAGTCGGCGTAGTCAGCCGCCTTTGCATATCCCGTAATCGAAATGTTGCGACTGCGTTTAAGTGCGGCCTTGACCTTGTGGCGATATTCCCCGCCAGTTTCCTCGCCGACGAATACGAGACAGGCATCGGGATGCGTGGCGAGCGCGCAGGCCTGCCAGGCCTCGATCAGTTGCAGGTTAAGCTTGGTGTTGCCCATGAACCCGAAAGAACACACCACGAACGCATCGGCGGGCAATCCCAGCCTGGATCGTGCATCGGCACGCGATACGTTCAACACGGGGCGATGAGCAAACGGCACACGCGCAAGGCGGCTAGCATAAGCTTGCCCGTAGGTGCTGGACGCGAGATCGACCGCGTACTGCGAATGCACAAGGGCGCCCATGGCGAAGTCCAGTACTGCCCGATTGGCCGGGTAGGACATCACGGCTCCTGTGGTATCGCCACGTGCCAGAAGCTGCAGGGCAGCATAACCGTGCGAGCGCAGCAGCCCCGCCTGGAATGCCAGCGGCTCCTGGCCGCGGGACTCGGCAAAGTTGAGCATGCCGCTCAGGAAGTAGTCATGCAGCATGACGACGCCGGGTATGGTTCTGATCAGCGGCAGCATGTGCGTGTGAAATTCGCTGTTACCGACGTGGTACAACACCCGGTCGTAGCGACTGGCGTGCTGCTGGAACCAGCTGATGGTGCGAACCGGAAAGCTCGAGCGCAGCCAGTCATGCTCGACCTGCGCAGCCTGCGTGACCAGTTCAATGTCGTAATGTCGCGCCAGTTCGGGAATGAGCCCGGCACTGTAGTCGGCGATACCGCTTCGCAGTGCAGGAAGCGGCGAAAGGTAGGCAAGCCGCGGTCGCCGCAGTGGCGCGGGCACCGGCACAGCGTGTACCCGGGCAGCTGGCACCGAGGCTTCGAGGGCGGCAAGGGCCCGTTTGGCGCTGGTCTGCCACGAGAACTGTTTTGACCTCGCGAGTCCGTGTTCGCGCAGACTTTGAAGGAACGCCTCGTCCTGCAGCGCGCGCGCCATCGCCTTTGCGATATCAGCAGGCCGCGCAGGATCGAACAGGGCGTCTTCGCGCCCCAGCACCTCGGGGATGCTGCTCCGACTGGAGCCAATCGCCGGTGTACCGCAGGCCATCGCCTCCAGCACGGGCAGCCCGAATCCTTCGTGTAGCGAAGGAAACACAAACAGTCTGGCAAGGTTATACAACTGCACCAGCTCGTCTTCGGGCACAAAGCCGGTCAGAACCAGCTCATGATCCGCGAGCCCGTATCGGCGGACGGCAGCCTGCAACCGCTGACGCTCCAGAGGCTGGACGCGGCAGACGATGACAAGCTGCAGGGCCGCGCGGG
The DNA here is from genome assembly GCF_040965775.1 of Paraburkholderia sp. BR10954. Classification (NCBI taxonomy): domain Bacteria; kingdom Pseudomonadati; phylum Pseudomonadota; class Betaproteobacteria; order Burkholderiales; family Burkholderiaceae; genus Paraburkholderia; species Paraburkholderia sp. BR10954. The sequence goes on from NZ_JBFRCK010000002.1 coordinate 442,633, forward strand.
TGACGGCAGGCAGCATCGCATAGGCCTGGATGAGGCCCTCGATATTCTTGCGATAGTCAATGCCCCCGGTATAGAGGACAAACTCACCCCTGATACCATAACGTTGCTGCAAGGCGGCGCGTTGTTCCGGCGTTAATTCCAGCGGGCGGAAGTGATCATCGATGGCAGACGAGATGTTCACGACACGGTCCGGCGCGGAGCCGAGCACGGTGAGGGCTTCCTGCCGCGAGCTTTCCGAAATGGCCAGTTGAAGATGCGCGTTTTTTGCGAACTGCAGGCGACGGTGGTACCAGCGCCGGACGTTAGGGTCGGCCAGATAGACGGGTGCGTGCAGGTAGGGAATCAGATCGTAAAGAGTAATGGCAACCGTCTGTGCGCTGCCCGTTACCGGCTCGACAGAACAGACTGAATCGTCGTCCAGGCCTTCGAACAGGCTCGTAACGTGAACGCAATCCGGCTGCAGTTGGCGGATGACGTGATTACGGATGCGCTCGGCAGCAAGCCGCCGGGCAAAATGCGTCGGATCGAGCTCCCTGCAGGCTGCAGGCAGGGAGATCACATGTATGTTCCCGCTTCCCACCAGCGGGGTGAACATCTGTCGCAGTCCCGCAACGGTTTCCGGGAAACGGTCACTCAGAAGCAGACTGATGCGATGTGCTTGCCCCCCCTGGGTGGCCACTGCGCGGGCCAGCGCCAGAGAGTAACGACCGATACCGCGGTCGCGACTGCCGGTCGTCTGGCAGGCCAGTAGATCAATGAGAAGGTGCATGTTAGTCACGACGGCGTGCGTTCATGGCACGCTGAAAAAGATATCTGAGGTGGTCCACTTCGGCCGCGGTAATGTGAGGCACTGTCGGCGTGCCGCCGGGCGTGGCCGGTGCTTGCGGCACAACCGGGGCGGCCTGCACGATCGGGGCGACCGGCATGACGGCTATCGTCTGCGCTTCCAGGATGCGACGGACCGCCCAGCGCTTGAGGGCGGGAAATCTCGCACTTGTGTGCTGGGCAAGCCGGTACAACCCCGGGCGCTCCAGTACAAAAAACCTGAACGCCACCAGGCTATGGCGCACTGAGGCGCGAAAATGGCTACGGATTCTAGTGATGAGCATGGCTGGCTACTACTTCCTGCGTGACGTCAGTGATCTGCGCGCCATCCTGGCCACGCTGCATGGTGAGACTGGGTTCGAGCCAGTTACACCCGGCAAAGAGCCGATGCGTGCGATTGACCACCTCAAATACGAGTGCGAGATCGCGCCATTCATAATTCTTTTCGTGGTGATCTTGCCGGCTTGTCAACGCAGTGGATAGGGAATAGGACCCCGGGCCCAGGCGTGCTTCAAACTGGAACTGGAATTCGATCGTTTCACCCGCCTGCAGGTTGTGCAGGATTCGCTGCTGGTGATAGGTATTGGTGCCGTAAATGGACTGGCCAAGTCGGTCTCGCAGCAGGTAACCCAGTACAAGCTGTTCGACAGGACGCCTGAGGACGACGCGCGCATACAGACAGACGCAGGCGCCCACCTCGACGATTTCAACTGCGTTGCCGTGAGCATCGCGCAGTTCGAGGGCGACCACTGTAGCCTCGCCGGTTCCAGAAACGGTCTGGGCCTGTCCGTTTTGATGAGGCTCCGAGCGCACCGTTTCCAGTCCCTGATGGCCAATAATGGCATTGTAAAAGTCCATTGCATCGGCTGGCTCGGCGTCCTTGACGATTTTGCCCCCGTGCAGAACCAGTGCGCGATCACACAGGCACATGATCGCCGCGCGGTCATGCGAGACGATCAGCAGACTGGTTCCAAGCTCACGAAACCCGGCGATCCGGTCGAAGCTCTTGTGCTGAAAGTAGGCATCACCGACTGATAACGCCTCATCAACGATGAGGATATCGGGGCGAAATGCGGTGACCGCGGCAAAACCAACCCGCATCTGCATGCCGCTTGAATAGATTCTGACAGGCTGGTCAAAATACTCGCCGATTTCCGCAAACGCTTCGACATCGTCAATGACGCTGTCGATTTCATTCGCAGTACGGCCCATCAGGGACAGGCTATGCCGCGCATTCTGCCGGCCAGTCAGCTCAGGATTAAATCCCATCCCAAGCTCCAGAATGGAACCGACTGTCCCTGCAATATCAATCCGCCCTTCATTGGGGACAAGCGTTCCCGTAATGAGCTTGAGCAATGTACTTTTGCCCGCGCCGTTCTGCCCGACAATGCCAACGGACACGCCACGCGCGACTTCGAACTCGACGTTGCGCAACACCCAGTGCTCGCTGTGCGGTTGGATACGTTTATTGAACCACGAGCGAACGCGCTGGAACTCCGAGCGATATGTCCGGAATGACTTCCCGAGGTTTGAGATGCGGATAACACTCATAGCATGTCAACGATTTCGGGTTTGGCCCGGCTGTACAGGAGCACTGCCAGCGTGATCAGAACGATTCCCACCAGCAGGACGACAAGCACGCCTGAAAGCGCAGGCATGCGATGAAAGACCAGCACGTCCTGATAAGCACTGACGATCTGGAACATCGGATTGAACTGGTAGATCCAGCGATAAGGTTGCGGTATGACATCAATCGGGTACACGATCGGCGTGAACCAGAACGCAAACTGCAGGACGACGGGCATGATCTGTCCGATATCGCGCATGAAAACGTTTAGCGTGCCAAGAATCAGCCCGATACCTAATGCGAGTGTGAGGGTCGCCACGATCAGCAGCGGCACGAACAGCATCTGCAGGCTCGGTAGGTGCCCGACGAGTCCGAAGATCGCGGTGACAGCGGCAAGCAGAAGCAGATTGCTGACCAACGCAGACCCGGAGATGATCAGGGGCAGGCACATGGCCGGAAAGGAAATCTTTTTCAGGAGATGTGCATTGGCAGTGAACACGCTCAAACACCGGTTGATGATTTCCGAAAAGAGGGACCACGCCATGCTCCCGGCAGTCAGATAGATCGCATAGGAAAAAGGGCCACTCAGTCCCTTCAGGCGACTTGCCATGAGGGATGAAAGAATGAGCGCATACATCGAGACCTCAAGCAACGGATGCAATAACATCCACACGCCACCGAGCTTGCTGCCGGCAAACCGGATACGCTGCTCGTTAAGAATCGAGGACATGACGAAGTCGCGATACGCCCAGGCGAAACGCAATCTCTGGATCATTGACCGACGGACGCTCCAGTAAATGGCCGAGATAAGCGGAAAGGACCGTCAACCGCACCTGTCATGACCGCTGGCACGCATGACCGTGCTGTGACCGGCGATCCGGCAGCTTCGTGGCCCTTGCTAGACATGGCATCACAGATACGGAGGAAAGTCCTATACGGGAAAGTCATCTTCATTTTTCATTCTCGATTGCCGTGCGCTGATGTCCGGATACCGACGCGAGTTAAGGCTCGCGCCATTGTTCCGCCGTGCGCCAGCCTGTTCATCCGTGTGGGGACTTGCACAGGCGATATCGTCATGACTCAAGGTCCGCCGCCACGAGCTGACCTCATCAGCGATTGCGTGGCTCTCTAGCGTTGATGCGCAATACCGTGCCAGACAATGTTCCGTCCGGCTCCCGCCATGCAAACCACTGTGTCAGGCCCGTCGACATCACGACGAAAACGCCGGACCAACCAGACGCACGGCCGGAAGATAAGCAGAAAAACGGGGAAAGCATAAACGATCATTGACTGTCTTTTCACGGGTCACCCGGCAGGCGGCGCTAGTATCCCCCGTCTTTAATCAAATGCATGTGACGGCCGTCACATTTCGTTACGCACAGATCCCTCAGAATGGCGCCTTCGCTACCGAACTGGTGCCGGCAGCCTATGACGGATCACCAAGAGACCTGCTGAAGGAAAGTCGCGAGTCGCGGGCACATGTGCAAGCGCGTCCGAGTTGAAAAACATGAAAAAGACCAAACTCCCGTCGAACGAAATCGTTCAGGCGCTGCTCGGCTACCGTCGGGTGTTCCGCACGATCGGCGTGTTCAGTATGCTCATCAACCTGTTGATGCTTGTGCCATCGCTGTACATGCTGCAGGTTTATGATCGGGTACTGCCAAGCCGCAATGGTGTCACGCTAGGCATGCTCACACTGATGATGCTGGGCATGTACGCACTGATAGCGGCGCTTGAATATGTGCGCAGCTTCATCGTCATCCGCGTCGGCGCGAAGCTCGACAAGCATCTGAATACGCGCGTCTATACGGCAGCCTTTGAAACGAACCTCAGGCAGCAGGGCGTCAATGCAGGCCAGTCGCTTAACGACCTGACCACGATTCGCCAGTTCGTGACGGGCAATGCACTGTTCGCGTTTTTTGATGCGCCGTGGTTCCCGATCTACCTGATCGTTATTTTCCTTTTCAACGTCTGGCTCGGCGTCTTTGCACTGGCCGGCTCGGCGCTGCTGGTCGCGCTCGCGATCGTGAACGAGCGTGTCTCGCGGCGCCCCCTGTCCGAAGCGACCGCACTGTCGATCCGCTCGAGTTCGCTGGCCACCAGCAATCTGCGCAATGCGGAGGTCATCGAGGCGATGGGCATGTTGCCGAGCCTGATGTCGCGCTGGGCGACACTGAACACGGGCTTTCTCGCGCGGCAGGCAGAGGCAAGCGAAAAGGCCGCCCTGGTGGGCAATATCACCAAGTTCGTCCGGCTCACGCAGCAGTCTCTTGTACTTGGCCTCGGCGCGTTGCTTGCCATCGACGGCAAGATCTCGCCGGGCATGATGATCGCGGGCTCGATCCTGATGGGCCGCGCACTCGGTCCCCTCGAAATGGTGATTTCAGTCTGGCGACAGTGGAGCAGCGCGAAAAGCGCATATGAGCGGCTTGTCGAGCTACTCGAAGGCAATCCGCCCCGCCGCATCGGCATGAGTTTGCCAGCGCCGGCGGGTCGACTGACGCTCGAAGCGGTCAGCGCTGCCCCGCCAGGCGCCCGGGTCCCGGTTCTGCAGGGCCTCTCCTTCGCCATCGAGCCAGGCGATATCGTCGGCGTGATTGGACCGAGCGCCTCGGGCAAGTCGACGCTCGCACGGCTGATGGTTGGCGTATGGCCTGCCGCGATCGGCACCGTGCGCCTGGATGGCGCGGACATCTATCAATGGCATAAGGATCAGCTTGGGCCCCACATCGGCTATCTGCCGCAGGACATCGAACTGTTCGGCGGTTCGATCGCCGAGAATATTGCGCGCTTTGGACAGATCGATTCAGGGAGGATCGTCGAGGCCGCCCGCCTTGCGGGTGTTCACGACATGATTCTTCGTTTGCCGCAAGGCTACGACACCCTGGTAGGTGATCGTGGGGCCGGGCTCTCCGGGGGCCAGAAGCAGCGTATCGGTCTTGCCCGCGCACTGTATGGCAATCCAGCGCTGATCGTGCTTGACGAACCCAACTCCAACCTCGACGAGACGGGCGAAGCCGCGTTGAAACAGGCGATCGACAGCCTGCGTGCCGCTAACAGGACCGTAGTGCTGATCACTCACCGGACTAGCATCATCGCGGCAACCACCAAGCTGCTGCTGCTGGTGGAAGGCCAGCTCAGGCTGTTTGGTCCGACCGCGCAGGTGCTTGCCGCAATCCAGAACGCGCCTGCACAGCAGGCTGCAGCCGGCAGGACAGAACCCGCGGGCAGAAACGAATCCACCCCTGAGACCGCAGAAGTGCCGGCCTGACCCGAAGATTCCCATGTTCAATCCTGTTAGCAAGAAGGCGGGGACACCCGCTATCGAGGTACTCGGTGCCTCGCTGCCGCCGGCTCCCGACACCGACGAGTCCCGTTACGTCAAGGTTGGTTGGACCATTGTTCTAGTGGGCGTGGTCGGCTCACTGCTTTGGGCGACATTTGCTCCACTGAGCAAAGGTGTCCCGGTGGAGGGGACGGTTGTCGTCACCGGCAATCGCAAGGCAATCCAGCATCCTACGGGCGGCATAATCCAGGACATCTTGGTCAGCGAGGGCGACGAGGTAAAGGCTGGCCAGGTTCTCGTGCGGATGAACGACGTACAGGCGCGTGCGCAGGCAGCAACGGTGCGCGCGCAGTACCTGTCGGAACTCGCGCTGAAGGCACGCCTCGTGGCTGAAGCGACCAACGCGAAAGCGATTACCTTTGCGCCGGAGCTCGTGGCCGCTGCCGCGGCACATAACCAGCAGGTCGCAGACGACCTGCGTCTGCAGGAGCAGCTGCTGGCCACGCGCCGGCTTGCGTTGCAAGCCTCGCTTGGTGCGCTGCGCGAAACCGTTTCTGGCTATGGCGCTCAACTTGCCGCGACGAATCAGTCCCGCGCCTACAAGATGGCCGAGCAAAAGACGCTCAACAGCCAGTTGGACGGGATGCGGCAGCTCGTAGGAGAAGGCTATGCGCCCCGCTCGAAACTGCAGAATCTGGAGCGTGAAGACGCGCAGCTCAACAGCGAGCTCTCCGCGCAGTCGGGCGCGACCGGACAGCTGGCGAGCCAGATGGCCGAAGCACGCCTGCACGCTGCGCAGCAGCAGGAAGAATATATGAAAGAGGTGCGCACGCAACTCACGGAAGTTGAGCGCGATACCGAAGCACTGCGCAGCCGGCTCGACGCCAGTGACTTCGAACTCGCCAACACTGAGGTTCGCTCGCCGGTCGATGGCACGGTGGTGGGCGTGAACGTGTTTACCGAGGGCGGAGTCGTTGCAGCCGGTGCGAAACTGATGGAGGTGGTGCCGAGCGGGGAACCGCTGGAAGTCGAAGGCGAGCTGCCTGTCAATCTGGTCGACAGGGTCAGGCAGGGCATGCCGGTCGACATGATGTTCACCGCCTTCAACGAGAACAGCACGCCCAGGATTCCTGGCACCCTGACGTTCATCTCCGCCGACCGGCTGGTCAATGACCACACGGGTGCGCCTTACTACCGGGTACGCGCCATGGCTACGCCGCATGGCATGGGTCTGTTAAAGCCCCTGAACATCAAAGCGGGCATGCCGGTCGAGGTGTTCGTCAACGCCGGGCAGCGCTCGCTGCTCAGCTACCTCCTGAAGCCGGTCATGGATCGCGCGCATACGGCACTCACGGAGGATTGACGTGCAAACTCCGATGACACGCGCGTGCGACAGGTTGCGCGAGCTCGACCATGCCCTCTCGGGGTGGTCCCGATCACCCGGCGTTGCCATTCGCATCGGCGTACTGATTGCTTTTACGCTGGGCCCCGTTCACGCCTCGCATGCAGTTGGGCTTGCCGATGCGTATGAAGCCGCGCTCGGACATGACCCCATCTACGCCGCAGCCGCGCAGGAAAAGGCGGCCGGCGACGCAAACCGCGCGATAGGTCGATCCTATCTCCTGCCGAGTCTGTCGGCCAACTATGCGAACTATCGTAACTGGACCGGCACGACCTATTTGGGATCGCAATACGGAAACCAGTCAATCAATCAGGTCTACCATGCCTATTCCGAAGGGGTATCGCTGCGCCAGCCGCTGATCAACTACGAAGGACTCGCCCGCTATCGTTACGGCAAGGCGCAGGCGCTCGCCAGCGACGCGATCTTTGACGATCGACGCGAGGATCTGCTAGTGCGCGTACTGAGCGCCTACACGGACACCGTGTTCGCCTTCGATCAGCTTGCGCTAGCGTTTGCCCAGAAAACGACGCTGGACGAGCAGCTCGCGAGCAACAAGGCGATGTTCAGGAATGGAGAAGGCACGCGCACGGACATCCTTGAGACAAGCGCGAAGCTTGAACTGGCCAACGCCGATGTTGCCGATGCGCAGGACTCGCTTGACAATGCTGCGCACGCGCTCGATGCAGTGACCGGTATGTCCCTGTCAGCCGACGTTGCAAAGCTCGACCGGCTGAGCGACGCGTATCAGCCTTCGATGCCCTCTCCGGCTGGTTTTGAGCAGTGGCGCGATATCGCCCTGGACAGCAACGCCGAACTGATTGCCAAACGACACACGGTTGAGGCGGCCAGGCAGCAGCTCGAAGTCGCGCACGCAGGCTTTTATCCCCGCGTCGACCTCGTGGCCAGCATCGGCAAAAACCAGTCAAACACGGTTGACACGATCGGGCAGCGCTACCTGACCAAGGCAGTGGGCGTTGAAGTCACCATCCCGCTGTACTCGGGCGGACTCGTCAGGGCAAGTTCCGAGCAGGCCAGCGCAAACTACCAGAGAACGCAGTTCGAACTTCAGGACACGACGAACAAGGTGCTGATCGAGTTACGCAAACAGTACAACCTGTGCGTGAGCAGTCTTGGCAGGATCCGCGCCCTCCAAAGCGCGGTCGATTCCGCCACGCTGCTGATTACAGCGACGCACAAAAGCGTGGAGGCTGGCACGCGGACCAACCTGGACGTGCTGAGCGCCACACAGCAGCTGTATCAGGCGAAGCGTGACCTGGCACGTGCGCGCTACCAGTACATGATTGCAAATCTGGCTCTCAGGCACGCGGCGGGCATACTGACTGCGCAGGATCTTTACGAGACGGCCAGATGGTTCGTGGCTCCGGGACAGGCCACACCGGTCGTTGCCAGAGCCGCTGCGCTGGCGCCAGCGTTGCACTAGACAAGTCGCGATGTGGGGCTTCATCACGACCACGCCGTGGACTGTGGACACTGGCCGACGGCCGTTGCCGCTAGTTTCCGAGAAGGCCGTACGCCGCGCCCAGCGCGAAGGGCGCAGACAGCGACTCGGCGTCCTGAGCGTTCTGGCGGGCGGATGGTCGCTCCGGCGGCGCGTTGAACGCCACTACCTTCGACGTGCTGCCTTCTTTCAGGCATTGCGTCGCGGACGCATTCTCGAGGAAATCCCTCAGTTCATTGAGCAGCGCGGCCGCGTTTTCGCATTGCAGCCGGAAGTGCCGCGTAGAGGTGCGATTGGCACCCTCCCCCGATTCCTGCTGGACAACGAAGGATACGTTCACATGACGTGGCGTTGCCGCCGGCTTGATGACCCACTCCGTAATCAGAAGCTTGGGGTCAGTTCTATTGCCACGTACTGATTTTTTCTTGGCGTTTGACCCGGATGTCATGGAATTCCTTCAATCAGATGGGAACGGCGCGCGCGGCAGTCCTGAGCGATTTGGCAACCGCTACCGCTCCGACGTAATCTAACCCATGTGGAAGCTCCACGTTGTGCGGAAGGGCACACTCCTGCGCTGCTTTGCAGTGAATGCCGCATTTTCAGCGTATCAGGACGATCTTTGACAGGCAGAATGCGGCGGCGGGGAAGGCAATCACCCGCGAACAGAGGGAAAAATGATGTGACGTAGGTCACAATATCAATCGCGTGTTCAAGCTGGGGATCGATGATGTCACGCGCGCCGCGATGCGTGCTCCATTTCGCTGTAGCACGAATTGCGCTGCGCCTATGATGGCGCAGCGCGAACTTAGTTCGCCACCGAGACTGCACATCCGCCTGAAATCGATGCAGAATAAAGGCTGGCTCTGGCTCTCGGCTACCGACGATACGAGGCGCAAGCAGATTGAACAATTGAACTGACTGAGGCTCGCCATGTCGCCACCGTATGTGCTTCCCGCTCATTGGCAGGTGCTACACTCAGACCGTGCTCCCATTGACAGGCAATATTTACCGTAGAAGATGCTGAAAGCAATATGTGACGAGATGATATAAACTCAGCTCCGCCTTCGCCGGAGCGGGTTATGCCTCAATTTTCATCAGCAAGCTAAGAGATCAACAGCTTTTTCCAGAAGGCCGGCGATGATGTTCTCGCTCGCGCCGCGCGGCACGTCCGCTATCGTGGCGTCAAGGCCCGTGACGTCGTTGTGCATCACGGCGATTCACATTCGCACCTGTTGCTCGTGATTTTCGGGGCAGTTGCGAGTCTCAGGCGCGTCGGAAACTGGGCACGAGACCTATTTCAGTCACGTAAAGGCCGGGCAGTCATTCGGCGAAAGCGCAATCGTTCTGAACACGCCCCTGCTCGCATCACTCGCTGCTTTGACCACCGGCGTCGTCGGCGTAATAAGCCGTGCTCGGACACGCGAGCTATTTCTCGACCCGAGCGTCGCGGATGCACTTCTGGCGATTCTTTCCGCCAAATTACACCGAGCCGTCCACGGTCAGTCGACCTTGTCACCACCGGGCGCGTACTCGCGCGTCTACGCGGTAATAAACGCAGTCCTCACTGAAAATACGGACATTGCGCAGGCGTTGATCGAGCTTCCGAACCAGACCGCCATAGCCATCGCGGCGAACGTCAGTCGCGAAACCGTCTCGCGTGCAATGAAATCGCTTATGCAGCGCGGAGCAGTTGTTAAAGAGTAAGCGCGAAATTAGGCGCACATAGATTATTAAGCGTCGCAAGGGCAGGATGTGTGTCCACAGTTTCGATGGACTGACCCCCAGAAGTTGGACGGTTAGATGGTTACGCCTGACCGAATTTTGAACCGCTTGGATTTCCTGGACAGTGCCGAGCGTTAGTGTTCGGTCTTTATGAGCCTTCGGCCTAAATAGTATTTGCGCCACTTGTTGAACAGAGACAGTGACTGCAAACACAATCAAATCTTCATTGGCCAATAGGGATAGACTGCGATGGCGCCGGCGACATAGGCGTCGATGGAAGTCGATGATTGAAAACCATGGCCGCTCAAGCCACGTGTTTAGTCATCGACAAACGCGGGTGGGGATTGATCGTGAAGAAGCCGACGGATTGATTCGCAGTTGCAAATGAATGATGGTGCCCATGGGCAGGATCGAACTGCCGACCTCTCCCTTACCAAGGGAGTGCTCTACCGCGCTCTACCAGCTGCGCTACTCCCGCATTTTGCAGTGGTCAACTAATTCCGGACAGGCAGATCGGTTCTTTCGCTGTCGGTGAACCGCTTGGATTTCCTGGACAGTGCCGAGCGTTGCACTAGCGAAAGCCGCCAGCACGACGAGGGTTGCAGGTTCATCCTGTCCGAAGTCCAGTGACGTAAGCCAGTACATTTCAGAAGCGCTGGCTTCAAAACGGCGCTTTTCCCCGCTCACATCGAGCTCGCAGAAATTCCGATTTACGCACGGTTGCCGCAGGAGGCAGGACCGGCATCATGGTAAATACGAGCACGCACGGTTCAAGGAGTCCGTGGTATGTCGCAGCTCAAGAATAGTACGTTACACGATGCAGATGCAGGAGATATGGCGCTCGCTACGGTACAGCACTGGCGCATCGATTCGACGAGCCTGAACGTGACCATCCGTCTCAACGCAAACGGGATTTCGGCCAGCGCTGGCGCATCCGATCGGCATGGCTTCGTGCTTGAGGCGGAGCAGGCACGCCAGATGATTCGTGACCTGAGTGCGGCGGTGCTGGCACTGGACCTTCAGCGACATGATGAATAAACAGTCGATCCCAGTGATCTTCTCCAACGCGTTGAGACGCTACGTAGAGCCAGTCGGTTTCGCGGCGAGGCCGACAAGGCACAGTTTGCTCCGCAGTGACCTCTCGCAAACACACATCCGATCAGGGAATCCGGGCTTATGAATCTTGAAAACGATCCGCGCATACTCGTGCTTCGGGATGCATTAGAGGACGAGGTCCACGGTCTTTGGATCAGTTTTGAAATGGCAGTCAAGGTGCTCATAGTCGCAGCGCTTGCCATGTCGGCTTGTCTTTATGGAATTGCTGGCGCATGCACCATCGGAGAAGAAGCGGAGATAGAGTTGCCATTTAATAAGACTGAGCTTACTAATGCAAACAGGCTCGCAGTTGCGGATGCCGTGATTGAGGCAAAAAAATGGCCCGACGTCCAGATTCAGGCTGTCATAATGTCTGGCGCATATACTGTCGAGCGCAATATAGACCGGTTGAAAGAAGGCCGTGCCAGGAACGTGAAAGCGCATTTGCAGCAGCTCGGCATCAGCAGTGAAAACATTCTGATCGAGAGGCATACTTTCACAGATGAGATGGTAGGCACATGAACGGGGCTCCGCTTCGGCGAGGCTATGCAACGCCGGCTCACGCAGTCAATCAGCACCACCACGACTGGGCATAGGCCACGTCGCCGATGGACCCGACGCCGGTCGGCACGAAGCCGTCCGCCTCAGTTCTACATCGCGCAGCGGCGGCAGCGGTCACGCGTCCGCCATTGCCCCTTCACGCGCGGCGCTTGCGCGCCACCAACTCATCCGACACCTCGGACATCAACGTCCTCAGCCAGCCGATATCGCTCGGCCGATCCGGCTGCGGATGCCACAACTGATAGCAGCGGATGCGCGGAAACGCGATCGGCACATCGACGACCGCGAGCGGCAGCATGCTCGCGTAGTGCATCGCGAAGCGCCGCGTGGTCGTGAAGATCAGATCAGATTGCAGAAGCGTCTGCGCGACGAGCCCGAAGTAGGGCAGCGTAGCGACGATGCGCCGGCTCGCCTTCGCGCGCGCGAAGCCGGTATCGATCGCGCCGCCGCGCGTGCCGCTGTACGGTGTCGGCGCCAGATGCGGCGCGGCCAGATAGGCGTCGCGCGTGAGCGGCTCGCGCGCGAGCGGATGGTCCGCGCGCATCATGCACACGACGGTATCGGCGAACAGGTCGCTGCGCTCGAAGCGCGGATCGGGCTTCGGCCAGTTGCCGATCACGAGATCGAGTTCGCCGGCGTCGAGCGCGGCCGAATGATCGAGCAGCGGCCCCAGCGATTCGATTTCCAGCCGCGCATGCGGCGCCGCTTCGCGAAATCGCGCGATCACGGTCGGCATGAAGAAGTCGTTCAGATAGTCGGGCGCGGCGACGCGAAACGTGCGGCGTGAGCGGCCCGGGTCGAAATCGCCGTGCGGCGTCGCGACGAAATCGACATCGCGCAGCACGCGCTGGGCGGCCGCGAGCAGCGACTCGCCGTATTCGGTCGGCACCATGCCCGACTTGCCGCGCACCAGAATCGGATCACCGAGCGTTTCGCGCAGCTTGCGCAGTGCGGTGCTGATCGCGGGCTGGGTCTGGTTCAGCCGCATCGCGGTCTGCGTGACACTGCGCTCGACGAGAAGCGTGCGCAGCACGCGCACGAGCCAGATATCGAGTGAGGCGGCGGTGTCGTCCATGGTCGAAGCGTGGTGACGCGGGCGCAGCCGATCGGCTCGCCGCGCGGCGAGCGCGTGGGGTGCGAAAGCTTATAACTTAGGCCCGTTTGCGCGTCGGCGGCATAGCGGGCGCGGTATGGCCGGCATCAGCGCGGCGCGTGCCGGCGGCGCTTCGTTCGGGCGGAAGCCGCAGCCGCGGCGCGGCGCGCTGCCGCCGCCGTGTTATGGCGCCGGTGCCGGCTCGTCCGCGAGGCCCCACGGCAACGAACTGATCCGCTTCACTTCGCGCGATTCGAGCCAGTTCGGCGTGCGCGCGCAGTACAGCACCATCGGCAACGCGTCCTCGCCCCAGAAAAGCTGGTCGTTCAGACGAAACGTCGGCACGCCATAGACGCCGAGGTCGATCGCATCGGCGGTGTTGCGCCGCAGTTGCGCCTTCACCGCTTCGTCCTGGATCAGCTCGGGGCCGTCCGGCTTGCCGACGCGTTCGCACAGTTCGGCGAACGCTTCGTCGCTCGACGGGTCGCGCCCGTCGCGCCAGATGAAGCGGAAAACCTCGCGCACGAATTGCACGTCGCCGTTCGCGGCGGTCGCGAGCAGCAGCGGTTTCATCGAATCGAACGGATGAGCGGGCGGCATCTTGTACGGAATGCCGAGCTGCTCCGCGCGAAACAGCGCATGCCGGTACATGAAGGTGCGCTTGGCGGGCACGCTGTACGCGGAGCGCTGGCCCCAGTGGCGATACAGATCGTTCAGCACGACCGGCGTGAATGCGAAGTCCATGCCGGGCCATTTGTCGTGTTGCTCGAGCAACAGGTAGGTGAACGGCGAGACGAAATCGTAAAACCACAGCGGCTGTTGGGCGTCGATGCCAACGGTCATAAAGGTCTCCCGGTTTGCCTGGGTCGGACGGAGCGGAGGGTGCGTCCGTTATCTCATCAAAATTGTAGCGATCTTACGCGGTGCGCTCCCGGCTTGCACCGGTCGATATCCCCTGGTGGAGGGCGGCGGGTGCGGGGTCAGGCGGTGTCGCCGGCGCGCGCTCAGCCTTTGACTTGATCGGCCGCCTGCTCGTCGGCTTCGTCCAGCCCGCCCGACGTGTCGCGGCTTGCCATGAGCCGCCGCCGCACGAAGCCGATGTGCTCGCGCAGCACGTAGAACTGGTCCGCGTATGCGAGCGGCATCTTCATGCCGTTGACCGAGTCTTCGATCGCGTCGAGCCGCTCGATCAGCGACGCGCGTTCGGCCGACGAGTGTTCGCTGAGCGCGCTGCGCTCGATCGCGATCAGCGCGCCGTACCAGCGATAGATGCGCGACTTGACGCGCCACGCGTACAAGCCCGGCACGACGCGCAGCGCCGGCACCAGCAGCACGATCAGGGGCACGACGATCACCAGCAGGCGGTCCGCGAGGCTCGCGATCCAGAACGGCAGCGTCCGGTACAGGAAGCTCTTGCCCGACTTGTAGTAGCGCGCGGCATCGTCGGACAGCGGGAAGTCGTGCGCGAGCGGCGCGGGAAATTCACCGGCGCGCTGCATCGTCGTCGCGCCGCCGTGCACCTCGCGCGCGGCTTCGATCAGCAGATCCGACAGCGCCGGATGCAGCGAATCGCGCGCGTTCAGCTCGGCGGTCGGCGCGACGATGCTGATCGAGTTCGCAGGCAGGTTCTTGCCGAGGTCGAACGCGCCCATCGGCACCTTCAGCTGCGTCAGGTACGGAAAGCGACGCGTGTACGCGTCGGCCTGCGAGAAATCGTAGAAGCGCACGTTCTGCGTGCGGTAGAGCTTGCCCATCACGGCCGGCTGCGCCGAGTCGCCGGCGAGGAAGGTCGCGTCGATCGTGCCGTCGATCAGCGCGTCGGCGGCTGCGTCGCCCGTCAGCGGCAGCAGTTGGGTCGGGCCGCCCGGCACGATGCCGTTGGCCTTCAGCAGCGCGAGCGCGAGCTCGCGCGTGCCGCTGCCCTCGGGGCCGATCGCGAGGCGCTCGCCCTTGAAGCCGGACAGCCAGTCGACCGGCGCGCCGCGATAGAAGATCGCGAGCGGCACGTAAGCGACGCTGCCGAGCGACATCAGGCTTTTGTCCTTGTCGGCCGCGGCGGGCGCGATGCCGCTCTGCACAAAGCCGACATCGACGTTGGCGTTGGGGTCCAACAGCCGCTTCAGATTTTCCTGCGAGCCCTGCGAGGCCAGCACGTTGAGCGTGATGCGGTTGCGCGCGAGGATCGCCTTGTACTTCTGCGCGGCGATCCAGAAAGTGCTGCCGACCGGGCCGGCGCTAATCGTCAGCGTATTTGGCGGGGCGGGCTGGATCAGCCGCACGGCGGCCCAGATCGCGACGATCACGAGCAGCACGAGCGGGCCGAACGAGACCGCCAGGTCGCGCCACGAGATCGCGACAAAACGGGCGACGAGACGGGTAGGGCGGCTGCGGCCGGTGTCAGGCTTCATCGGATCTTCTGAAAACGGCGGTCGGTCGGGCTCGAATGCGCGCAGGCGGCTTGGGCGGCGCGCCAGCACGCGTCGCGCCGATGGTACCTGAGATTGGCACGGCCGCGAATCGCGTAGCTGCCCGTCGCGCCGACAAACGCGTAACAAATGGTGAGCGTCGCGGGTGCCCGCCAGCACGACGCCCAAGCAATTTTTGCGCGACCACGGAGCGTGTCCGTATTTATCCGGCAAGCATGACGCAGCCGCTGTCGGTGCGCCACGCCGCGCGCTAAACCCTTTGCGCTTCTGTGCCGGCTAGATTAAATTGTGCATCGCTACCGCGATCCAACGTTTGCGGCGATATCCCGGCAAGACGGACAAGAACCGGGCACGTCGGCGGACTTCGCGGTTTGCCGGTTACCGATTACCGGTAATCAGCCTCTCTCGCCTCTTGCACATCGTGTCAGACGTTGATGGCCGTCGCGCACGCGCGCGTTCGCGCGATGACGGCCGCCCGTAGTCGTAACGAAGCCGCTTGTTGATGCGGTCCAATGTGAAACCAAGGAGAAGAGAGCTATGAAAACGGTCGGTTTTCTGAAAACACTGGGTGCGGTCGTGGCGATGGTGGCGGCGTGCAGCGTCTACGCCCAGAACGCTCCAGATACGGCGTCGGCGGCAGCCACCGTCAAGGCCGGCAAGGCAGCGAATCACGAACTTGGCCGTAAGGTGCGCCACGCGCTGACCAAGACCCAGGGTCTCGACGTGTCGCACATCGCCGTGCGCGCGCGTGGCGGTGCTGTGACGCTGACCGGCACGGTGCCGGACCAGGGCCAGGCCGATAAGGCCGGCGAGGCCGCCAAGGGCGTCGAGGGCGTGACGTCGGTGACCAACAAGCTGACGGCGAAGCAACAGTAAGCGGTGCGCGTGCGCGCGGCGCCGCAAGGCCCGCGTCGCGAGGTCTATCAATCGATTCGGAGGCTCCGGCATTTTCGCCGGAGCTTTTTTTTCGCCGCCGGTTTTGGGCGCGAGACGGGCGAGGTTTGCGGGACCGCAGCAATGAGGCTTGCCGAACGCACAGGTGCTGATCGAGGCGCGGCTGTCCCTGCTTCGTGCGCTGCGGCACATTACCGATGCATCGCGCGGGGTACTGTGACGAAGAGGGAACGGGGAGCCAAGCTCATGCAAACCACGCAGTTTCGCTACATCGATCTGCCGATCGGCGATCGCGCGGCATTCGAACTGGTGTGCGCAAGACACGGTTTCGCGCCCGCGCATTTCGAGATCAGCGCGAGCGCGGCACCCGGTGAGCCGGCGCACGAACGCGTCGTCACCGTGCGGCGTGTCGACTGGTCACGGTCGTATCGCGACGGCCACGGTCAGTGGGTCCGGCAGTTCGAGGTGGATCTGACCAGCCGGTTTTTCAAATAGACAGCGGTCGCGGCGTGTGCGCTTGACGCGTCTTCAGCGGGCGGCTCACGACAACACCAGCCGCACGCCGACCAGCGTCAGCGTCGCCGCGAGCAGATTGCGCAGCAGTACTTCCGGCGCGCGCGACGCCAGATAGCTGCCGATTGCGATGCCGGGCAGCGATCCCACCAACAGCGACAGCAGCATCGACCAGTCGATCGAGCCGAGCAGCCAATGTCCGGCGCCCGCGAGCAAGGTCAGCGGCACCGCGTGCGCGATGTCGGAGCCGACGATGCGTGTCGTCGGCAGCAGCGGATACAGCAGCAGCAACACCGTCACGCCGATCGCGCCCGCACCCACCGACGTCAGCGACACCAGCGTACCGAGGATCGCGCCGGTCAGCATCGTCAGCGCGAGCGTGCGCCCCAGGCTCGGCGCGCGCAGCTTGCGCGCGCCGAGCGCCGCAAGCTGCGGACGGAACACCAGCGCGATCGCGGTAACCAGCAGCGCCGCGCCGAGCACGACCTGGATCAGCCGGCCCGCGCCCGGCGTGTCCATCCCGTAGCGATGCAACAGGATCAGCGTGATGGTGGCCGCGGGCACGCTGCCGGCCGCGAGGCGCAGCGTGATCTGCCAGTCGACCGAGCCCTTCAGGCTGTGCAACAGCGTGCCGGTCGCCTTGGTGGCGGCCGCGTACAGCAGGTCGGTGCCGACCGCGGTGGCAGGGTGCACGTTGAATAGCAGGACGAGGATCGGCGTCATCAGCGAGCCGCCGCCGACGCCCGTCAGCCCGACCAGAAAGCCGACGAACAGGCCGGAGACGGAGTACAGCAGATTGATGTGGGGGAGTGCCATTGAACGGACAGCTGACGCAGCGCGGGTGAAAGGTTGGGCGGCAAGGCCGGCGGACGCGCCGGGGCGGCTGGCGGCGGCGGTGTGCGGTGTGCTGCACGGCCGCGTCGGCCGGCGGCTGACCGGCGAAAGGCGCTATTGTCGCAAAACTGCCGCGCCCGCGTGCGGCACTTACTCAGGGGGAGTTCGTCGCGGCTGGCGGCGGGCCGCATTCGGCGGGTACGGCGCGGGTGCGCCGCATCGCGTGCGAGGCGCCGCTCAGAGCGCGCGGCGGATTTCGACGACGCCGAACGCCGCGAGCATCAGGCCGACCACGCGATCGATCACGTGGCGCAGCCTGCTGCCGATCGCATGACGCGCGAGCGACACGATCGTCACCAGACAGCACCACCACGCGATCGAGCCGGCGAACACGCCGCCGACCGTCGTCAGCGCGATGGCCGGCGAGAACGCGCCGCGCGGTGCGAGCGTCGTGAACAGCGCCGCGAACATGATGATGGTCTGCGGATTGGTCAGCGTCAGCAGCAGCGCGCTCGCGTACGCACGCAGCGCGCCGGCGCGGCCGATCTGCGCGAGCTTGCCGTTGCCGTTGCCGTCGGCGCTTTCAGCGGGCGGCTTCTGCAGCAGCGCGCGCACGCCGAGATACAGCAGGAACAGGCCGGCGAACAGATGCAGCGGGCGGTCGTACGCGAGCATGAACTGCGAAATGCCGACGAGGCCGAGCGCGGCGATCAGCCCGTAGGCCGCGTCGCCGCTCGCGATGCCGAAGCCGATCGCAAGTCCCGCGCGCGGGCCGCCCGTCAGCGTGCGGCGGATGCACAGCATGCCCATCGGGCCGACCGGCGCGGCGATCGCGAGGCCGACGCCGGCGGCGGTGAAAAACAGACTGGTGGTGGACATGAGCAGGTTCTCGAGCGGTTGTTCTGGTTGGAGTGCGCGGTGCAGGCGCGGCCCGGTCGTCCGCGGGTAGCCAATGCACCCGCCAGCATATCCAGACCGCAAATCGCGGGCAAGCTCGGGCAAGGCGAAACGCGTGGCTGGGTGACTGCTCGTCAGCGCCCGCCGTCGTCAGGGCATAATTCCCCACTCCGAACTCCCAAATCCGCTTCGCCGATGTGGCAAATCGATCAGGTCACGCTGCGCTTGTTCATCGCCGTGTGCGAGGAAGGCACGATCGCGCGCGCCGCCGAGCGCGAGTTCATCGCACCGTCGGCGGTCAGCAAGCGGCTCGCCGATCTCGAAGCGCTCGTCGATGTTGCACTGCTGTCGCGCAGCCAGCGCGGCGTGCGCGCGACCGCCGCGGGCGAAGCGCTGTTGCGCCACGCGCGGCTCATCATGCGCGGCCACGAACGCTTGCAGGCCGAGCTCAGTGAATACGCGGCCGGCGCGCGCGGCCATGTGCGGGTGCTGGCGAACGTGTCGTCGATGGTGGAGTTCTTGCCCGAGGCGTTGTCCGCGTTTTTGCAGGCGAATCCGGCGATTCGCGTCGATGTCGAGGAGCGCGTCAGCGCGGACATCGTGCGCGGGCTCGAAGAGGGCGTCGCCGATCTGGGCATCTGTCGCGACACGGTGCCGCTCGGCAGTCTCGACACGCTGCCGTATCGCGCCGATCATCTGGCGCTGATCGTGCCGCGCGCGCATCCGCTCGCGGGCGAGACGCAGGTCGGCTTCGAACAGACGCTCGGATTCGATCATCTGGGGCTCGCCTCCAATGCGTCGGTCAACGCGCTGATGCAGCGCATCGCGCTGGAGAAAGGCAGCGAGTTGAACTACCGCACCTATGTCTCGACGTTCGATGCCGCCTATCGCTTCATCCAGGCGGGTCTCGCGGTCGCGATCCTGCCGCGCGAGGCATTGCCGCGCCATGCCGCCAACGAGTACGGCATCGTCGCCGTGCCATTGCGCGACGCGTGGGCCGAGCGGCGCTTCGTTATTTGCATGCGCGATCGCGCGGCGTTGACGCTGGCGGCCGCGCGCTTGCTCGAGCATCTGTTGGACGCCAGGTAAGACGGGAGACGCACCGGGTCTCTCGCACCGGCAGTCCCTGGCAGCTCCCCCGGCGACGCCGTTCGCCACCTCTCCAGACAAACCCTTAAGCATTTCACCCAGGCGAGCGTCAAAGGCCGCCCCATCGGCCTGAGCGGCCATCGCGAGCGGCGATGGCGGGCGTCGTCAATGCAGACTTTGCCGCGCGTCTGCGCGCGAGCACGCTGTGATCCAGTTAGCGCATCACTTCTGTCCAACGGGCGTCCGAAGCCCGCGTCCACGATCAGGATTCAAACCGATGAATGACACCCGCGAGCGCGTCGTCGTGACCGAAGTCGGTCTGCGCGACGGTCTGCAAAGCATTGCCCGCATCATGTCCACCGACGACAAACGCCGCTGGATCGACGCCGCCTACGCGGCCGGCGTGCGTCATATGGAAGTCGCGTCATTCGTGCCGGCGAAGCTGCTGCCGCAAATGGCCGACGCGGCCGCAGTAGTGGCCCACGCCCGTAGCTATGACGATCTGAGCGTCACGGCGCTCGTGCCGAACCTGAAGGGCGCGCAGCACGCGCTCGATGCCGGCGTAGAGCGCATCGTCGCGCCGATATCGGTGAGCGTCGCGCATAGCGTCGCGAACGTGCGCAAGACGCCCGCCGAGATGATCGACGCGTTCGCCGCGATGCGTGAACTGATCGACCGCGCGACTTCGGCGGGTGGGGGCCGCGTCGAGTTGATCGCCGGTTTGTCGACGGTGTTCGGCTGCACGCTGCAAGGCGCGGTGCCGTACGCGGATATCGCCGCGATCACGCGCGCCGCGGTGCAGGCCGGCGCCGACGTGATCGCGCTCGGTGACACGACCGGCGAGGCGACGCCGCGCCAGGTCGGCAAGGTGATCGAGCTGCTGCGCGACGTCGCGGGCGACAGGCTCCGCTCGCTGCACTTCCACGACACGCGCGGCCTCGGTCTTGCCAACACGCTGGTCGCGCTGCAGCACGGGATTCGCGAATTCGATGCGTCGCTGGCCGGTCTCGGCGGCTGTCCGCATGCGCCGGGCGCGACCGGCAACGTCAATACCGAAGACCTCGTGTTCATGCTCGACAGCATGGGCTACGACACCGGCATCGACATCACGCGGCTGCTCGCCTCGCGCGCAGTGCTCGCGCAAGCGCTGCCGGGCGAGCCGCTGTATGGCTATCTCGCGCGAGCGGGATTGCCGAAGCAGTTCGCGCATGGGCAACCGGCCGTGCGCGAATCCGCTGAGCCTTCCGAATCTTTGCGTTACTCCCACTCTTCCGCTCCGCAGGTGCCGCAATGACTCCGCTTTCCTCCGCTACCTCAGCTCCGTCTTCGACGTCTTCGCCGCAGCCCGGCACGTTGCCGCTCGCAGGCATCCGCGTGATCGAGTTGTCGCATATGGTGATGGGCCCGACCTGCGGCATGATCCTCGGCGACCTCGGCGCCGAAGTGATCAAGGTCGAGCCGCCGCGTGGCGACAGCACACGCCGGCTGCTCGGCACCGGCGCGGGATTTTTCCGTACCTTCAATCGCAACAAGAAGAGCGTCGCGCTCGATCTCGACAGCGAAGCCGGTCTCGCCGCGCTGAAGCAACTGGTCGATAGCGCCGACGTCTTCGTCGAAAACTTCAAACCCGGCCGCATGGCGAGTCTCGGCCTCGATTACGCGACGCTGCGCGAGCGCAATCCGAAGCTGATCTACGTGTCGCACAAGGGCTTTCTCAGTGGTCCGTACGAACATCGTCTGGCGCTCGACGAAGTCGTGCAGATGATGGCGGGCCTCGCGTACATGACCGGGCCGGTGGGCCGTCCGCTGCGCGCGGGCAGCTCGGTCAACGACATCATGGGCGGCATGTTCGGCGCGATCGGCGTGCTGGCCGCGCTGCACGAGCGGCACGCGAGCGGCCGCGGCAAGGAGGTGCAGAGCGCGCTGTTCGAGAACTGCGTGCTGCTGAGTGCGCAGCACATGCAGCAGTTCGCGGCCACCGGCGTGGCCGCAGCGCCGATGCCCGAGCGCATCAGCGCCTGGGCCGTCTACGACGTGTTCACGCTCGCGCACGGCGAGCAGATGTTCATCGCCGCGACCGGCGACGCGCAGTGGCGCGCGCTGTGCGCGATTCTCGAGCGCGACGATCTGCTCGCCGATGCGCGCCTCGCGACCAACAACGACCGCGTGCTCGCGCGCGGCTGGCTGCTGCCGACGCTCGGCGAAAGCCTGAGCCGTTTCGACGGCGCGACGCTCGTGCCGCTGTTCGAGCGCAATCACATTCCGTTCGCGTCGATCACGAAGCCCGAAGAACTGTTCGACGATCCGCACCTGAACGCGAGCGGCGGCCTCGTGCCGTTGACGCTCGACGACGGTAGCGAAACCGCGATGCCCTTGCTGCCGATTTCGCTCGATGGTGCGCGTCTCGGGCCGCGCCAGCCGATCGCGAAGATCGGCGAGCACACCGTCGACGTGCTGCGCGAACTCGGCTTCGACGACGCGCGGATCGCGGAGCTGAGCGGTGGCGTGCAATCGCGGAAGCCGCGCGCGGCTGCCTGAGCGGCTGCCTGAGCGGCTGCACGAGCGCTGTGTCGCGCCGCACCCGTTGCAACGGGCAATAGACCAAAAACTCTGGAGACAGACGATGAAATCGTCGAATCAGGCGATGTACGCCACTGCGCTCGGCGAAGCGGCCGGTGCGCTCGATGGCTCACCTACGGACGCGGGCGCCGGTGCGGCAGCGGCGGGCCGCGCCGGCGCGATCGCGCTTGATGGCGCGCGGATTTCCGCGCGGCTCGACCGGCTGCCCGCGACCCGCACGATCTGGCAGCTCGTGATGCTGCTGAGCTTCGGCATGTTCTTCGAACTGTACGATCTGATGTACTCCGGCTATATCGCGCCGGGGCTTGTGCATAACGGGCTGCTCACGGCCACGACGCGCGGGCTGTTCGGCACGAGCGGCGTCGCGAGTTTCATCGCCGCGCTGTTCGCGGGCCTGTTCATCGGCACCGCGGCGTGCGGCTTTCTCGCCGACCGCTTCGGCCGCCGCGCAATCTTCACGTGGTCGCTGCTGTGGTACACGGCGGCCAACGTCGTGATGGCGTTCCAGCACACGGCGCTCGGCTTGAACTGCTGGCGCTTTATCGCGGGGATCGGCATCGGCGTCGAGATCGTCACGATCGGCACGTATATCTCCGAGCTCGTGCCGAAGCACATTCGCGGGCGAGCTTCGGCGTGTTCGCAGGCGGTCGGCTTCTGCGCGGTGCCGATCGTCGCGTTCCTGTCGTATCTGCTGGTGCCGCAACGGGTGTTCGGTTTCGACGGTTGGCGCGTGGTCGTGCTGATCGGCGCGATTGGCGCGATCGTCGTGTGGTGGATTCGCAGAGGTTTGCCGGAGAGCCCGCGCTGGCTCGCGCAAAAGGGCCGCCTCGAAGAAGCCGACGCGGTGATGACGCGTCTCGAAGCACGCGTCGCGCGCGAGTACCAGCGCCAATGCGGCCTGCCGTTGCCCGAGCCCGCGCTGCCCGAACCGGTGCGCGCGCGGGCGGCGTTTCGCGATCTGCTGGTGCCGCCATATCGCAAGCGCACGCTGATGCTGGTCATCTTTCACGTGTTCCAGACGATGGGCTACTACGGCTTCGCGAACTGGATTCCGACGCTGCTGATCAAGCAGGGCGTCACGGTGACGACGAGTCTGATGTACGCGAGCATCATCGCGATCGCGGCGCCGCTCGGTCCGTTGCTGGGATTGCTGATCGCCGATCGCTTCGAGCGCAAGAGCGTCATCATCTGCATGGCGGCGATCAACGTCGTGTGCGGACTCGCGTTCAGCCAGGCGCGCGAGACGGTGCTGCTCGTGAGTCTCGGCGTGTGCCTCGTGCTCGCGGGCAACATCATTTCGTACAGCTATCACGCGTATCAGGCCGAGCTGTTTCCGACCGGCATCCGCGCGCGCGCGGTCGGCTTCGTTTATTCGTGGAGCCGGATTTCGGCGATGTTCTCGGCGTTCGTGATCGCCGCTTGCCTCGGCCGCTTCGGCGTGAACGGAGTGTTCGTGTTCATCTCGGGAGCGATGGCGATCGTCATGGTCGCGATCGGTACGCTCGGGCCGAAGACGCGCGATGTCGCGCTCGAGGATATTTCGAAGTAGCTAGGAGTCCTGGCGAGTCTCGTCGTTGCTCGACAGCCGGTCCGACACGTTGCCGAGCAGCAGCGCTAGCAGCAAGACGCCGATCATGGCGAACAGGAATCCGCCGATCATCGTGGCAAGTATCAGCGTGATCCATGAAATGCCGTTCATGTGTGCGGTTCCAGCGCGTTTGTCGGGGGCATCGTAGCCCGTTCAACATCATTTCTATGTGCGCTTGCCCGCCGTAAGCCTGTCAGGCGACGCCGAACTATCGTCGCGACGTGCCATTACGCGGCGCGTTCTGGATGGCTGTCACCTTCGTTGCGTACCGGGAAGCGGGTTTCGTTCGCTGTCCGCGACCATCCTTGCGAAGAACCTCATAGTGCCTTTCCGCAATCGGTTGGCGGAAATGCACCCGGTCGCACCCGATGTATTCCGCCATTGGCCCGCCTATTGCAGTGACGCTAAAGTTGTCCGATATCCATGTTTCAAGTCTGAAACGTTAATCGCCATGTTTATATTCCGGCCGTCAATAAAAATGATTTAAATAATCTTTTCTGGCGCGTTGAGTGTTTGTATTGGACGGGGGAATCGGCGGTCGCGCGGCGCTTGCGCCGATGGTGAGGGGAGCTTGCCGATGAAGCCGGGCTCGCCAGGGAGGGTGGGGTACCTTCTACTCATCGTCGGCGAGTTCCAGCAAAAAATCGCTTTTAAAATACGCGCCGGGGGGTGAATAAAGCGGAGGTGCGTCGCTTTTCGAGTAGCCCGACAGTGTGCGCTGGCGTACGCATTCATTTTTCAAATTGCTTTAAGCTTCACGAGTGCATATTCAACCATATGCGGATAGATGATTAATCCATTGAAAAGACGGTCGCTTCGGTATTGAGCCGAATTGCACTGGCCGATCATGTAGTCATAGCGCCAATATGTCCGCACTTTCGGACATGGCGGCAGAGCGCCGGAGGTCGTCGCTATGATGCACTGCGCGGAGTTCGCACTGCGCGTGATCGTCAAAGGTGTAGTTGATCGTTTTCTGTCGAGAGGATGACTATGACCTGCGCGAGTCTCGAGTCTGCAATGCTGCGCTGGGTGCGTGCGCCGAACAAGGGCGTGCGTCGTATCGCGATTCTGTTGTTCAACGACTGCTCGCTGCAAGGAGCGGGAGTTATCGCCGAGGTGTTCCAGGCTGCCAACGAACTCTCCACTTCCGGTTCGGGCGCGTGGCTGTACGACGTATCGTTTTTATCCGCCGACGGCGGCATGGTGAGTTCGTCGTCGGGGTTGCGCGTATGGACCGACGGACTCGATGCGCGCCATTACGTCGGCTTCGATGCGCTCTATGTGGCGGGCGGCAAGGGCGCGGCGTCCGCAGCGCGCGATGAGCGTGTGCTCGGATGGCTGCGGCGGGTGCGTCGCAACACCGCGATGATCCGCTCCATCGCCGAAGGGCGCGCGGTGCTCGACGCGGCGGCGCTGCCCGAGGACAAGGATGCGAGCGACCTGCGCCAGCCAACTATGGCCAGGAATGGTACGGGTTCGGCAGAGCAGGGTGCCGTCGAACTGAGCGACCGGCTGGAATCGATGCGCAGCGCGCTTGCGATGATCAAGCGCGATCTGGGCAACGCGACCGCACGCTCGGCAGCCGAACGGCTGCTGTCGGACTCGTGCACGAACCTCGCGCCGCTGCTCGGCGAGGACGGCGGCATGAGTCCCGGCGACAAGGTTCGCGCGGCGGCGCGCTGGCTGCAGGAAAACTGCCAGGAGGCGATTTCGATTGCGGATGCCGCGCAGTTCGCGGCGATGAGCGAGCGCAACTTTCTGCGCCGCTTCAAGATGGAAATGGGTATTACGCCGTCGAGTTTCCTGTTGCACGAGCGCCTCGCGGTGACGTGCAGCCTGTTGACCGAATCGGAATTGCCGGTCGACAAGATCGCCCGTCGAACCGGGATGGGCAACGGCGATCGGCTCGCGAAAGTGTTTCGCAAGCGGATGAGGATTTCGCCGACCGAGTTCAGGATTCAAAGCCGCCGCATGGCGGGCGAGTAGCGCCGACGGAGCCAGCCCGGTCACCGCGCAGTGCAGGCGGGGACCGGTCCGTTGTTCGTTGTACCTTGCAGACCGATGAGGATTCCAGACATGTTGACGCAGGCAGGTGTGAGCGCCCCATCCGTCGAGCCGAACGGCGCAAGCGCCGGGGTTGCTGGCGCGCGCTGCGCGCGCATCGTCCCGGTCATTCTCGCGGGCGGCTCGGGCACGCGGCTTTGGCCGGTGTCGCGCGAAAGCTTTCCGAAGCAGCTGATCGACGTGGTCGGCTCCGACTCGCTGCTGCAGGCGACCGCGCGGCGGCTCGAGGGCTTCCCGGCGGGCTGGAGCGTCGACGCATCGCCGATCGTCGTGTGCGGCGAAGAGCATCGCTTCGTGATCGCCGAACAGTTGCATGAAAACGGCGTCGACGCGCGTCTGATCGTCGAACCTGCGCGCCGCGACACGGCGCCGGCGCTGACACTCGCGGCATCGCTCGCGTGCGCCGCCGGCGACGACGCGATCCTGATCGTGATGCCGGCCGATCACGCGATCGCGGACGTGCCCGCGCTGCAGCGCGCGCTGGCGTGCGCGGCGCACCACGCGAGCGAGGGCGCGATCGCGACGCTCGGCGTGCCGCCGACGCGTCCCGACACCGGCTTCGGCTATATCCGCATCGGCGCGGCATTGGCCGCCGGCGGCCACGCGATCGACGGTTTCGTCGAGAAGCCCGCCGAGGAAATCGCGCGGCAATACGTGAGCGCGGGCACCTATTGGTGGAATAGCGGCATCTTCATCGTGCGTGCGCGCGTGTGGCTCGACACGCTCGCGTCGCTGCGGCCCGACATGCATGCGCCGTGCACGAGCGCGTTCGCGAGCGGCAAGCAGGACGGCGACGTGTTCCGGCCGTCGCACGACACGTTCCTCGACGTGCCCGCCGATTCGATCGACTACGCGGTGATGGAGCGTCTGACCGAACCACCGCCGGCAGAAGGCGACAGCGCGAGCAACGCCGACACGCAAGGCGCGGCGCCGAGCGAGACGCAAGCTCGAAACCCGGCCGCGGACATGCCGCCCGGCGTCGTGATCCCGCTCGAAGCCGGCTGGTCCGACCTCGGCTCGTGGGACGCGGTATGGGCCGCGATGGAGAAGGACCCGAACGGCAACGCCGGGCGCGGGCGCGTGACGTTCGAAGGCGCGGTGTCCTGCTATGCGCATTCGGAAGGGCGGCTCGTCGCGTGCGTCGGCACCGCCAACGTCGTCGTGGTCGAGACCGCCGACGCGGTGCTCGTGGTGGACCGCTCGCATGTGCAGGACGTCAAGGGGCTCGTGTCGCGCATCAAGGCGCAGCACGCGCCGGAGGCCGACGCGCATCGCAAGGTGCGGCGCCCTTGGGGCTTCTACGATTCGATCGATCACGGCGAGCGCTTCCAGGTCAAGCGCATCGTCGTGACGCCCGGCGCGAAGCTGTCATTGCAACTGCATCATCACCGCGCCGAGCATTGGGTGGTCGTGCGAGGCACCGCGCTCGTCACGCGCGGCGAAGAGCAGTTCCTGCTCAGCGAAAACGAATCGACCTATATTCCGCTCGGCACGCGTCACCGGCTCGAAAACCCGGGCAGAGTGCCGCTTGAAATCATCGAAATTCAGTCGGGTACCTATCTCGGCGAAGACGACATCGTGCGGTTTGACGACAACTACGGCCGCTGCCCGTAGGCAGCCCATGCACACCCTTTTTGCGTACAGGAAGGCAGAACGAGGGAAGGAAAATGCGCAAGTTTCAGGATCTGCTCGCGCAGATTTTCGATGTCGCTTTGGTATTGGTGGGCGCGACCGTGGCGTCACGGATTCGCTTCGACTATCTCGGCCAGTCGGGTTTCTACTGGGCGCTGGTGATGTTTTCGGCTGCGTTCGCGCTCGCGATCTTCCCCGCGTTCGGGGTATATGAATCATGGCGCGGACGCTCGAAGCTCGGGCTCGCCGGGCAGGTGTCGCTCGCGTGGCTGATCGTGCAGGCCTGCGCGCTCGTGCTGATGTACTCGCTGCATCGCATCGATATCGTGTCGCGGCTGTGGTTCTCGTACTGGACGGCGACGACGGGCGGCCTGCTGATCGCGAATCGGGTGATTACGCACGCGGTGCTCGCGCGGGCGCGCGGCGCGGGCATGAACCTGCATCAGGTCGCGATCGTCGGCAGCGGCTCGCAGTGCGATGCGATCCTGCGCCGCATCGAGTCGGCGCCGAGCGCGGGCTTTCGCGCGACCGCCGTCTACAACACGCGCCCGGACGACTCTGGCGTGACGAATCCGCGCGTGCCGGTGTTCGATCGCGTCGATCTGCTGGCCGACTACATCCGCAGCAACGACGTGCACGAGCTATGGCTGATGCTGTCGCTGTCCGAAGAGCCGCTGATCTGCGCGCTGATCGACGAGTTCCGCGACGACCTCGTGAATATCCGCTTCATGCCGGACGTGCGCAGTCATGCGCTGTTCGAAGGCAGCGGCGTGGTCGATCTGCTCGGCATGCCGGCGATCAATCTGGTCGCCTCGCCGCTGTCGGCCAACGCGATGCTGAAGAAGGAAATTTTCGACCGGCTGTTCGCGGCGGCCGCGATCGTGGCCCTCGCGCCGCTGCTCGTTTGCATCGCGATCGCGGTGAAGCTCTCGTCGCGCGGACCGGTGCTGTTCAAACAGAAGCGCAAGGGCGCGGACGGCCGCGTGTTTACGATCTACAAGTTCCGCTCGATGCGCGTGCATACCGAAGCGAAGGGCACCTTGAGCCAGGCGACGCGCAACGACAAGCGCGTGACGAAAGTGGGCGCGTTTTTGCGCCGCACGAGCCTCGACGAGCTGCCGCAATTTTTCAACGTGTTGCGTGGCGACATGTCGGTCGTAGGACCGCGTCCCCATGCGCTCGAGCACGACGACCTCTATCAGAAGGTGGTCGCGGGCTATATCCATCGCTACCGGATCAAACCGGGAATCACGGGCTGGGCGCAGATCAACGGCTTCCGTGGCGAAACCGACCGCATCGAGAAGATGGAGCGTCGCGTCGAACATGACCTGTACTACCTGGGTCACTGGTCGTTCGCACTCGATATGCGGATCATCGGCGCGACGATTGTCGCCGGACTGGTGCATCGAAACGCTTATTAGAAAGTCATAACAACGCCTCGGGGCGAAGGAGTAAAGATCATGAGCTCACTTGGTTTTCGCACAGGAAGTCTTGTGGTTTTCGCTAGTGCAGCAGTATTGCTTTCCGGATGCCAGATCGTGCCGGGACAACGGATGATCACGCCGGCCGGGATTCAGGACACGGGTGGCGAATTCAGTACCGAAGCTTCGCAGCAGAAGCAGATTCCGATCACCGATATCAATCTGGAACTGCTGAGGAAGATTGGCGCCGATCAGAAGGCTTCCCAACTGCCGCCGGAGACGGCGGGGCTGTTCGGCAAGCCGGCGCCGTACAAGCTGGGCCCTGGCGACGTGCTGCAGATCGTCGTGTGGGATCACCCGGAACTCGCGGCCGCTCTTGGCCAGCCGCCGAGCAATTCGCGCCCTAGCGATGCGATGCCGGGCTTCCTGATCGATGAAACCGGCGACATCCAGTTTCCGTATGCGGGCACACTGCACGTCGTGGGCAAGACCGTCTCGCAGATCCAGCGCGAATTGAATCAGCGTTTGAGCAAGGTGTACCAGAAGCCTGAGATAACGGTGCGCGTCGCGTCGTTCCGTAACGCGACGGTGTATGTCGATGGCGAAGTGCGCACGCCGGGCACGCAATCGATCAACGACGTCCCGATGTCGCTGACGAACGCGATCGGTCTGGGCGGCGGCTTCACCACGACCGCGGATCGCAGCCGCGTCGATCTGATCCGCAACGGCACGACCTATAGGCTGAACATCGACGACCTCGTCAAACGCGGCCGCAATCCGTCGGAAATCTATCTGCAGCCGGGCGATACCGTGCGCGTGAACGCGCGCGAAGACAGCGGCGTCTACGTGATGGGCGAAGTCAACAAGCCGGCCACGGTGCTGCCGCTGCGCAACGGCTCGCTGACGCTGTCGCAGGCGATCTCCGACGGCGGCAGCTTCGACTCGAACACGGCCTCGGGGCAGCAACTGTTCGTGATCCGCAATTCGACCAGCGAGTCGCCGCAGATCTATCACCTCGATGCGACCTCGCCGGTGGCGATGCTGCTCGCGAACCAGTTCGAGCTGCAGCCGAAGGACATCGTGTACGTCGGCCAGGGCGGTCTCGTTCGCTTCAACCGCGTGCTGAACCTGCTGTTGCCGGCGATCAACGCGGCGGTGACGGGAGTCGTCGTGTCGAAGTAACGCAGGCGTGACGCGATATCTGAACCGGCAGGCCTTGTTGGGTGAAAACATGGCAATCAATTACGAAAATCGCTACGCCGGCGTGTATGAACCGGGGCAGTTGCATCTGTCGGACTACGTGCGCACGATCGTGCGCGGTTGGCGCACGATCCTCATCGTGACGCTGATCGCGCTCGCGCTCGGTAGCGCGTACGCGTTCCTCACGCCGCCGGTCTATCGTTCGGACGTGCTGTTTCACGTTCAGGACAGGACGGCGAATGCGGCGAACGTCAATGCGAACGGCCGGGATGCGGCATCGCCGCTTCCCGGCGCGTACGATTCGAAGCCGTCGACCGCGGCGCAGATCGAGCTTTTGAAGTCGCGTCTCGTCACCGAGGAAGCGGTCCGCGCGCTGCACCTCGACATCACGGCGAAGCCGCGTTATCTGCCGGTGATCGGCAGCAGGATCGCGGGACTCGTGAACGGGCACTGGTGGTTCCGGCTGCCGTCGTTCATCAACCTGCGCGGATTCGCGTGGGGCAACGAGAGCATCGCGGTGTCGCGCTTCGACGTGTCGAAGGACCTGTACGGCGAGACCTTCACGCTGGTTGCGGGCGCCGGCAACACCTTCATGCTGCGCGATCCTCACGGCAGCGCGATTCTGTCGGGGCGCGTCGGCGAGACCGTGCAGACCGATACCGCGGTCGGGCCGATCACGCTGCACGTCGACACACTGGTCGGGGCGCCGGGCTCGCGTTTCGAACTGACGCGCGCTTCGACGCTCGGCACGGTGGAGCGTCTGGCGAAGACGATGGTCGTGCAGGAGACGGCCGAGGACTCCGGCGTGATCCGCGTGAGCCTCGAAGGCGCCGACCCGGCGCTGACCGCGGCGATCGTCAACAACGTGGCGCGCCAGTTCGTGCGCCAGGATCTGGCGAGCCGTTCGAGCGAGTCCGATCACACGCTCGCGTATCTCGAGCAGCAACTGCCCGCCGCGCGCAAGGCGCTCGACGATGCGGAAGAACGCTACGGCAAGTTCCGCAATACCCATGGCACTATCGATCTCGGCGAAGAAAGCAAGCTGCTGCTGCAGCAGATCGTCGACAACAAGACGAAGCTGCTCGATCTGCAGCAGCAGCGCGCGGAGCTATTGCAGAAGTTCACGCCGAACCATCCGACGGTCGCCGCGCTCGATGCGCAGATCGCCGCATTGCAGGGCGCGCAGAGCACGATGAACCGCAGCGTCTCGACGATGCCCGACACCGAGCAGACCGCGTTGCGTCTGCAGCGCGACGTGCACGTGAACACCGATCTCTACACGAACCTGCTCAACAGCGTGCAGCGGCTGCGGGTGGCGCAGGCCGGGCAGGTGGGCGGCGTGCGCGTGGTGGACTTCGCCGAAACGCCCGACGATCCGGTGCGGCCCAAGCGGATGCTGGTGATTTTGATGTCGCTCGGCGGCGGCCTCGTGCTCGGCTTGCTGCTGGTGTTCCTGGAGCGCGCGATGCGCGGCGGCGTGGAGCGCCCGGACGAACTCGAGGGGATGCTCGGCGTGCCGGTATTCGCGGTGGTGCCGCGCAGCCAGACGCAATTGCGTCTGCAGGAAAAGGTGTCATTGCGTCAGCGCGGGCAGCATGTGCTCGCGCAGCAGGCGCCCGAGGATCTCGCGGTGGAGGGCGTGCGCAATCTGCGCACGTCGCTGCAGTTGTCGCTCGATCATGCGGCCAACAACGTCGTGATGATCACCGGGTCGCGGCCCGATGCGGGCAAGTCGTTTCTGTCGGTGAATCTGGCGACGCTGGTCGCGTCGGCAAACAAGCGCGTGCTGATCATCGACGGTGACATGCGGCGCGGCGACGTGCATTCGCATTTCGGCGTCAGTCATCGGCCGGGACTGTCCGACGTGCTGTGCGGTGGCGATCTCAACGCGATGATCCAGCGCGACGTGCTGCCAGGCCTCGACGTGCTCGCGAAAGGCACGCTCCCTTCGCACCCGGCCGAGCTGTTGATGAGCCGACGCTTCGAGGCGATGCTCGAGCTGCTGAAGCCGCAATACGACGTCGTGATCATCGATACACCGCCGGTGCTCGCCGTGACCGATTCGACGCTGATCGGCAAATACGCGGCGACGTCGCTGCTGGTCGTGCGGCATGGGCGTCAGCCGCTGCACGAGATCATCGAAACCGCGAAACGCTTGCGTAACGGTGGTGTCGGCCTGCGCGGCGTGCTGCTCACCGACGTGCCGCAGGAAGCCGCGTTCCTCGGCTCGGGGTATCAGGGCGGCTATTACGGCTACGACAGCATCGTCGGTTGACACGGCTGCCCGCGCGGCGCGTCTTTGGGGGGCGCCGCGCGGGCAGGCGTGATTGGCGGCATGCTCGTGCCGCCATCTCGCGAGATCCCTAGCAATCCTTAGCTCAGTGGTGGCGCAGCAGATCGCGCAATGCGTGCGACTCTTCCGCCGGCGGCTCCACGGTCTGCCACGCCGACGGCGGGATGGTCTGCCACGCCGATTCGTGCGACGCGAGCGAGACGAGGCGCTGCGCGTCCTTGCTGCTCGAATCGATCCGCAACGCTTCGTTGGCGTTGTGCGACGCGCACTCCCAACGTCCGACGTTGCTACAGCCGCGCGCGAGACTGAGCAACGCGTCCCGTTGCTGCTCTAGCGTGCTGACCTGGGCGCGCATGCCGCGCGCGTCGCGATTGTTGGGCTGCGCGGTGATGGCCGCGGCGAGGCGCGCTTTGGTCGCCGACAGATTGCCTCGTTGCAGATAGCCGCGCGCGGCTTTCAGATTGCGCTCGGCGTCGGCGCGCTGTTTGTGGGCAAGCGTGAGCGGGGCGGCCAACGTGTCGGTGTTGCTGCTGTGGTTGGTGTTGATCGACGCGACCGCCGTACCGCGCGGCGTGGTCGTGGCGACGCCCGCGCCCGATTTCGTGGTTGGCGCTGCGGTGGGTGCGGTCGTGACGATGAGTGGAGACGATGGCACGACGGCCGGCGTGGTCGCAACGACTGACGGTGACGGTCGGGCCGGGATGGGTGCAGTCGCCCCGGCTGGCGGTGACGATCGCGTCACGGTAGACGCGGACGCCACGACGGGCGGTGCTGCGCGAGCTACGGTCGGCGTGGTCGCCACGGCCGGCGGTGCCGAGCGCGTTACGGTTAGCGCGGACGCGACGACGGGCGGTGCTGTGCGAGCTACGGTCGGCGTGGTCGCCACGGCTGGCGGTGCCGATCGCGTTACGATTAGCGCGGACGCGACAACGGGCGGTGCTGCGCGAGCTACGGTCGGCGTGGTCGCTACGGCTGGCGGTGCCGATCGCGTTACGGTTAGCGCGGACGCGACGACGGGCGGTGCCGCGCGAGCTACGGTCGGCGTGGTCGCCGCGGCGGTCGGCGCCGAGCGCGCTACGGTTGGCGCGGTCGCCACGACGGGCGATGACGATGGTGCGACGGTCGAGGTGGTGGCCACGACTGGCGGTGACGACCGCGCCAAGGTGGGCGCGGTCGCAACGACGGGCGACGAGGACGGCGCGACGTTCGGCGTGGCCGCCACGGCCGGCGGTGACGATCGCGTTACGGTGGGCGCGGACGCGACGACGGGCGGTGACGAGCGCGCCACGGCAGGCGCGGTCGCCACGACCTGCGACGCC
Organism: Paraburkholderia sp. BR10954; assembly: GCF_040965775.1. NCBI lineage: Bacteria > Pseudomonadati > Pseudomonadota > Betaproteobacteria > Burkholderiales > Burkholderiaceae > Paraburkholderia > Paraburkholderia sp. BR10954. Next base: position 476,393 of record NZ_JBFRCK010000002.1, read on the forward strand.
GATGACGCGACAGGCGCGCTCACATTCGCCGGTTGCTGCCGCGCGACGATCACGGGACGCGGCGCTTGCGCGACGATCGACGCGGGCGCCGGCGCCGCATTCCGCGCAACGCTCTGCGCAGGGACTTGCCCAGGCGTATCCGGGTGCACTGTGCCGAAGAACGTCACGGGCGTGTCGACGGTCGCATCGTCGTCGAGAAGAACGAAGCCGATATACACGGCGCCGAGCGTCGCGAGCGCGGCCGCGGTTAGCGCAAGTGGGTGCCGCCGTCGACGTCCGCCCGGCTCGAACGTGGCCTCGTCGAGCAATTCGTAGGGGCTCATCTTCGTTTGCGCGGAGCGCCGCGAGGCACGGTCCGCGGGCAAGCCCGCGGCCGCTGGCAGCGGGTCGAGTTGCGCGTGCGATGTACTCAGCGCCCGGGATCGCGCGGTGCGCTCGCCGGGCTTGTCGTCCGTATCGAACGAATCGATCGGCAGCGCATGGCATGCGGGACACGGCGAAAAGCGGCCCGGCAGCGGCACGCCGCAGTATGCGCAGTGATGGAAAAATGGCTGGTCGGAAGTCGAGTCGCGCGGCATGGCCGTGTCGCTCCACTGGCGCCGAAGGTCGGCGCCATTAAAAAGAATGAATGCGACGACGCTCGCAGGCGGCGTCGGCCGAACTACTGGACGACGTAACCGCGCGCCTGCATGCACGCGCCGTAGGCGGCCCAATAGCGGGTCATCGGAGGCTCGGGCGCGGGCAGCGGCGGCAGCTTCACGTTGGACGCCGCGTTGGCCTGCATCGAAGCGCCCGCTCCATCCGACGCGCCGGCTGCCGCGCTCGCGCCCGGTGTCGCCGACGATGTGCTCAGCGGTGCGTTCGCCGTCGCGGTGGCCGGTGCCCCTGGCGCACTGGCGCCGTTCGCGGCTTCGTTCACGTGCTTCGCCGACGCTGCGCCGCCAGGCGCTTGCGCGCCGGCGAGCGGCGCGCTCGCGGCTTCGGGCGCGCTCGCGTTCCACGGCAGCGGCGTGGCCGAGAAGGAACTCGGGGGAAGCGGGGGTTTCGACGCTACGCCGGTCGACGCACCTTTGGCCGCCGGCGGATGACGCGGCGGAATCTGCGACTCGTGGGCCATGTTGACCCCGGTCACGCGGTTCGCCTCGGCGTAGCACATCGCGTTATCGATGCTGCGCTCGTAAGGGCTCTGACTTCGGATCGGATAGGTGACTGGCCGCCACGCGAACGCGGCAGTGCTCGTCACCAATAGCGTCAGTACGGTATATGTTTTGAATGCCATCGCAGTCACTCCCGCAGCGATGTCTCGCCTTTTTGTGTTTGATGTCGTGTCGTGTTCGAGCTTGTTGTCGATGCCTGGCGCTCGTGTTTCTGTCCCGGCCTGCCGATAAGCCGTGGCGTTGCGGTGCTCGTGCCACGGCTCCCGGAAGGGCACGTCGCAAATGCCGCTTTAACGAGCGTAGCACCGCGGCTTGGCCGCGCGATGCATCGAATAGCGCGCGAAAACGCCATCGTGCAGTGCAATCAGGACACAATCGGCGAGGCGGCGTTGAAGATCGGGACAATCCCTGGTCGCCACGAAGGATCGTCAGGAGTCGAAGATGAAGAATCCATCGTATCGCTATCGATCGCTTTGCGCTGCGCTTTGTTTGTCGATGCAGTCGCTCGCCGCGCCGCTCGCGAGCGGCGCGAGCGACGCCAACATGAGCGCGGAGACGGCGGGCGAGCGGGCGAGATTCGCGCACGCGTTTTGCGGCGTTCCGCCCGAGCGCATCGGCGCCTATAAGGAGCGGCTCCGAAAGATGCAGACCGGAGCGACCGATTTCGATCAGCACTGGGACGCGGGCTGGCATCGCGCCGACGACACCAATAGCCAGATGAACGCACTACGCGAGCGGGATCCGAAGGAATTCGCGGCGCGCATCAAGGTCGATTGCGAGCGGCTCAAGTGGATGGCGGGAAATGCGTTGCACCCACCTGCGCAGAAGTGGGTCGAACCGGACGAGCCGGTCGGTGACGCGGGCCGTACGGGCCCTGTGACCTTATGCTCGATCGGACCGGGGTTTTCCCTGGAAATAGGAGATCCGACGGTACCGAGTACGGTGCGCGACTGCAGTTTGTCTGCGATACCGCCCCTTCGCCGTTCGGCGACAAGCCCTAAATCTCGCCGCAAGTATTTGTTTTTGCGTGGGTTCGCAGCTCACGCGCATGACTGCGCCGACGCGCCCGCACGGCGCCGGTCGCGCCAACCCTCCGCCCACGGTTTTGTCGAGGTTCAGCCAAGGTTGAACTGCTGGTCTCGACGCTGCGAGGCTCTTCGGGACGGTCGCTCAGCCAAGGTTGAACCGAAGATTCAATTAACTTTGAACTTTCCTGGGTTTGGTTCATTTAACCTTGAACTTGCTGACTCACGGTAGCCGCATGGGCGATCAGCCTACGTGGTAATTCCGTAGTCGGCCACGAGCGGTGCAACTTCCTTAAATCCGTGTCCATCCCGATGGCGCTCCGTCGCCCGAGTCTATCGTTAGCTCGCGCTTCCTCGCGTCAATTACGGCCAAAAATGTGGCACTAAGCAATGCAATAAGCACCGCGACCATAGTCGGTACCAGTACGTCGATGGTGAGGCCAAATATGATGGTGCTGAACGAGACGGCCAGTCCAGAATAGGCTGCTGCCCGAATGGTGGCGTCGGCCGCGCGGCGGCTGCGCCAGAAATAGACTGACAGGCCGAAGTAGAACAGCATAAGAGACAGTACGCCGATCGAGCCCTGTTCGGCGAGCGTCGAGAAGAAGTCACTATGAGCGCGCTCGTTGACGATTCCAGCATCTGCTATACCCCGTTGTGCCAGCTCGCCAAGTGCACCCTCCAAGTGTCCCTTACCCACTCCGTACACCGGGTGCTCCATAAACAATCGGTATGAGGCCAGCCACAACTGGATACGTATCCCGACAGACGTGTGGTCTTTACCTTGATGCATCAATACATAGTCGGTTGCAATATCCTTTATGCGATGCGCGACGCGCTCGTTTGACCAAAGCGCACCGGCGACCACCACGATCATGATGGTTGATACGAGCAGGCTCTTTCTGTTTGCGAACCATTGATATTGGGCGCCGAGCAGCACGACGAAGACTGGGATGGCAAGCCATCCGCCACGGGTTCCGGAAAGGTACGACGCATAGCCACCGCACAGAAACGCCGACATCTTGACTATCAGCATGCGCCAATTGCGCGGACCATCCCAGCCGAGCGTAAATATCGACAGAAACGCGAGCAACAGGGCCGTATCTCCGAACGGGATGGCATTCGTGTAGTAGTTGTCGAGCCGGCTGTTGTCGGTCCACCCGCCCTGCGAGCGCATGATCAACGCCCAGCCTCCGACGACGATGGCGCCCACCGCACAACCCCAGCCGATCGCTCGCAAATTCCGCGAGGGCAATTGACGCAAAAGCAGGAACACCGGCAGCGCTAGCGCGAAGCGCGAGATCGAGTCGAATTCCCGTGGCATCCAATACCCAAGTAACGGTTGTTGGACGATGATCGCTATAAGGGCGGTCACCATGCCGACGGTGTACCAACGGTATCGGTGCAAAGGCGAGAAGAAGCCGTCGGCTCGGTGGAAGCGTACCGTGATGCAAAGCGCTAGCGCCAGGAGCACGAAGAAGCAATATCCGGTACCACCCCGCCAAACGAGGTTGAGAGCAGGTGCAAAAAATAGAAGTGCGGAGACAAACCAAAGCAAACTGGGGGGGAAGACCATCGGGCGAGCATTCCTTGCTAATCGGCTACTGTTATGCGCGGTATTGGTCGCGGAGCTCAGCGCTCGTTCGAAATCGTGTGCGGCGGGCGATTATAACCATGCCTGCTTCGTAGTGTCAGATGATTTCCGGATTGTGGGATAATGCACCGCATCATGCTCAATTATGTCCGGTGACTTCGCCGCAGCGAGATGATCAGTCTCAAAATACTCAACAATTAAGTAAAAAATACGCAACCCCGGCGAGAGTCCTTTCGATCTGGGGTCAGCGTATCGGGGCCCTAGAGATTGTGGAATTCAGAGAAGATATAAATGGCCTGCGAGCCATCGCTGTACTGTCGGTTGTCCTTTACCACTTCGGCGTGCCTGCATTTGGCGGCGGATTCATAGGGGTTGATATTTTTTTCGTTATTTCCGGCTACCTGTTAACGGGTATTGCGCGCCGGGATCTCGAATTCGGTCGCTATTCAGTCGTCAGGTTTCTCTCGAACCGACTGCGCCGAATCTTTCCAGCCCTTTGTGCGGTTTTGGCAGCCTGCGTCCTCTGGGCGACGTATTCCTATCTGCCGGGGGACTATAAGCGGATCGTCCGCGATGCCACGTCGGCATTGGTGCTCCGCTCAAATTATGCATTTGTCGACAATGCCGGCTACTTTGCACCGGACGCCAGACAGAACATCGTGCTGCATACATGGTCGCTGTCAGTCGAGTCCCAGTTTTATCTCGTCTTCGCACTGCTTTGCAGTGTCTTTTGGCCGAGATTCGGGCAGTTCGCGCGGAAAGTCGGTTTCGCACTTTTCTCGGCTTTGGGTATGGCGTCGCTGGGGTGGTGTCTTGTGCACACGACTATCAATCAGCCGGCCTCGTTCTACCTGCTCTGGAGTCGTGCGTGGGAATTCATGGCAGGCTCGATGGTGTCCATTTACGGCTCTCGAAACCTTCGCATTGCTCACGCGAACACGCTTGCCAGCCTCGGGGCAATCTTGCTGACAGCCAGTATTGTAGGTCTCGATTCCGCGATGCCCTATCCGGGGTGGCGGGCCATGTTTCCCGTGATGGGGACGATGCTGATCATCTACGCAAAGCGAGGCTATGTCGCGCAAATTCTGGGCACGACTCCTTTCCAGTTCGTCGGCCGCATTTCGTATTCCGTGTACCTATGGCATTGGCCGTTGCTGGTAGCATTTCGCGAACGTACCGGTGTCGACCCGTCCCCGCTCCAGATCGTTCTGCTCCTCGTCGCAACTGTTGCTGTTGGCTGGATGTCGTTTCAATTCGTAGAGCAGCCTACACGTCGACGGGCGCGGAATTCGCACCTTGCGGTCGCGTTGGTGACAACAATCGCGGCAGGCTTCATTTTCTCAGGCGTTCTCTCGTGGAACCAGGGTTGGCCCCAAAGGTTGCCTGCGTACCTTCAGCAAGCCGTTGCCGCCCGGGAACAGCCGAACCCCCTCGCGGCCCAGTGCATGCGCCAAGCCGATGGAACCAAGCGGTCGCCTGGCGACTTTTGCCGGCTCGGTGACGCGGGTGATACGCGGCCGCCCATAGTAATGCTTTGGGGTGACTCCTTTGCCAGCGGCTTGCAGCCCACCGTCTCGTCAATCTTGAGCGATTTGGGCGTTCCTGGAATTGTGGCCTCAGAGGGAGGATGCCCGCCCTTCATAGGACCGACTTTCAAGGGCTCCGGTGCAGAAATATTCCCGGGATGCGAGAACTATGCGAACTTCACGTTCAAATACTTCGACCGTACGCCATCCATTTCTCTCGTGATCGTCGCCGGAGACTGGAAGCGCTACAACGCTGACTACGAAGGGCGTGTGCTCAAGAAGATCGCTGAGATTCTGGCAACGCGGGGCGGGCGCATGGTCATCTTCGGCGCAGTCCCGGACCCTCAAGGAGATGTTCCCCACCTATGGGCCCGTGCGCAGTTTCAGGCAGGGCGCGCAATCGATGAGCTGACTGTTCCGCGTGCTTCGCAAACCGAACTGATCGACAAGGTCGAGAGAATTGTCGGTCCCGCATTGAAGGTCGGAAATGGGACCGTAGTCGAACCGTTTAAATCGCTTTGTTCGGATGACTTCTGCTACAGCGTGAAGGGAAACCGTGCACTTTTTATGGACACTGACCATTTGAACAAGGCCGGCCTGGCGTATGTGCAGCCATTGATGAAAACAGCAATTACTCGGGCGCGCGATGAAATAGAGGCGGAGGCCCATAGGCAATCTGGGAATTCCGTGCCAGTCGTCTCAGTGCAGCGCAATCAGCCAGGCTAAACTCGTGTTCGCGGGGTTCATCTCTGGACCTTTGTATACCGGATCAAAAGTCAGCGCTGGATCCCAACCGCTCTTGTCGCGCGTCTTAGCGTTGAACGATTGAAGAACCGCCCTGGGGCTCAACTGGCGTCGATGTGCAGTCGGTCAGCCACGACCCATCGCAGCAGTTCGTCGAGACCAGCGAGTTCGCAGTTCAGGGCACTGCCGAGGCCAAACGCGGCAACAGAAGCATTACATTGAGTCACGGCAAAAATATCTATCGTTGTTCCATGCTTTAACCAGCAGGAATTCATCGCTGAAACGCTCGAATCAGTGTTGCATCAGTCGTTTACCGATTGGGAATGTATCGTTGTCAACGATGGTTCGACGGACGACTCGGAGGCCGTCTTTCAGCGATACGCAAAAAAGGATCATCGGTTCCGGTCGTTCGCCAAGAAAAACGCAGGGGTCGCTGCAGCGCGAAATTTCGGCTTCGCCCAGGCAAATGGCGATCTCTTTGTGCCGCTTGATGGCGACGACAAGATTCATCCTGATTTCCTGCGGCGGGCCCTGGAATGAAGGTGACCCGGTTCGACGGACGGATATGCAGCCAGCCGGTCACAGTAGGTCAACTCGGCGAGCAGCCATTCGACCGTAGACTGCTCCGGTCTGACGATCGCCGTGCAACCCCGAATGACTGTCCCTCGCCGCACTGAGTCCCACAGCCCCTGACTCGGCCTGCCCCTAAGTGGACATCGACTCGGCGAGAACCCTTAGCACCTGCAGCATCGCTAGACCCCCGCGGTGAATTGCTCGGTGCCGCTAGGACTCCACCTAAACGACCAAGGTATGGTGCTGGGTGACCGCTACCACTGATTGTCCGGCAGGCGTCTCCGATTCGAACGCGGTTAAGCGTGATATTTCATGTGTAGCACGGAGTGCTATCCACACGGACGCCCCCAAACAGCGCCATCAATAAAGGGGGTTCGATCAAGACCCGGCAACTTCGCTGGCTACATCTTTCCTATTTCTGACCGCGTCCCGTCTGGGGGCGGGAATTCCCTGGGTACACCCAGCCGCAAGGTGCAATGGTCGCTTCATCATAGAGTGCGGTGGCGTCGGGGTTCCGTCAGTCGGTGCACCTACCTCTATGGACTGGCGCTATATAGTTGTTTTTACGTGGGAAATTTGTTGAACATCCCAGGCGTGTGAGGGGACGGGGAGTTCCAACTTAGATGACCAAAGTTCAAAGTTGAATGAACCTCGACAGCTGCTCCCCACTTCTTGAATTTGTCACTACCCGTCCATATAATTAGCACTCGCTGCACGAGAGTGCTAACAACATCTCCGGTTGGCTCGTCCAGCCGGGTTTTCTCAGCGTTCTTCAGTCTCAATCAGAGAGGAGTATGTATGAACCTTCGTCCTTTGCATGATCGCGTGATCGTCAAGCGTCTGGATCAGGAAACCAAGACCGCGTCGGGCATCGTGATTCCCGAAGCCGCAGCGGAAAAGCCGGATCAAGGTGAAATCCTCGCAGTCGGCCCGGGCAAGCGCGACGACAAGGGCGCAGCGATCGCCCTCGACGTGAAGGTCGGCGACCGCGTCCTGTTCGGCAAGTACGCAGGCCAGACCGTCAAGGTCGACGGCAACGAACTGCTGGTGATGCGCGAAGAAGACATCATGGCCGTGGTGCAGAAGTAAGCGCAAAGTCGCTACTTCCCCGGTGATATCCAAAGTATTCAAGGAGTTAGAAGATGGCAGCTAAAGACGTCGTATTCGGTGATTCCGCCCGTGCCAAGATGGTCGAAGGCGTGAACATTCTCGCCAACGCCGTGAAGGTCACGCTGGGTCCGAAGGGCCGCAACGTGGTCCTCGAGCGCAGCTTCGGCGGCCCGACGGTCACCAAGGACGGTGTGTCGGTCGCAAAAGAGATCGAACTGAAAGACAAGCTCCAGAACATGGGCGCGCAAATGGTCAAGGAAGTCGCTTCCAAGACCAGCGACAACGCAGGCGACGGCACGACGACCGCTACGGTTCTCGCGCAATCGATCGTCCGCGAAGGCATGAAGTACGTCGCATCGGGCATGAACCCGATGGACCTGAAGCGCGGCATCGACAAGGCTGTTGCAGCCGCAATCGAAGAACTGCGCAAGATCAGCAAGCCGTGCACGACCAACAAGGAAATCGCCCAGGTTGGCGCGATCTCGGCGAACAGCGATTCGTCGATCGGCGAGCGCATCGCTGAAGCAATGGACAAGGTCGGCAAGGAAGGCGTGATCACCGTCGAAGACGGCAAGTCGCTGCAAGACGAGCTGGACGTCGTCGAAGGTATGCAATTCGACCGCGGCTACCTGTCGCCGTACTTCATCAACAACCCGGACAAGCAAGTTGCCGTGCTCGACAACCCGTTCGTGCTGCTGCACGACAAGAAGGTGTCGAACATCCGTGATCTGCTGCCGGTTCTGGAACAAGTCGCGAAGGCTGGCCGTCCGCTCTTGATCATCGCTGAAGATGTCGAAGGCGAAGCGCTCGCAACGCTGGTCGTCAACAACATCCGCGGCATCCTGAAGACCGTTGCTGTGAAGGCACCGGGCTTCGGCGATCGTCGTAAGGCGATGCTGGAAGACATCGCGATCCTGACCGGCGGCCAGGTCATCGCAGAAGAAACCGGCCTCACGCTCGAGAAGGCAACGCTGGCTGAACTGGGCCAGGCGAAGCGTATCGAAGTGGGCAAGGAAAACACCACGATCATCGACGGCGCTGGCGAAGCAGCGAACATCGAAGCTCGCGTCAAGCAAGTGCGCAAGCAGATCGAAGAAGCGACCTCGGACTATGACCGTGAAAAGCTGCAAGAACGCGTTGCCAAGCTGGCAGGCGGCGTTGCAGTGATCAAGGTCGGTGCTGCGACCGAAGTCGAAATGAAGGAAAAGAAGGCACGTGTCGAAGACGCACTGCACGCAACGCGCGCAGCTGTGGAAGAAGGCATCGTCGCTGGTGGCGGCGTCGCGCTGATCCGTGCGCGTACGGCGATCGCTGGCCTGAAGGGCGCAAACGCCGATCAGGACGCAGGTATCAAGATCGTTCTGCGTGCAATGGAAGAGCCGCTGCGCCAGATCGTCACCAACGGTGGCGAAGAAGCGAGCGTCGTCGTGGCAGCGGTTGCTGCTGGCAAGGGCAACTACGGCTACAACGCAGCGACCGGCGAGTACGTCGACCTGGTTGACGCAGGTGTCGTGGACCCGACGAAGGTGACGCGCACGGCGCTGCAAAACGCAGCTTCGGTTGCTGGCCTGCTGCTGACGACCGACGCAGCTGTCTGCGAACTGCCGAAGGAAGAAGCTCCGATGCCTGGCGGCATGCCCGGCGGCATGGGCGGCATGGGCATGGACATGTAATTCCGCTCGGGCCTCGTGGTCCGGCCGCGTGGTTGAACTGCCGCGCGTCTGGATCACGGACGAGGCTCGCTTGGAAGATCATGTGGGGGGGCGCCGCGAGGCGTTTCCTCAAACGAAAAAACCCGCTCAGGCGGGTTTTTTCGTTTGGAGCCGGCGTTGATGTGGCGGCCAGCAAGCGCTTCCGGACGCCCTTTGTCCGGATCAGGCGCCCGCGACGTGAGCCGTACGCTGAGCCGATCTTCCGAGACACTTTTCGTGCAGGTAGTGGAAAATCTGCGCGACGCTTTGCGCGGGGCTCAGCGTTCCGGTTTCGACGTGCAGGTCAGGATCGATCGGTGCTTCATAGGGCGCTGATACGCCGGTGAACGAGCTGATCTCGCCAGACCTCGCTTTCGCGTAAAGACCTTTGGGATCGCGGCTTGCGCAGATGGCGAGCGAGGCGGACACGTAGGTTTCGACGAACTTGTCGGCTCCGATGATCTCGCGCGCCATTGCGCGGTCTTCGCGTAGCGGTGAAATCAGCGCGGTAATCACGATCAAACCCGCATCGTTCATCAACTGGGCGACGTGCGCGACGCGGCGGATGTTTTCGCGCCGGTCGTCGCGCTCGAAGCCCAGGTCGCTCGCCAGACCGTGGCGGATGTTATCGCCGTCGAGCACATAGCAGGCATGACCGAGCGCGATTAGCCGCTCTTCGAGCGCGAACGCCAGTGTGGATTTACCGACGCCGGACAGGCCGGTCAGCCATATCGTGGCGGGCGTCTGATCGAATATGCGCATGCGGTCCTGCGCCGCGATCTTGCCGGTGAAGCGTTGCACGAAGATGGGCGGCTCTTTCATGTATAAGTTCTCCTGTCTCCTTTGGCTCACTCGCAGTGCCAGCCTTGTCGCCACGTGCCAGCGTTGTGCAGGCGTTCCGTGGAATCCGCGATCGTAACGCAAAAGCCTTCTGGGATGCCGTCTGGCAGCGCAATTGAAAATCCGCTGTTCGAACTCGGATAGCCGGCGCTTGCCACATCGGGCCGCGGTTCGCCGCTGAGGCCGGTTGCGACGATCTGCGCGCCGATCCGCACTTCGAGCGGCACTTGCCGCTCTGGCCTGCTCAAGTTGACGGCCCAGCCGCGCACTACACCGTCCCCCACCGTGTCGACGAAGCCGTCGAACAGGTCGGCTAGCGGACGCCGCTGGCTTTGCGCGAACTCCAGATAAGTATCGATCGGCGTCAGATCGAAGCGGCGGATCACCTGATGCACGCGCGACAGGAATGAGCCGTCGATGCCTAGAACGGTTGCGCTATAAATGTGCGGATTCTCGAGCTGATCTATTTCTGCCTGGATCACGCGGACCAATTCGAGTGCATTCGAAAAGACGCTGCCCGATTTTTTCGCATAAGCTTCGACGATGCGATTGGCATCGCGAAACAGCTCATAATCAAGACTATTGTCATCGATAAATTTCGGTCTTGCTGCTTCGCTTAACAGGGCTGTGCCATTCGGTTTGCCATTAATGCGGTTCGCTTGGAAGCAGAACCGTAATTTCATTCCGGTCGAACCGCACAACCGCAGTAAGAATTCGCTCATGTCCTCGCAGACGCCCACGGTACCGATATGTTCGCGCAAATGGATTTGCGCGACGGCGAGGGATGCTTCGTTGACCGCCGGTTCGCCGCTCAGCATCTGCACGAACAGGTTCCGGCCGCCGAGCGATTCGCTGACCCACTCGTCGAGCGATAGCACGCCTTGAAGCGCCATAGCCTCCGGCGTCGACACGCTGACCCCGCGCATGATTTGGCCGTTCTTGCCGTTCGCGGCATACCGGTAGTGAGAGATGTGGCGCGAGAGCGGATCGCGCAGGATCGTGCAGTAGTTGACCGGATGTTTCATCACCCGATGAATCCCAAACGGATGATGTCCACCGCCGACTTGCGTCTCGAGCAGCTTCGCGCGACAGTTTCCCCACCCATCCTGATCCCAAACAAAGCTAATGAATTGATCATTACCTTTGTTCAAATCAAAGCACGAAATAACGGTCGAACCGCCGCATTTCGGTGGATGGATAAAAAAGGTCGGAAAAGACATGTGGGGACATATGGCTGTCAGTGATGCGTAAAGTCTAGGCAAAAGGTGTCCTTGACGTTGTAACGTTTAATTACGCAGGAACACGTCTGGTTACATTGGCGCGAAGACGCGCTGAATGAAAAAACCCGCCTGATAGCGGGTTTCTACTCGATTACCGAAGAATGACGAGGTCAGTGTCGCGCTTCCCCGGGCGCTGCGCCCTTGCCTTGGGCCGGCGGGGTTTCGTCGTCGTCGCTGCCGCGTGCCCAGAAGAAACGATCGGGCATGTACGCCCCCATGCCGGGCCGGAACGCATTGCGCACCGCCTGGTACAGATACTCCTGGCTTTCGCGCACCGCTTCCGCGGGCTCCTGGCCGTTGGCGAGCAGCGCGGCGATCGCCGCGCCAAGCGTATCGGTCAGGCCCGTCAGCCGATGGGGCGCACGGTCCCACAAGTCCTGACGCAACTGGCCGTCCTCGCTGAAAAGCGTGTTGACGAGCCGGTGCGTGCCGGTTTCGGTCGACAGAATGTACTCGCAGCCCTGCGACAGCAGATGCGAGATCGCGGCGTCGAGGCTCGGCGCCTCCGCGTCGCCGTCGGGCTGCGCAAGCGCGAGCAGCGTTGACGAGTCGGCGACCAGCAGCGTGGTTTGCGGGGCGAGCAGATCGGCGATCGCTTCGCGCAGTTCGTCGGCGGCGAGGACGTGTTCGTCGTCGAGCGTGAAGTCCGGGGCGAGGATCAGCGGGACATCGTCGTAGTCGGCGACCACTTCCGCGATCGCGCTGACCACCTCGGCGCGCGTGCACGCGCCGACCTTGAAGGCGGCGATCGGCATGTCCTCGAGCAGCATGCGCGCCTGCGTCGCGACGATGTCAGGGTCGAGGCCGGTGACTTCATCGCAGCTCGCCGAGTCGCGCACGGTATAGCCCGTGAGCACGGATACGCCGTGGCAGCCCATGCTGGCAAGTGTCATCAGGTCCGCCTGCAGGCCGGAGCCGCCAGTGGGATCGGAGAGGCCGAAGGTGAGGACGATCGGAGGCGTGTCGCTGGGCATGAAAATGGATAAGAAAAGCAGGATTTCGGCGCACAGTGCGCAATTGGCTCAATTATGCGGCCTAAACCGTTGACAGGGCGTTTTTTCGCGCGGCTTGCCCGAGGGCCCGCTCCACCGTGTCGCTGGCACCCGCCCAACGCGTGGCAAGACGCCGCAAGCGGCGCTGGCACGGCGCGCGGGCGCCCCGCCGAAGGCCGGTCCACGCTGCGGTTGCGCGTTTTCGATTGCTAGGCATGGGGGCGCCAACACGGTACCATCATGGCTCCCGTTTCCACGGACTCAACGACGCGACAAAAGAATGGAATATCAAAGCTGGATGTGCCTGATTTGCGGCTGGATTTACGACGAAGAGGCCGGCTTGCCCGACGAAGGCATTGCGCCGGGCACGCGCTGGGAAGACGTGCCCATCAACTGGACGTGTCCCGAGTGCGGAGCGCGCAAGGAAGACTTCGAAATGGTCCAGATCTGAAGCACGGCAAGCCCCCGCAAGCTTCGGCCCCAAAACGGTGTCCCGAGGTTCGGTCCCGAACCTGAACCCTGAGCTTCAATCCCGAAAGTGAGCGGTGTCGCCACCGCACAATTGCTGCAATCGCTTGATGCGTCCGGCGCGCCCGGCGCCTGTCTCAGCGCGCTAGCGCGGAACATCGCCGGACGCGTCGTGTCGCAACGGTAGTCTGTCATTGTCCTGTCGCCGGTTCGCGCGGTGGCCGCTCACTCGGCACGCGGCGCGAAGCGACGGCGCCGTCAGCTTCGTGTCGCCTGCCCATGACTCTTCGATCCGCAGCACCCGTTTCCAACGATGCACTGCCGAACCCGCGCGGCGGCGCGGTCCGCCCGGCCGAACTGGCGCTCGCCGAGGCGTCGCTCGCGTTCGAGCAGCGTCACGAGAGCGGTGCCGCGCTGCTGCGTGCGTCGCATGCCTTGCGCACGGCGGGCTGGCTCAGCGCGCAGCGTTTCGCCGACGCGCTGGTGCGGCTCTCGCCGCTCGCGAGCGACGAGTCGGCCGAAGCGCAAAGCGCCCGGCCGGTGTTCGGCGCGGCGCTGCGCGACTTCCGCGCGGCGCTCGAACGTCACAATCTGCGCGAGCTCAGCTGCTCGCCGACGCTGTTCAACCATTACCGCGAGCTGTGCGCGCAACTCGTCGAACCCGCGCCGGGCTCCGCCGTCGCGTTCGAAGAGCTCGCGCTGTGCGCGCGGCCGGTGCCCCCGGCGTCGCTGCACGCTCAATCGGCCGATCAGCTGGCACATCTGCGGGCGCGCTACGAGCGCGCTCTGCTGCCGGTGCTGCGCTCGCAGGCCGACACGGGTAGCGCGGTGGCGCTTGCGGTCACGAACGCCGCGCTCGACGAGCTCGACGCCGTGTTCACCGAACTCGCCGGTCCCGATCCCTACGACTTCTGGCGGCTCGCGCGCGCCTGCGCGAAGGCGCTGCGCGCGCGCGGCCACGCCATTCGCGATATCGAGGCACGGCGCTTTTACGCGCGCTGCAACCTGGCGCTCGCCGATCACGCGCGCGGCATCGAGCGCGCGCCCCGTTCGCTGGTGCGCGCGACGCTCGCGCTGCTGTGGCGCGACTACGCGCTGTTCGGCGCGGCCGCCCAGGACGCCGACCAGGTCGAGGTGCTGCACGATCACGGCTTGACCGTCGACTGGCACGTCGCCGGCACGCAGTCGTCGGAAGCGCTGTGGGAGGCGCGCGCGCTCGAGGCGCAGTCGCTGCCGCACACGCGCGATCTCGGCGTGCTGAGTGTCAACGCGAACGCGTACGAAGATTTCCTGCAGACCGCCGAAGCGTCGATCGAGGCGCTCGCCGCGCATGCCCGCGCGGCCGATCAGCCAGAGAAAGCCGACCCGAGCGAAGCACTGCAGGCGGGCGACGCCGCCTACCGGCTCGGCTCGGCCGCCTGCGCGCTCGGCCTCGGTCACGTGGCGCTGCTCGCCGATGCGCTCGGGCTCGCATGGCGGCGTCGGGCGCATGCGGCCGTCGCGACGCCGGCGGTGCGCGTACACGTGATCGTCGGCGCGCCGGCGGCCGACACGCTCGAGCAGGCCGCCGAGGCGTTGCGCGCGTCGCTGCACAAGGTCGCCGCGGGCGTTGGGCCGGCCGGCGGCAGCTTCACGCAGGCGGCGCTCACCGCGCTCACGCGCGCGATCGAGCAGGGCGGCGCGTGAAGCGCAAGCCAGGCCGAACCAAACGCGCGACGTGGCGCGCGAATTGCGTCCGCAACGCCTCGACCGACGCGCGCCGAATCCGCTGAAACCCATTTTGACGAGTCACAACCCCGCTACTTCGCGACACGCGTCGAACCTGCCGTTCTACGCGGTGTTTCGGCGCCTGATCGCGGCATGGCGCGAGTCGCGCGCGTGATAGAGTGGAACTTGATCCGGCGTCGATGACGCCGCACGTAGCGTGCAACCCAACGCGTTGCAATGCTCAAAGCAGCCCGCCATCGCGCATCGTCTTTGCTAAAATCCGAACTATGTCCAAGAGTACCGATCGCATCAATCTGACCAACCAGTTCCTGATCGCCATGCCGAACATGGCCGATCCGACGTTTTCAGGAACGGTGGTCTACCTTTGCGATCACAGTGAGCGCGGCGCGCTCGGCCTCGTGATCAACCGGCCGACCGATATCGACCTGGAAGCGCTCTTCAATCGCATCGATCTGAAGCTCGAGATCGAACCTCTTCTCCATGTTCCCGTGTATTTCGGCGGCCCGGTGCAAACCGAGCGCGGCTTCGTGCTGCACGATCCGAAAGGCGGCAGCGCGTACACGTCGTCGATGTCGGTGCCGGGCGGGCTAGAAATGACCACCTCGAAAGACGTGCTCGAGGCCGTCGCGAGCGGCAACGGTCCGGAGCGTTTCCTGCTGACGCTCGGCCACGCCGGCTGGGGCGCCGGTCAGCTCGAAGACGAAATCTCGAAGAACGGCTGGCTGACGGTCGAGGCCGATCCGAAGATCGTCTTCGACGTGCCGGCCGAAGATCGTCTCGAAGCGGCGCTCGCGCTGCTCGGCGTGTCGCTGTCGATGCTGTCGGGCGAGGCCGGGCACGCATGAGGGGCCGTGCATGAATCCGCCGGCCGGACGTGAGGCGACGCTGCTTGCGTTCGACTACGGCGTGAAACGTATCGGCGTGGCGGTCGGCAATTCGCTGACGCGCCGCGCGCGGCCGCTCGTCGTCGTGCAGAACCGCAGCAAGGAGTACCGTTTGGAAGCGCTCGGCAAGCTGATCGCCGAATGGAAGCCCGATGCGCTGGTGGTCGGTTTGCCGATGCACCCCGACGGCACACCGCACGAGCGCACGCAGCTCGCGAAGCGCTTCGGCAACCAGCTGAACGGCCGCTTCAATCTGCCGGTCACGTGGGTCGACGAGCGCTACTCGTCGGTCGAGGCCGAGGCGCAAATCCGCGCCGGCAACGCCCGCGCCGACATGCTCGATGCCGAAGCCGCGAGCATCATCCTCCAGCAATATCTTGACGGACTTTCCGACGATCATGAGTCCCATTGACGCCGAAGCGCTGTATCGCGCGTTGCTCGACCAGATTCGCGCGGCCTATGGCGACCAGCTCGCCGCAGCGCACGACGGCGCCCAGGCGGCGGTGCTCGCGGGTATCCATAGCGGCGGCGCATGGCTCGCCGAGCGGCTCGCGCGCGACCTGAACCTGCCGAGCTTCGGCGTGGTGAACGTCGCGCTGCATCGCGACGACTACGCGAAGAAAGGGCTGCACGCGCAGGCGAGCCCGACCTCGCTGCCGTTCGCGGTCGATGGCAGCCGCATCGTGCTGGTCGACGACGTGCTGTACACCGGCCGCACGATTCGCGCGGCGGTAAACGAGCTGTACGACTATGGCCGGCCTGCGTCGGTCGAACTCGCGGTGCTCGCCGATCGGGGCGGACGCGAGTTGCCGGTGGCGGCGCGCTTCGTCGGCGGCGTGGTCGACGTGCCGGCCGACGCGACGCTCGTGCTGGCCCATGAAGACGACGGCGCGGGCGGCCAGCGGTTCTCTTTTCACACTGAAGCACGCGTCGATTGAAACTCGCGCGCGCGGCGCGCCGACCTCGATCACGTTGAAGCCCGTATTTGAAGCAGGTACATCATGAACACCGCCACCCAGGCTCCGCAAGATTCCTCCGCTAGCGCATCCGAGCGCTTCCGCTACGGCTTCCTGAAGGGCAACCCGCAGCTCACGAAGAACGGCGAGCTCAAGCATCTGCTGTCGATCGAGGGCTTGCCGAAGGCCATCGTCAATCACATTCTCGAGACCGCCGACCAGTTCGTCAGCGTGACTGATCGCGAAGTGAAGAAGGTGCCGCTGTTGCGCGGCAAGTCGGTGTTCAACCTGTTCTTCGAGAACTCGACGCGCACCCGTACCACGTTCGAGATCGCGGCCACGCGGCTGTCGGCCGACGTGCTGAATCTGAACATCAACGCGTCGTCGACGAGCAAGGGCGAATCGCTGCTCGACACGATCAACAACCTGTCGGCGATGCACGCGGATCTGTTCGTCGTGCGTCATGCGTCGAGCGGCGCGCCGTTCCTGATCGCGCAGCATTGCGCGCCGCACGTGCACGTGATCAACGCCGGCGACGGCCGTCACGCGCACCCGACGCAGGGTCTGCTCGACATGTACACGATCCGCCACTACAAGAAAGACTTCACGAAGCTGCGCGTGGCGATCGTCGGCGACATCCTGCATTCGCGCGTCGCGCGTTCGGACATTCATGCGCTGACCACGCTCGGCGTGCCCGAAGTGCGCGCGATCGGTCCGCGCACGCTGCTGCCGGGCGGCCTCGAACAGATGGGCGTGCGCGTGTTCCACAACCTCGACGAAGGGCTGAAGGACGTCGACGTCATCATCATGCTGCGCCTGCAGAACGAACGCATGAGCGGCGCGTTGCTGCCGTCGTCGCAGGAGTACTTCAAGAGCTGGGGGCTGACGCCCGAGCGTCTCGCGCTCGCCGCCCCGGATGCGATCGTGATGCACCCCGGTCCGATGAACCGTGGCGTCGAGATCGACTCGCAGGTCGCGGACGGCCCGCAATCGGTGATCCTGAATCAGGTGACGTTCGGTATCGCGGTGCGCATGGCGGTGATGGGGATCGTCGCGGGTAACAACGATTAAGCAGCGACTCATCAGGAAGCCGAAGCACAGGCTGAACCACAGGTTTAACAAAGGCAGCGCATGAAGATTCATATTCAAGGCGGCACGCTGATCGATCCGGTAGCGGGCACCGAACAGCAGCAGGACATTTTTATCGAGGCGGGCAAGATCGCCGCTCTCGGCCAGGCGCTGGCCGGCTTCCAGGCGGAGCGCACGCTCAACGCCCAGGGTCTGTCGATCGCGCCGGGTCTCGTCGACCTGTGCGCGCGTTTGCGCGAGCCGGGCTACGAGCACAAGGCGACGCTCGGCTCGGAAATGGCCGCGGCGCTCGCGGGCGGCGTGACGAGCCTCGTATGTCCGCCGGACACCGATCCGACGCTCGACGAACCGGGCCTCGTCGAAATGCTGAAGTTCCGCGCGCGCAATCTGAACAAGGCGCACGTGTATCCGCTCGGCGCGCTGACGGTCGGTCTGAAGGGGCAGGTCATCACCGAGATGGTCCAGCTGACCGAGGCGGGCTGCGTCGGCTTCTCACAGGCCGATACGCCGATCGTCGATACCCAGGTGCTGATGCGCGCGCTGCAATACGCGAAGACCTATGGCTTCACCGTGTGGCTGCGTCCCGTCGATGCGTACCTCGGCAAGGGCGGCGTCGCCGCGAGTGGCGCGCTGGCGTCGCGGCTCGGTTTGTCGGGCGTGCCGGTGTCTGCCGAAACGATCGCGCTGCATACGATCTTCGAACTCGTGCGCGTGACCGGCGCGCGCGTGCATGTGTCGCATGTGTCGTCGGCGGCGGGCGTCGCGCTCGTGCGCGCGGCAAAGGCCGAAGGCCTGCCGGTGTCGTGCGACGTCACCGTGAACCACGTGCATCTGATCGATCTCGACATCGGCTATTTCGACGCGCAGTTCCGGCTCGATCCGCCGCTGCGTCAGCAGCGCGATCGCGAAGCGATCCGCGCAGGCCTCGTCGACGGCACGATCGACGCGATCTGCTCGGCGCACACGCCGGTCGACGACGACGAAAAGCTGCTGCCGTTCGCCGAAGCGACGCCCGGCGCAACCGGCCTCGAACTGTTCCTGTCGCTGACGGTCAAGTGGGCCGACGAAGCGGGCGTGCCGCTCCCGAGCGCGCTCAATCGCATCACCGCGGCGCCGGCACAGGTGCTCGGCCTCGAAGCGGCTGGCCGTATCGCGGTCGGCGCGGTGGCCGACCTCTGCGTGTTCGACCGTCATGCTCACTGGCGCGTCGAGCCGCGCGCGCTGAAGAGCCAGGGGCACAACACGCCGTTCCTCGGCTACGAGCTGCCGGCGCAGGTGCGCGCGACCGTCGTGTCGGGTCAGCTCGCGTACGAGCAGCGCTGAGCGGCATCGTCTCGGTCCAGTCAAGGAAGGCCCCGCCCATGAAGCTCGCGTTACGCAAGATCCGTCTCATCACGCATCTGCTGCACGGCATGTGGACCGTCGCGACGCGCTTTCCGAACGCGAGCGCCGAGCGGCGTCACGCGCTCAATCGCGCGTGGTCGCTGAAGATGCTGCGGCTGTGCGGCATGCGCCTTGTCGTGCATAACGATGCGGTGCGGCTCGATCGTGGCGCGCTCGTCGTCGCCAATCACATCTCGTGGATCGACATCTACGTGATCAACGCGTGGCGGCCGACGCCTTTCGTGTCGAAGGCGGAGATCCGTCGATGGCCGGTGGTCGGCTGGCTCGCGCAGCAGCTCGACACGGTGTTCATCCAGCGGGAGAAGCGCAGCGACGCGAAGCGGATCATGCACGAACTCGCCGATCGCCTCAGTGCGGGTGAACTGATGTGCGTGTTCCCCGAAGGCACGACGTCGAACGGGCTCGAGTTGCTGCCGTTTCACGCGAACATGTTTCAGGCGGCGGTGTCGGCCGGTGTGCCGGTGCAACCGCTGTGCATCATGTACGAGGATGCGCAGGGCCGGCAGTCGACCGCACCCGCGTATATCGACGATGTCTCGTTGTCCGACTCGCTCGACATGCTGTTGCGTGGCGGTCCGCTAACCGCTCACGTCTATGTCGGCGCGCCGCTCGCACCGAACGCCGACCGGCGGGTGCTCGCGGCGCAGGCTCAGAACGTGGTGGCGAACGCGTTGCGGGACATGCAGGCCGGCAACGCAGTGGCGGGGACGGTCGCGCAAGAAGGCGACGTGGTAGCTGCCGCGTCGTCGAGCGACGCCGCCGAGACGCCGCAAACGCTGATCGAGCCCGTCGATCAGCCGCGCCGCTCGGCCTGAGCGGCGGCGCTGCCGGGCAGCGTCGCCGGCTTCTGTTTAATTGCCCCCGCGCGGCACACCGCACGAACCGCAATCGACCTGCGTCAACGTACGCTCCGCAGGATTTCGCGCGAGCCGTACCGCCGACAGCTTCTGCCCCCACACGCAACCCGAGTCGAGGCCGATCAGGTTGTCGCGCAGCATCAGGCCGAGCGCGGCCCAATGACCGAACACGACGGTCACGTCGGCGGTCTGGCGCGACGGCACGTCGAACCATGGCATGCAACCGCTCGGCGTGGATGCGAGCGTGCCGCTGCTGCTGAAATCCATCACCCCATCGGCGCTGCAAAAGCGCATGCGCGTCAACGCGCTGCACGTAACGCGCAGACGCTCGATTCCCTTCAGGCCCGGCTTCCAGCGGTTCGGCTCGTTGCCGTACAGGCCGGCAAGCGTTTCTTTCCAGTTCGGCGCACGCAGCGCGCGCTGCAATTCGTCGGCGAGTTCCAGCGTCAGCGTCGTATCCCATTGCGGCAGCACGCCCGCGTGCACCATCAGCATGCCGTTGTCGAAATGCGCGAGCGGCCGGTGGCGAATCCACTCGAGCAGATCGGCGGCATCGGGCGCGGCGAGGATGTCTTCGATCGTGTCGCCTTTCTTCGACTTGCGAATCCCCGCCGACACCGACAGCAGATGCAGATCGTGATTGCCGAGCACCGGCACCGCGCGCTCGCCGAACGCGATGACGTCGCGCAAAGTGTCGAGCGAGTCGGGGCCGCGGTTGATCAGATCGCCGGCGAACCACAGCGGTGTGCCGTCCGGCGGCGCGGCCTTGGCGAGCAGTTGCTGAAACGGCGCACGGCAGCCTTGCAGATCGCCGAAAGCAAGAGGAACGAGAGGAGCGGACGTACTGGAAGCGTTGTGGGGTGTCATCGAGGAAATCGGATCGATTCGATACGCGCGGTGTTGCACGACGCGTGCCACGCTGGGCAGAGCAGCAAGCTAGCGTGACATAATAGCCCGTTTGCGGTTCGGATATCGCGCTATGGACCGCGCGCTTTTCCAATACAACAACAGGATGACTCTCTCGTGAACGAAGCCAGCATGTCGTCTCCCGCCGCGAAGCAATCATTTCGCACGCTCGTCACCGGTGCGAACGGTTTTACCGGCCGCTATCTGGTCGAGAAGCTGATCGGGCGTGGGCACACCGTGATCGAAGCGGTGTCCGGCCGCGACGAGCCCGACACGCCGACACGCGTCAAGCTCGATATCACCTCACCGGAAGACTGCCGGCGCGTGCTCGACGCCGTGCGGCCCGATTACATCGTGCATCTGGCCGCGATCAGCTTCGTGGGACACAACGATCCGCTCGACTTTTATCGCGTCAACGTGATCGGCACGCTGAACCTGCTGGAAGCCTGCGCCGCGATCGGCCACGTGCCGCGCAAGCTGCTGATCGCAAGCAGCGCGAACGTGTACGGCAACGTCAGCAGCGCCGCGATCGACGAGAGCTTTGCGCTGACGCCGGTCAATCATTACGCGGCCAGCAAGGCCGCGATGGAAGCGCTGGTGCGCACATGGTTCGACCGTCTGCCGATCCTGATCGTGCGGCCGTTCAACTACACCGGCCGCGGCCAGGCGGTGAACTTCCTCGTGCCGAAGATCGTCAGCCACTTCGCGCGGCGCGCGGCCTCGATCGAACTCGGCAATATCGACATCGCGCGCGACTTCTCCGACGTGCGTTATGTGGCGAGCGCGTATGACGCGCTGCTCGACTCCGATGTCGCCGCCGAGATCGTCAACGTCTGCACCGGCACGCCGTATTCGTTGCGTGAGATCCTGACGACCGCGAGCGAACTCACCGGTCACGACATCGAAGTCCAGGTCAATCCCGCCTTTGTCCGGCAAACGGACGTCAAGATGCTTGCCGGATCGCCCGCCAAATTGCACTCGCTGGTGCCGGCGGTCGAGTCGATCCCGTTCATCGATACGCTGCGCTGGATGCTCGCGGCCTGAGCGCGTTCACGCGAGCAATCTCCTGATGGTCTGCATTCGCGGCCTTTCGCGGCGTTTTTGCCCGTCTTCCTGTTCGTTTCCCAGTCTTTGCGCGCCGGACCGCATAGTATGTCGTGCAGATCATTACAAGCGTCAAAATGCGCGTAATCGCACCGAAAGACTCCATTTTGCGTGCCAGCGGCAACGAATTCTGTCAAGCTGTTTCAAGTTGTTAGGGTTCTAGTTTTTGCACTGGGCAGCTTTATAATTGGGGCTTCATAAAATTGGCGTCTGAGTGTCCGCTCTCCGCGGGACGCGTCGGTCGGCCAGAGAAACAGACACCACACGGGGTGAACGGGTCGCAAGTTCTTCGCTGCCTGTCACTAACATCGACAAGGGAATTAAATGATCCTGGTAACGGGCGGTGCCGGCTTCATCGGCGCCAATTTCGTGCTCGACTGGCTGAATGCGTCGGACGAAGCGGTGCTCAACGTAGACAAACTGACCTACGCCGGTAATCTGGGCACGCTGAAGTCGCTACAGGGCAATTCCAAACACATTTTCGCGCGCGTCGACATCTGCGATCGCGCCGCGCTCGACGCGCTATTGGCGGAACACAAGCCGCGCGCCGTGCTGCATTTCGCGGCCGAGAGCCATGTGGATCGCTCGATTCACGGTCCGGCCGATTTCGTGCAGACCAACGTGGTCGGCACCTTCACGTTGCTCGAAGCGACACGCAGCTACTGGAACACGCGGGGTGAGGCGGAGCGCGCCGCGTTCCGCTTCCTGCATGTATCGACCGACGAAGTGTTCGGCTCGCTGTCCGCAACCGATCCGCAATTCTCCGAAACCACGCCGTACGCGCCGAATAGCCCCTATTCGGCAACCAAGGCCGGCTCGGATCATCTCGTGCGCGCCTACCATCACACGTACGGCCTGCCGGTGCTGACCACCAATTGCTCGAACAACTACGGCCCGTACCAGTTCCCCGAGAAGCTGATTCCGCTGATGATCGCCAACGCGCTCGGCGGCAAGCCGCTGCCGGTGTATGGCGACGGGCAGAACGTGCGCGACTGGCTGTACGTCGGCGACCATTGCAGCGCGATTCGTGAAGTGCTCGCACGCGGCACGCCGGGCGAAACGTACAACGTCGGCGGCTGGAACGAGAAGAAGAATCTCGAGGTCGTGCACACACTTTGCGACCTGCTCGACAAGCAGCGTCCGAAGGCGGCGGGCTCCTATCGCGACCAGATCACCTATGTGACTGATCGTCCGGGCCACGACCGCCGTTACGCGATCGACGCCCGCAAGCTCGAGCGCGAACTCGGCTGGAAGCCGGCGGAAACGTTCGAAACGGGACTCGCCAAAACGGTCCAGTGGTATCTCGACAACCAGCAATGGGTCGACGAAGTCGCTTCGGGCGAGTACCGGAAGTGGGTCGAGACCAACTACGCGCAGCGCGCGTAAAGGCACGGCAATGGCGCGCAAAGGCATTATTCTCGCAGGCGGTTCGGGCACTCGCCTGTATCCGATCACGCACGTCGTCTCCAAGCAACTGCTGCCGGTGTACGACAAGCCGATGATCTACTACCCGCTGTCCACGCTGATGGTGGCGGGGATTCGCGACGTGCTGATCATCTCCACGCCGCAGGACACGCCGCGCTTCGAGGCGATGCTCCGTGACGGCAGCCAGTGGGGCATGAACATCCAGTACGCGGTGCAGCCGTCGCCGGATGGGCTCGCGCAGGCGTTCATCATCGGCCGCGAGTTCGTGAACAACGATCCGTCGGCGTTGATTCTCGGCGACAACATTTTTTACGGCCACGATCTCGCGAAGCAACTCGAGCGCGCCGACGATCAAACCGAAGGCGCGACCGTGTTCGCGTATCACGTGCAGGACCCGGAGCGCTACGGCGTGGTCGAATTCGACCAGCAGTTCCGCGCGTTGTCGATCGAGGAAAAGCCCGCGAAGCCGCGTTCGAACTACGCGGTCACCGGTCTTTACTTCTACGACAAGCAGGTCTGCGACATCGCCGCCGACATCCGTCCGTCGCCGCGCGGCGAGCTCGAAATCACCGATGTCAACTCGCGCTATCTCGCGAACGCGTCGCTGAACGTCGAGATCATGGGGCGCGGTTATGCGTGGCTCGACACCGGCACGCACGATTCGCTGATCGAAGCCGCCACGTTCATCGCGACGCTGCAGAAGCGCCAGGGTCTGGTGGTCGCGTGTCCGGAAGAGATCGCGTACCGGCGTCAGTGGATCGACGGCGAGCAACTGCTCGCACTCGCCAAGCCGCTCGCGAAAAATGCCTACGGGCACTACCTGCAAAACATTCTCACGGATCAAGTCGCATGGCCATCCAGGTAACCGCTACCGCGCTGCCCGAAGTCAAGATCATCGAGCCGAAGGTGTTCGGCGATGCGCGTGGCTTCTTCTTCGAAAGCTTCAATGCGCTCGAATTCGCTGAGAAGGTCGAGCCGGGCGTCGAGTTCGTGCAGGACAATCACTCGCGCTCGGCGCGCGGCGTGCTGCGCGGTCTGCACTATCAGATCCAGCATGCGCAGGGCAAGCTCGTGCGCGTGGTCGAGGGCGAGGTATTCGACGTGGCCGTCGACATCCGCAAGAGTTCGCCGAACTTCGGCAAGTGGGTCGGCGTGACGCTGTCGGTCGAAAACCACCGGCAGCTGTGGGTGCCGCCCGGTTTCGCACACGGCTTCGTCGTGCTGTCGGAGTCCGCGCAGTTCCTCTACAAGACCACGGATTACTGGTTTCCCGAGCACGAGCGCAGCATCGTATGGAACGATCCGTCGATCGGCATCGAATGGCCGATCGACTTCGAGCCGCTGCTCGCGGCCAAGGATGCGGCGGGCAAGCGTCTCGCCGACGCCGAAGTCTACGCATAGGGGAAACGCATGAGCGCACACGACGCGACACGGACGATTCTCGTCACCGGCGTAAATGGCCAGGTCGGCTATGAGCTCGCGCGCACGCTGCAAGGGCTCGGCAACGTGGTCGCGGTCGACCGCTCGCGGCTCGATCTGTCGAACCTCGATCAGATTCGCGCGGTGGTGCGCGACTTGCGTCCCGCGCTGATCGTCAATCCGGCCGCTTATACCGCGGTCGATAAGGCCGAAGAAGAGCGCGATCTGGCGATGCGTATCAACGGCGAAGCACCGGGCGTGCTCGCCGAGGAAGCAAAAAAGCTCGGCGCCGCGCTGATCCACTATTCGACCGACTATGTCTTCGACGGAACGAAGAACGCACCCTACGTCGAGGACGATTCGACCAATCCGCAAAACGTATACGGCAAGAGCAAGCTCGCGGGAGAGCAGGTCATTGCTGCGTCCGGCTGCGAGCATCTGATCTTGCGTACTAGCTGGGTGTATGGAGCGCGTGGAAAGAACTTTTTTCTGACCATGTTGAAGCTGGGTAAGGAGCGGCCTGAATTGCGCGTGGTTGCCGATCAGATCGGAGCGCCTACCTGGTCCAATACCATTGCGACATCGACATCGCACATCATCGCGCAAGGCCTCGCTGCGAATAATGCTGACTGGTGGCGCGAGCGTTCGGGCGTCTATCACCTGACTGCAGCGGGCGAGACATCATGGCACGGTTTCGCACAAGCAATCTTTGATGCTGCAATGGGAGAGGAAGGGCCGCGCGTCGTACCGATCGGCACGATCGATTATCCCGTTCCCGCGAAACGTCCGGCAAATTCACGAATGTCGCATCGCAAGCTTACCGAGACCTTCGGGCTTTCGATGCCGGACTGGCGGGATGCGTTGCGACTCTGCATGGCCGGTCAATGTGCATAGCCGTGGCCACCAGTGGCGCGGTAGCTGCCGATCCATTGTTGAAAGGTAATTGCCTTCCATGACTCCAGCTGATCGTGGCGTCTTGTCCGGTAATGTATCTTCCGGGATCGTCGTTGTGTTTTATCGACCGGATGCTGCTTGCGTCCGTCGGGCGAATCGCTATGCAGACGCGGGCCTTTGCGTTGTCGTCGACAATACCGAGCAGACGCAGAGTGCCGCGCAGATTGGTCTCGACAAGCGAATCGTCTACGTCGCGAACGGCGCCAACCGGGGAATCGCGACGGGCATCAATCAAGGCGTCGAGGTGCTCCTGAAGGCAGGATGCACCTGCGCGCTGATCTTCGACCAGGATAGCGAGCCGTCAAGCCAGCTACTGGACGAGTTGCCGCGTTTGCTCGACGACGAAGAGCGCCAGCGTGGCCGAGTTGCATTGATCGGTCCGGCATACGAGGATGCCCGCCTCGGCGGTGTTGCGCCCTTCGTTCGCTTTGGATACCTGAAGCTGCAGCGGATTCCGGTCGTTGGCACACAGCCGCTCGAGATCGATTTTCTGATCAGCTCGGGCTCTTGCATCAATCTGGCCATCTGGCAGGAAATTGGTCCGATGGATGACGCGTTGTTCATTGACTTCGTCGATCTTGAATGGTGCGCGAGAGCGAGGTCGAGAGGTTACGCAGTACTGGGGGCGCCGGGGTTGCGGCTCGCGCATGAACTGGGCGGCGAACCGGTTCGAGTGCTCGGCCGGCAATATCCGAGCCATAGCCCGCTACGTCATTATTACCTCTTCAGGAATGCAGTTGCTCTAATCAAACGGAGCTATATTCCGTGGACCTGGAAGTCTACGGAACTCGTCAAGTTCCCGTTTCGATTGGCGATTTATGGGTTGTTTCTTCAGCCACGTCTGGGCCATTTGCGAATGGCGCTGATGGGAATCTGGCACGGGTTGACCGGCCGCATGGGCCGGCTCGATCGACCATGACAAGGTACGCGTCGATACACGACGGCGCGTCCATTTTTAACGCGAAAGTAGCAGACTCTGTAATGTACAACCTGGCACTTTATGATTTGAAGCGAAGCATCGCTTCCTGGCGGCTTTGGACACTTCTCGGCTGGCTAGAGGTTCGGCAACGCTACGCGCGTTCGCGCGTAGGACCGTTCTGGCTAACGATCAGCACCGGTGTGATGGTCGGTTCGATCGGCGCGGTGTACGGCACGCTTTTCGGGATGAAGATGAGTGATTATCTTCCATATCTCGCTGTCAGCCTTGTCCTATGGACGGCATTTTCGGCCACTGTCCTGGAGGGCAGCACCGCTTACATAAACAGCGGCCACTACATCCGGCAGGCGGCGACGCCGAAGCTGATCTTCATGTTGCAGGTTGCCTGGCGCAATCTCATCATCCTCGCGCACAACTCCGTGATTGTGGTTGTGCTGCTGGCAATTTATGGCATCAAGAGCTGGGAGACGCTCCCTGTCTTTATTCCGGCTTTGGTGCTGTATATGGCCAATGCGATGTGGATGGCAATGGTCACGGGTCTGCTATCCGCGCGTTTTCGCGATTTGCCGCAGATCGTCGCCGCGCTAATGCAGATCGCGTTTTATGTTACTCCAATCATTTATCACCCGAATTCGTTGACCCGCTTTTCATTCATCGTCGATTTCAATCCTCTCGCGCATCTGATCGAACTGGTTCGCGCGCCGCTGATCGGGGAGTGGCCGAGCGCGACCACGTGGGGAGTCTCCGTGGGGCTTGCCGTGGCCGGTTGGCTTTTGGCGCTTGGCCTTACGGGCCGGTACTTGAAACGCATTCCATACTGGGTCTGATAGAGCAAATCATGGCGTACATCGAACTTAAGAACACGACGCTCGACCTGCCCATCTATGACGTTCAAGGACGGTCGCTCAAGAAGCAGGTCATGCGCGTGGGTCGTCGCAATTCAATCGCCGAGGGTAACGACGGCGTAGTCATCGTGCGTGCGCTCGACAGCGTCAACTTGCGTTTGGAAAGCGGCGACCGGTTTGGCCTAGTCGGCCACAACGGCGCCGGCAAGTCGACACTGCTCAGAATCATGGCCGGCATCTACTCGCCCACGTACGGCACGGTTGAGAGCGACGGAAAGATTGTGCCGCTACTCGATACCAGTCTCGGAATGGACGAGAACTCGACCGGCATGCAAAACATCCGCTTGCGAGGTTTGTTGCTGGGTATGTCGGATGCGGAAATTCGTGAGAAGCAGCAGTCGATCGCGCAGTTTTGTGAGCTAGGCGATTATCTCGACCTGCCGCTCAGAACCTATTCGAGTGGCATGCGCGTGCGCTTGGGCTTCGCCATATCGACTGCGGTCGATGCTGAGATTCTCCTGCTCGACGAGGTGATGGGCGTTGGCGATGCGTCTTTCATGCATAAGGCCGAAGAGCGCCTCGCGGATCTTCATAGCCGTGCGGAGATTGTGGTGCTGGCAATGCACTCAAATGCGGAAATCCGCAAAGTATGCAACAAGGTGCTGTGGATGGAGCGCGGGCGCGTACGAGCGTTTGGGCCGACCGAAGAAGTGCTTTCGCAGTATGAAGCTTCGGTGTGAGCGCGTAATGGCGCCTGCAGCGGAAGACCGAAACCAGGCGCAATGCCCGCTTTCCTGTCTTCAAGGCAGGCGTGTTGAATTGTCGACATTGATGATAGTCGGTCAAATAATATGACGTGTGTCGCTTAACAGCACGCAACGAGGACTTGGAATGATTGATCGGGCTTATAGGGTCTACTGCTACTGGAAAACCCATGGAACGTCGGCGTTGCGGGAGCTTGTCTACCGAAAGTTGGGCAAAAAATTAAATGTTTCGCCCAGTTTAGTGGGCGGCGGCGACTCGTCCCAAAAAAGCGTGGCGCAACTTCATCGTCAGCGCTTCGAGTCGCTTGCACCTTTACTGACATATTCGATTCCCGCATCCGGCGTCCGACGCGTCAGCATCGTGACAGACAGCGTCTCCAGTGGCAGCCTGTTTGGTGGAGTGGGGACTGCGCTGATTTTTTCAGCTCTGCTTGCGAATGAACTCAATGCGCAGCTTCGGATAGTCACGCGAACGCAGCGGGCTCAACCCGAGAACATCGATCACATTCTCGCGTTGTACGGCATCAAGCTGAAGCACGAATTGCAATTCAAGTTTGCAGCGTTCTACGATCAGAAGTACGAACTCGACGTCAAGGAAGGCGATCTCTTCGTGACAACGTCGTGGTGGACGACTGCGGCTACATTGCCCAGCGTGCCGCGCGAGTCGATTATCTATCTGCTGCAGGAAGATGAACGGATGTTCTATCCGTTCGGCGATGATCGTGTTAAATGTGCAGACACGCTTCGGAATAGCGAAATCCGTTTTCTGATCAATACAAAGCTGCTGTTCGACCATCTGATTTCGGATGGACTAAGCAATATTGCCGCCAAGGGAATGTGGTTTGAGCCGGCTTTCCCGGCCTCCATTTTCCATCCGCGAAAAAAGCAGGCGTTGCAAAAGAAGCGATTTTTCTTTTACGCAAGGCCGAACAATGTGCGTAATCTGTTCTATCTTGGGATTGAAGTCATCGAACGGGCGATTGCCGAAAAGGTGCTGGACCCCTCGGAATGGGAGATCTGTCTGGTCGGTAAGGACATACCAAGCGTGGTTTTCGACGGTGACTACGTGCCCAAAAAATTCGAGAATCTCACATGGTCGCAGTATGCAGAACTTGCAGGGACGATCGATGTGGGCCTCAGCTTGATGAGCACGCCGCACCCAAGCTATCCGCCGTTGGATCTGGTGGCCAGCGGGGCGGTCGTAGTAACCAACCGCTTTGGCAGCAAGACCGATCTGTCCGGCTACTCGCATAACCTGATCTGCGCGGACCTTGAGCGTGATGCATTGGTTGAAGCACTGAGGTCGGCAGTGACGCTGGCATCCAAACAGCTATTGAGAGAGCAAAATTTTCTTAGGAACGGACTTGCTGGCGATTGGCAGCAAGCGTTCGGCAAGATCATCAAGCAGTTGTCCGAAGAACTCTAATGTTTAAAGTCGATATTGCTCCTTTAGCTTATTCGGACCCGTGGATTTTGCCGCTGAGTGAGCGCGTGAGAATGCTTACGCGTGGTAAGCGGCGGGTTGCCTATTTCTACGAAGAGCCGAACAACAGCACGTTTCGTTACCGTGCCTATAACATGGTGCAGGTACTGAATGAGGACGAGAGTGGGGATGTATCGGCGAGTTTTTTCTTTCTTCAGGACTGGGCACGAATCGACGAGATAGCAGATCTCGCAGATGTACTGGTGATTTGCCGGTCCCGGTATTGTCATCGCATCAATCAGCTCGTGATGAAGTTCCGGTTGCGAGGCAAGCGCATATTGTTTGACATCGACGATTTTGTTTTCGATTCGAGCTTTGCGCACCTGATCATGAACACGCTTGACGAAGACGTCGGCGATTCCGGCCGTTGGGACTATTGGTTCTCGTATATTGGCCGGCTGGGCGCGGCGCTGAAAATGTGCGATGGCGCCATCACGACGAATGCTTTTCTAGCCGGGAAGATCGCGGCGTTTTCTGGATTGCCGGTGAGCGTGGTGCCGAATTTTATGAACAAGGAGCAAATCGATTTTTCCGATGCGCTCTTTCGGCATAAGCAGGAGAAGGGGTTCGCACGCGACGACAGGATTCACTTAGGCTACTTTAGTGGCTCGCCTTCGCACAAGCTCGACTATGCGATCATCATTCCGGCTATCGAGGCGCTGCTCGCGAAAGATCCCAGAATCGAACTGATGATCGTGGGTTATATCGAGGCTGGCCCGACGCTCAGTAAATTCGGTGATCGGATCAAACGCCAACCTTTTCAAGACTATGTGAACTTGCAGCGTCTCATCAGTACTGTCGAGTTCAATCTGATGCCGCTGCAGTCAAACGACTTTACGAACTGCAAATCAGAGCTCAAGTATTTCGAGGCCGCCGTCGTGGGCGCGATAAGCGTCGCGTCACCGTCTTATACATATGCGAATTCGATTCGCGACGGCGAGAACGGCTATCTTGCCCAGGCGCATGAATGGTTGTCTGTGATCGAGAGAGCAATCGAAAGCGATTCCGGGTGGTCGACATTGCTCGAAAATGCACGTGAGGATGCTCGTTCGAAGTATGCATGGTTTAATCAACGCGATACGATCCTCGCCGCGCTGCAACTCGACTGAATTCGATCGCAGCGGTCGCATTCGCGACCAATGGCCTTTCACGTACATCACTTTGGACTGAATGCGCTTCGGTTGTCTCGCAGTCCAAGTGAAAGGCGAACGACGATTCGCCGACTTCCAATCTTGAGCGCTGATCGCGTGCGCAGCTATGAATCTTCAGTCTCTACCCTCTCAGGTTGCGGGCGTCGCGGCGATCGTAGTCAGTTATCAGCCGGATTTGGCACGCCTTGGCGAACTTCTCAAGTCTGTTGCATCGCAGACCGACAGTGTGGCTGTGGTGGACAACGGATCCGGCGAAGACGTGGCTGGTTTCGTGGCTGGGCTGGGCGACTCGAGGATACATGTCTTGTCCCAGGGCAAAAATCTCGGAATTGCGGCGGCCCACAATGTCGGCGTCCACTGGGCGCGAGAGCATGGTGCAAAATATGTCTTGCTGATGGATCAAGACAGCGTGCCGGAGCCAAGGATGGTAGCTGCGCTGAAGTTGGCACATGAGGATCTGGTTGCAGGCGGCAATAGCGTGGCAGCGATCGGACCACGATTCAGAGACCCTCAAACAGGTCACCTTGCTCCACATGTGCGCTTCGGAAGGATCCGCTTTGCGCCTGTCGCCTGTAAACCCGGTCAACCGGTTGTCCGGACAGACCTTCTTATTTCCTCAGGATCATTGATTTCAATCGATGTTCTCGATGCCGTTGGCGGGATGGACGAGGAATTATTCATTGACCAGGTCGATACTGAGTGGGTGTTGCGCGCTCGTGCAAAGGGTTATCAGGTGTGGGGGCACTGTGAAGCAAGCATGAGCCACTCCCTTGGAGAAGAGCGTAGGCGGGTGTGGCTTGGCCGGTGGCGGGAAATTCCCCTCCATAAGCCGTTTCGATACTACTACATGTTCCGCAACAGCGTGCTGCTACAGAGGCGAAACTATCCTTGTTGGGCTTGGCGTCGTGTCGATGCGGTACGTTTGCTGCAAATGTTCGTGTTCATGGTCATGTTCCATCCTCAACGGTTCAAGGCATTACAAAGCATGCTGCGGGGACTGTGGGATGGGGTTCAGGCGCACCAGTCAAAGTGATCGGCCCCGCCAGCAGCGTTAGTACATTCAACTTAAGGCAGTGGTTGATAGCGATGTGCGATGGATGGCACCGTCAGGTTGACGCCGGACGCAACGAAAGGGCAATGCGCAACGGCAACAGCCGAGCTGGATGCCAGTCAGACGTCACATCCCACGCGACGTCATGGCATTGCCAAGCGACTGATCGTTGGCGAGTGCAAGGTAACCACGTAACCGTCCGACCGCGACCGTTCTTGACAGCGTGTCGAGTCAGGCGGCGTCGTGGCGAAGCTGATCGGCGACGACCCATGGCAACAGTTCGTCGACGCGATTGACAGGATGCTCGGCGATGCGAGCGATGACGTGGCGCAGGTAGGCCTCGGGATCAAGGCCATTCAGTTTGGCGGTACCAACCAGAGTGTAGATTGCGGCCCCGCGTTCGCCGCCGCTGTCGGAGCCGAAGTGCAGATAGTTCTTTCGGCCGAGAGCGACAGCACGTAAAGCGCGTTCAGCCGCGTTGTTGTCGATTTCCACGGCGCCGTCATCGACGTACAGCGTGAGCGCCGCCCACTGATTCAGCGCGTAGTTGATAGCTTTGGCGGTTTCGCCTTTCTGCGACACCGTACCCAATGTCGAGCGCAGCCAGATCTCGAACACATCGAGTAACGGACGCGCCTGCTCCTGCCTGACACGTCTTCGTTCGTCCGGTGGCTTGCCGCGAATCGCGGCCTCAATTGCGTACAGTTCGCCGATCTGGCGCAACGCTTCGGTGTTAACCTCGTTCTTGCGTGCGACGAACAGATCGTGGAATTTGCGGCGCGCGTGTGCCATGCACGCAGCCTCGCGCACATCACCACCCTCGTAGATCGCGTTGTACCCCGCGAACGCATCGGCCTGCAATGTTCCCTTGAAATCCTTCAGATGGACCTGTGGATATCCACCAGCTCTTGTGGGACTGTACGCGAACCAGACCGCCGGTGCGTCCTTCGAGCCAGCCGGCCGGTCATCCCGAACGTACGTCCAGAGCCGTGCGGTACGGGTCTTGCCGTTCCCGGGTTCGAGTACAGGTACCGGCGTGTCATCCGCGTGGATCTTCGAGGCGGCCATCACGTACCGGCGAACGACCTCTACGAGTGGCCGGAGCAACGCACTGCACTGTCCGACCCAGTCCGCGAGTGTCGAACGGCTGAGCTGCACGCCGTCGCGCGCGTAAATCACTGACTGACGGTACAGGGGAAGGTGGTCACAGAATTTGGCGACCAGAACATGCGCGAGCAACCCGGGACCCGGCATGCCGCGATCGATTGGCCGGCTGGGCGCAGCCGCCTGCACGATGCAGTCGCAACAGGTACAGGCCTGCTTGAGTCGCCGGTGACGAATCACTCGCTGCGTATTTCGGATGAACGTGACCGGCCGTTTCGGGATCGTGACCGGCGATTTCGGCAACGTGACCGGTTATTTCGGGAACGTGACCGAGCGGACCGGATGGCTGGATTGGCGTTGCGCATGACATC